>DATIPT010000124.1:0-5815 GCA_035471625.1 Anaerolineales bacterium
CCATCTTGTGAACCTAGTCCTGTTTGCCCCGACCGTCGTCTTTGGCCTGCGCCCGCCCTGGGATATCGTCGCGCTGGGAATGCCCCTGACGCCGATCATCGCCGCCCTGTGGATCGCGGCCCTGGCGCGAGGGGTCCGCCAAACGAGCTGGCCTGCGGGTGGAGGAACCGGGCGGTGGCTGCTGGGAGGCGTCGCCGGCCTGACCGTGGCCGGATTCCTGCTCACGGGCTTCGGTGCCGATCCATCGGGGCGTTACTTCCTGCCCGTCTTCCAGGCCCTGGCGATCTTCGCCGCAGCCGGAGTCACGGCTTGGACAACTCGATTCCGACCCGCTGTGATTGGGTTGCTGTTCGGCCTCGTGATCGGCTTCAACCTGTGGTCGAACCTGCAGGTCGCCAACAAATCGCCGTTCTTCACGACCCAGTTCGATGCCGCCACTCGCTACGACCATCGCTACGACGACCAGCTGGTAGCGTTCCTTGAGGAGCGGGGGGAGAGGACCGGATACGCGACGTACTGGGTCGCGTACCCGATGGCGTTCCTCAGCCAGGAGCGATTGGTGTATCTGCCGCATCTGCCCTATCATTCTGACTTTCGCTACACCGAGAGGGACGACCGCTATCCTCCCTATCGGGAGATCGTCGCAGAGTCCGGCACGGTGGCGTACGTGACGGCTCGCCAGCCTTGGCTGGACCGGGTCATCAGCAGGCGGCTGATTGAGATGGGGATCGACTTCGAGGAGACCGACATCGGCGATTTTCATGTCTTCCACAATCTAGCCGCCCCGGTTCGTCCGGAGGCGATCGGGTTGGGGCCGGGCGCCGCGCCTTGAGCTATCGAGCGCTCGTCATCCTGATCGTCGTCCTCGGGGTGGCGGCGATGGCGCTCCGCCCGGCGGTCGACACCGACACGTGGTGGCACCTGCGTGCCGGCGAGTGGATCCTCGAGAACGGTCAGGTGCCGACCACGGACGTCTTCTCCCACACCGCCTTTGGCCGGGAGTGGCGCTACCCGGGCTGGTTGGCACAAGTTGCGTTGCTGGGCGCGTACGGCGCGGGCGGGCTCTCAGGCCTGACGATCTTCACCGGGATCCTGGCTGGCCTGGGCATGGCCTTCCTGTGGCCGCTCCTGCAGGGGCCGATCCTCCTGAGAGCGGCGGTCGCCCTGCTGGCGGCCGCCACTGCCGCGGTCTACTGGGCAGCCCGGCCTCACATCATCACCTTCGCGCTGGCGGCCTACTTCCTGTGGGTCTTGGAGCGGCGTCGGCGCGGGCGACGCGACTGGGTTGTGTGGACTCTGCCCCTGGGGATGGCGGTGTGGGTGAACGTGCACGGTGGCTTTGCCGTTGGCTTCCTCTTGATGGCGATGTACCTCATCGGCACGTTGATCGACGTCGGCCTGGACGCGGCGGCGCGTCGGGCACCGTGGCGGCGCGCCTGGGGCGCCCACCAGCAGGACATCTTGACATTGGCGGGGGTCCTCGTGCTGTGCGTCGCCGCTGCCTCTCTGAACCCCCATGGTCCGGAGATCCTGGTCTATCCCCTGCGGACTGTGGCAATCCCGGTGCTCCAGGCGCACATCCTCGAGTGGCAAGCCCCGGACTTCCAGCAGCCGGGACTGTACCCATTCCTCGTGATGCTTGTCGGCCTCGTGGTCTCGCTGGGTGCGAGTCCGAAACGGGCGAGCGCCACACAACTCGTGGTGACCGCCGGCTGGGCGGTCCTGGCGCTCCTGGCTGTGCGCAACGTGGCGGTCTTCGCACTGGCGGCGGCGCCGCTGCTCGCACAGCAGATAGACGCAGCGCTCGAACCGCTCACCGGAAGTGGGTCCTTCGCCGACCAGCCGGGACGCTTCCGGCGGATTGCCCACGCAGTCGCCGGTGGCGTTGTGATCTTCGCGGGGATGTCCTGGACGTTGGTGCAACTCAGTCCAGAAAGACAACAGGCCCACCTTTCCTCCTCGGTGCCGGTGAAGGCAGTCGAAGTCCTGCGCAGGAGCCCGTCCCCGGGCCCGATCCTCAACGACTACAACTGGGGTGGCTACCTCCTGTGGGCGGCGTATCCGGAGTACCCCACCTTCGTGGACGGGCGCACCGATGTGTTCCCGGAGGTCGTGTTCGAGGACTACCTTCGGTTGTGGTCTGCGCAAGGAGCGTGGGAGGAGACGCTCGACTCATACGCTGTCCGCATCGTCCTCCTGCCTCCGACGTCGCCGCTCGTCGATGGCCTGGTCGGAAATGGCTGGTCCGAACGATATCGGGATGAGATGGCCGTGATCTTGGTTGACTCGGAGAGATGATCGGGCCGCCGGCTGTGCGCCAGGACCTTGGAGCGTCCTCGGGGTGAGTGCCTTCCTGCGTGTCGCCGCCCGGGTGGTCCTTCCGATTGTGCTCGTCGGCCTCGTGCTCGCGCTGTTCTACGCCAATCTGGAGTACGTGACTCGGGCGCCCGCCCGCAATGACTTCTTCCCGCGCTGGGAAGGAGGTCGCGCCTGGATTCGGGCGCAGGAGTCCCCGTACGACCCCGCGGTCAGCGAACGATCCCAGCAGCGCGCCTATGGAAGGCCGGCCAACGAGCAGCGTGGCGAGGATCCGCTGCACTTCCTGTATCCGTTTCCGGCGGTGGCCATATTCGGTCCCCTTGGATGGCTCGCCGAGGATCAGGCCCACGCGCTTTGGATGAGCCTTCTTGAGATCGGTCTCTTCGCCGCCACCTGGCTGTGGATCCGAGCCGCGCAGTGGCGGACCTCGGTCTGGATGACCGTCTCGATCCTGGGATTCTCGGTCCTTTGGTATCCGGCCTTCGCGACGCTGGTAAGCGCCCAATTCGCCGCGATGGAAGCCGTGCTTCTGGCAGGAGCTGTGGCGGCCATCCAGGCCCGGCGGGAGGCGCTGGGGGGGCTGCTGCTTGCGGCAACGCTGATGAAACCCCAGGTCAGCCTCGGGATCGTCATCTACACGGCCATCTGGGCGCTCGTTTCTCGGAGGCGCCAGCTCCTTGGATGGCTGCTGACGGGCCTGGTGGTCGTCTTTGGGGGTTCCCTGTTGCTGGAGCCGGGATGGCCGGCGCAGATGGCACGACAGGCTTTCGATTACCTCGAGCTTCCGGTCTTCCTATCCCCCCTCGGGAGGCTCTCCGCCTGGCTTGGCACCGGCCAGGTTGGAACCCTGGTGTTGACCGGGCTGCTGTTTGTCTACCTCGTGTGGGAATGGAAGGAGTCCGTGCCCGGGGAGGCGCGGCGGTTCTTGTGGACGGCCGGTCTCACGCAGACGATCGCCCTGTTGATCCTCCCGTTCGGCACCGTTCCGAATCTCATCCTTCTCCTGTTTCCCATCGCCGTCGTCCTGGAGGCGTGGTACGCGCGTCAAGGATCGGCGATCGACGCGCCGGCGGGGATCATGCTCTTGGTCTTGGCTGGTGGGACATGGCTGGTCTCCCTCGGCCAATTGGAGGGCGGGGACCCTTCGCTTGTCCTCCTGGTCGGGCTTCCCTTGGCCACAATCGTGGCCCTTTTCTGGGTCCGGTGGTGGTCCTTCCGAGCGCGAGAAGGCGCCGACCTTGGGGTCCGCATCCCGTGAGTGCCGGCTTCGGCGCCCTGACAGGAGCTCGCCGCGGGGCTGACCTCCTCGCCTGATGAGTCGCCGCCTCCGCATCCCCTTGGTCGTCGGTCTCACTGCGCTGCTTCTTGGCACGCTGGCCTGGGCGTTGAGGGAGGTGTACACCCAACAGTATCCCGGGGGGAACGATCTGTACCCGCGCTGGTCGGCAGGGTGCGACTGGCTCACGCGGGGCATCGACCCCTACAGCGAATCCGCCACGCTCGAAATCCAGCAGGGGATCTATGGACGGCCGGCGTTCGAGTTCGAGGATCAGGTCGCGTTCGCCTACCCGATCTACAGCGCCGCCATCATCTGGCCACTCTGCCTGACCTCGGACTTCGCCACCGCGCACGCGGTGGCGATGGTCGCCCTGATCGCGGGGGTCATCGGAACGGCGATCCTGTCGCGCCAAGTCTCGTCCTGGCGGCCGGCTGGATGGCTGTGGGTCTGGGCGCTGTTCTGGATCGTGGTGTCGTACCCGTCGGCCCGTGCCGTGCTGCTGGGGCAGCTCGCCGTCATGGTCGGATTGGTCCAGGTCGCCGCTTTGGAAGGGTTAAGGACTCGGCGAGACGTCCTGGCAGGGATCGCACTGGCTGTGTCTATGGTCAAGCCGCAAATGGCCATTCTCCTTGTGCCCGGTCTCTTGTTCTGGGCCGTGTGGACTCGACGCTGGCAGTTTGTGGGTGCTTTCACCGCCGCGATGGCCGTGCTCGTCCTGGTCCCGATGGCATGGCTGCCGAGCTGGATCGGCGATTGGATAGGCCAGCTCAGGGTGTACCCTTCCTACACCGAGTTCGGATCTGCCACCTGGATCCTGACAACCTACTATCTTGGCACCCCGCCGCTGGTGGAGCTGGTCCTCACGGCCGGGCTTGTCGTTGGGGTGGGGTACGTGTGGTGGGTTGCACGGCGGGCGCGGTTTGAGATGATGGTATGGGCAGCCGCGTTGACAATCGTGTTGACTCATTTCATCTCCCCCCGCACGGCGACTACTCATTTCGGGCCAATGCTGGTCCCGGCATTCATGATGTTCCGAGTGACGGCGCAACCGGAAGGCCGTGCCAGGCCCTGGGCGGTCGCCGGCTTCCTGGCTGCGGTATCAGTCTTGTCCTGGGTCCTCTTCCTTCTGACCGTCGATGGCCGCCAGGAAAGCGCCCTCAATTACCTGCCAGTCCCCATCGGCATGTTGCTCGCGCTGATCTGGATCCGCCGGCCATGGCACCGCCTCCAGGGGGCGAGCCCATGACGGCACTCCGTCGCGCCATCCCATGGCTTGGCCCGATGGCCCTGGGCCTGGCGCTGCGCTTGCCGGGAATCGCCACGCGGCCGGTGTGGTACGACGAAGCCTTCAGCATCCTGCTGGCTTCCCGGCCGGTGCGGGACATCCTGGCGGGCACCGCCGCCGATACGATGCCGCCTGCCTACTATCTGGCGCTGCGCGTGTGGATGGTCGCGGGATCCAGCATCCTCACTCTGCGGACTCTGAATCTGATCCTGGGCGTATTGCTCGTCGGCCTGGTCTTCCTGCTCGCCAGAGCGGCATTCGATGCCCGCGCAGCCCCGTGGGCGGCGCTCCTCGCGGCGATCTCTCCCTTGCTGGTCTACCACTCGCAGGAGCTCCGGATGTACACGCTCCTGGCGACCGCATTGTGTGCGTACGCCTACCTTCTTCTTGGTGTGATCCGAAACTCCGATCCTAGGCCACCCTGGCTGACATGGGCGGGCGTGGTCGGCGCCGGGGTCATCGCCCTGTACACCCACAACCTGGCCGTGTTCTCGATTGTCGCCCCGAATGTCTACCTCTTGATCCGCCGGGCATGGCGCACCCTGGCATCGCTGTTGCTCGCCCAGGCCGCGATGGCCCTGTTGTTCTTGCCGTGGCTGGTCGTCGTGCCTGGGCAGGTTGCCAAGATCCAGGCCGCCTTCTGGACGCCGCGTCCAGGGCTCCTGGAGATCGTCCAGGGGATTGTCAGCTCACACGCTGCGTTGCCCTTGCCGCCCGCCTGGACGCCTCTTGCTGTCGCGGCCGCCGTGTTGGCCTTTGTGCTGACGGCTTATCTCGTCATCCGGCAGGGGAGATCGCTGGAATGGACCGGCTATCTCATCACCCTGGCCGCGGTCCCCCCTGCGCTCTTGTTCCTCGCTTCGCATGTGATGCGGCCGCTGTACGTGCCGCGGGCATATCTGCTCTCGTTGGTGGTCTACCTCGTCTTGGGC
>DATIPT010000125.1:0-18122 GCA_035471625.1 Anaerolineales bacterium
TCGCCCTCTCCGGTTGGTCGACAGATTGCCTCCGGGTTCAGGGATGGAGGCCTACGGCCCCATCATCCGCGACAGAAACAATTCGGCAATGGACCGGGTGCCGTCTTCGGTGGATCCGATCACCTCCACCGAGAAGCGCCCGTCCACAAGGACTTGCAGGTCGTACGTCTCCGTGGCCTCCTCATAGTCCAGGTAGGCCTCGTCCCCGAGACCCGGGAGCGGATCACCAAGCTCTCCCGGGGCGGCCTCGAAGAATGCGGCCGTCATGTCGGCGGGGAGGATGTAGACGATGTAGTTGTCGTAGGAACCGTCTCCCGGGTCAATCCCGTAGACGCAACTTGGCCCCGGTTGCTGCTCCGAGGCGCTGACCAAGGAGCCGCCGAGGAGATCGACAACGTCTGAGGGAGGCACGATCTGGCAGGCATCGTACGCTTCGACGTCGATCTGCACAGGCGCGGTGGCCGGAGGGGCGGAGGGCATTTCCACAGCACTGGTTGGTGGAATGTCGAGCGGTTCATCGACCGGTGCGGCCGTCGGAGCTGAAGATCCACAACCCACCATGGTCGCGACAAGCATAAGGGACGGCAACCAGAACTTCGCGTTCATTCACCCTCCTCGATATCCTCTTGATGTTGGCTCGACCGGTCATTCCTGGCCCGGGCGAGTGCTCGTCGACTTCGCCCCCAACCGGGTCGGATCTCCAGCCATCGCGCTGCGGGCGTCCGGCGGGGATGGCCCTCACCCGAAAGAAGCCGGGATTCTAGCGGGACACCAGGTATCCCGCTACCCCCAATCTTGGCTCGTTTGGGAAGGAATGCTGCGCGAGCCCAACCTTGCGCGGCTGCCTCGCGAACGTCGCCTGTGGCGAGGCCGTGCCCCAGCCATCATCCATGCTTGGCGTTCCGACCGGCATCGGCTACATTGGGTCTGCCGACCCTGGAGTCCCCGGTGCCCCACCTGGCTGCCGTCAGCGCGCTCAAACCCTACTTCCGCTTCCCCTTCGCCGATCGAAGCGCGACCAATCGTTTTCTGGTCGGCAGCGGGGTGTTCATCGCCAGCCTGTTCATCCCCATCCTCCCGGCGCTCTTCGGCCTCGGCTACTGCGTCCAGATCCTGAGACGGACCGCAGGTAGCGAACCGCCGGCGATGCACGCCTGGGAAGACTGGGGGACGCTTCTCAAGGACGGATTGCGCGGATGGGCGATTTCTCTCTTGTTCTTCCTTCCCGGACTCGCGGCCTTCGTCCTGGGCTTCCTTGCGTACTTCGCCTCGTTCCTTCCGCTCATGAGCTCCACCGGCGCGGACGGCGACGGGGGTCTCGCCTTCCTGCTTCTCCTCGGCATGGGGACCATGTTCCTCTCGTTCGCCGTCGGTTCGGTGCTCTTCGTTCTCGCCTCGATCCCCCTGCCGGTGGCGTTGGCGCACTTCGCCTTTGAAGACCGCTTCGCTGCCGCCTTCGAAGTGCGAGGATGGTGGCCGATCCTGCGGCGCAACCTGCTCGGGGTCCTGATCGCCTGGATCATCATCGCCGGGTTGATGGGGGTCGTGTGGTTCGCCTCGTTGGCGCTGTACTACACCTTCATCCTGATCTGCCTGCTCGGCTTCCTTGTGTTGCCGGCTTACTTCTACGTCCTGGCCGTGGGAGCGGCGATCTACGGGGACCTGTACGCCGAAGGACGTGAGCTTGCCGCCGGAGGGTGAGCCTCGAGCCGGCACCCTGGCGCTCGTCGGGTCCGGGGAGTTCCTCCCGGCGATGCGTGAAGTCGACCGGGCGCTGCTGGCGCGGGCTCAAGGTCGCTCGGTCGCCATCCTGCCGACGGCCTCGGCCCCCGACGGACGAGCGGTGGCCGAACGTTGGGGCGTGGCTGGCGTCTCGCACTTCGAGAAACTTGGCGCCTCGGCGACATCGATCATGGCGCTCGATCGGGAGGCATGCGCCCAGGCGACCTTCGCCGAGGCGGTCGCACGATCGGATCTCGTCTACCTCTCGGGCGGCAAGCCGGACTACCTCTATCGGACCCTCGTCCACACAGTGCTGTGGGAATCGATCCTTGGGGTCCTCGCCCGCGGCGGCGTCGTCGCCGGGTGCAGCGCCGGGGCGATGATCCTCGGGGGGTGGATCCCCGGGCGGCCTTCCTTGCGCCGTCCATCCCTCTGGCAACCTGCCTTCGGACTCGTCGCGGATGCGTTCGTCCTGCCGCACTTCGATGAGATTCCGGGATGGATGCTGGGACCCGCGGCAGCCCTGCGACCGCGCCGCTCGCATCTCGTTGGAATCGATGGGGACACCGCCCTGGTCGGCGGCAATGGTCGCTGGGAAGTCCTGGGGCGCGGGCGGGTCGTCGTGCGCGGCGAGACGCCCGCCGGGTTCCCGAGGCCGGGAGTCCACCGCGCGACTCGGATCGCGGACGGGTAGACTTGGTGGGATTCCTCATGGAGGTGCGATGCCGACCCGTCTATCCCAATCGCTGCGCCGCGTGATCACCGGCCGGGTCGCCCTGGTCGGCCTGCTGATCTTCCTCGTCTTCGGCGCGACCGTGCTCCCGGCCCAGGCGCGCAAGGCGGAAGCCGCCAGCGCCGGATCCGGATCGCCGGACGTCTCCCTGTTCTATGCGCCGGAAGACCTGACGGGGATGGCCGAAGCCTACGGGGAGACCGGCCGAGCCGAATACATACAGGCGCGCTGGACCTTCGACCTGGCGTTCCCGCTCGTCTACGGCTTCTTCTACCTGACCGCGATCACCTGGCTGTTCAACAAGGGCTTCCAGCCGGGCTCCCGGTGGCAGCTGGCCAATCTCGTGCCGATCGGGGCCGTCATCTTCGACGTGCTCGAGAACGCGGCCACGTCGATCGTCATGGGGATGTACCCGCAAGGCGCGCCGCTCGCAGCGGCTCTGGCTCCATGGTTCACGCTGGTCAAATGGATCCTCGTCGGGGGCTCGAGCGTGTTGCTGGCGGTCGGCGTCGCGGCGGCGGCCTATGCAGGACTGCGGAGGTCGCGGCGACAGCTTTGATTCGCACCTGCGCTGAAGGCTAGCCCCGCCCCGCCCCCATCGTATCGGCCCACAGCGGCTGCAGGGCCGCCAGGCACGCCTCCATGTCGATCCCGAGTCCCAGAACGCCGCCCCACAGGTCGCCGACGCGGTCGAGGCGCTCTCGCACCGTCTTGATCGTAAACGCGCCCGGCCGCAGCCCGGGTTGGAGCTCGTTCCAGCGGAGCGGCGTTGAAACCGGGGCGCCGTTCAGGGGGCGGATCGAATACGGGGCCGCCAGGGTTTGGCCGCGGCGGTTCTGGTAGGCGTCGAGGTACATCTTGCCCTTGCGCGACGACGGCTTGCGTTCCAGGCTGGTGAGTTTCGGGTGGCGGGCGTGGACGAGATGCGCCACGAGGCTGGCGAACTGGCGTCCCTGCTCATAGGTGTAGCGGGCGCCGAGCGGGACGTAAATGTGCAAGCCGGTCGCCCCGGAGGTCTTGACGAAGGATTCGGCGCCCGCCGTCTCCAGGATCTCGTGCGTCGTCTGGGCGACCGCGACGATCTGCTCGAAAGTCTGATCGGCCGGATCGAGATCGATGACCAGCCAGTCGGGCTGTTCGAGGCTCTCGAGGCGCGAGTTCCACGGGTGGATCTCGATCGAGCCGAGGTTCGCCATGTAAACCAGGCTGGCCTCGTCCTGGCAGACGAGGAAGTTGATGCTCTCGCCCTTCGACTCCGACTCGATGCGAACGGTCTTGAGCCAGGGTGGCGGCTGCTCGATGTCCTTCTGATAAAACGACTTGGCGGCGATCCCGTTCGGGAACCGATGCAGCGACTCGGGGCGGTCCTCAAGGTAGGGCAGCATCAGCGTCGCCACGTCGCGGTAGTAGGCGATCATGTCGCCCTTGGTGTAGCCGTCCTCCGGCCAGTAGACCTTTTCCAGGTTCGTCAGGTTCAGGGTCTGACCGCCGATCTCAACCCGGACGCTGGCACTCTCTGACCGGTAGAAGCGGCGCTTGGACGCCACCGGCACTTCGGGCGCGGCCTCGCGCCGGGCGACCAGGCGCGGGTTGTGGTCACTGCGGATCGACTCGTACACCGGCTCGCGCAGGTAGCCGTCCTCGGTCCACTCGGTGAAGTTGACCGAGCACACGATCTGCGGTGATACCCAGGTCGCCGGAGTGTCGGTCTGTGGGGCCTCGCGGAAGGGACACTTCGGCTGGACGAGGGGCGTCAAGGCCGCCTTGATGCGGGCCCGCTCCTTCTCGTCGAACCCGGTCCCGACGCGCCCGGTGAAGACCAGGTCCTTGCCGTCGTACACGCCGACGAGTATTGCCCCGAAGGGCATCGCTTCCCCGCGCGCCTCGGTGAACCCGCCGATGACGAAGTCCTGGCGGGCGCGGGCCTTGATCTTGCGCCAGGTCGTGCCGCGCGCCCCCTGGGTGTAGGGACTGCTCAGGTCCTTGGCGATGATCCCCTCGACGCCGGCCTCGACGACTGAAGCGAACAGGGCTTCGCCCTGTTCCTCGATCCCGTCGCTCATGCGGATGTGCGGAAGGTCGGGCAGGACCTGCTTGAGGATCGCCCGCCGGCGTGAAAGCGGCAGGCCGGTCAGGTCGCGCCCGTCGAGGTAGAGCAGATCGAAGACGTAGTAGACGAGCCGTCCTTGGCGGGAGCGCAAGTACTCGCGCAGCAGCCGCATCCGGGCCCGGCCGTCGGAGTCGACGGCGACGATTTCCCCGTCGAGGACCATCTCGGCGCTGATGCGCTTCAGGTCCTCTACGACCGGGGGAAAGTCCTCCAGGAAGCTGACCTGGTTGCGCGAGTACAGGCGGACCTCGTCGGCATGGATCTCGGCCACCGCCCGGTAACCGTCCCACTTGATCTCGAAGAGCCAACCCGGACGGGTGAAAGGTGCTGTCACCAACTCGGCCAGCATCGGTGAGACATCCGACGGGAACGCCGCGGCCGACGCGTCGGAAAGATCGACGGAGAGGAGATCGATCGCGATCGCGTCGGCGCGCGGCCGGGCGAGCTCCTGGCGGCGGATCTCGTCCATCGAACGTCCGGAGCGGGCCGAGCGATCCAGTTCGAGGATGTCGCGCGGGGTGGCGTGATCGTCCTTGTCTTTGATCAACAGCCAATCGTTCTCGCCGCCCTTCTTGAGGCGAACGAGGGCGAATTGCCCCTTGAGCTTGGCTCCCTCCAGGATGACCTTGATCGTCCCCTTGGCCAGTCCATCGCGCAGCGAATCTTGAACCTGCCCGAAGGTCTCGGCCTTCGGGGCGCCGAAGGTTCCCTCGTCCCAGATCATGACCGTCCCGGCGCCGTAGTTGCCTTCGGGGATGATGCCTTCGAATTCACCGTAGTCGAAGGGGTGATCTTCGACGAGGACCGCCAGGCGTTTCTCATCGGGATCGAGCGATGGGCCCCTTGGGACGGCCCAGCTCTTGAGGACCCCATCGAGTTCGAGGCGCAGGTCGTAGTGCAGGCGGGTGGCCTCGTGTTTGTGTACCAGGAAGCGGGGACGCCGTTCGCCCGGTTCGCGCCCCGGGCCAGGCGGCGGCTCCGGCGTGCGCTCGAAGTCGCGCTTGCGATCATAGTCCTGCAGGGTCATCGAGCGGGGGAGCTTCCGGGAAGCCGATGGCTTCCCGGAAGCCTCATGGGTTCTCGCCCTTCTGTTGCTTGGCCTGCTCCAGGCTCTGGCTGAGCTTGGCGAACAAGTCGGTCACTTCGATCGGGATCGGGGCCTCGGATTCGGCCTCCGGCTCACGCCCCTCGACCTTGGCCTGAATGATCGCCCGCAGATCGTCTTCGTAGGTGTCGCGGTACTGCGCCGGCTCCCAGTCGCCGGTCAGCGTTTCGATCAGCTTGACGGCCATGTCCAGTTCGGCTTCGGGGACCGCGCCGGCCTCGGGCAGGGTCAGTTCGCCGGGATCGCGCAGCTCGGAGAGGTAGCGCAGCTGGTTGAGGACGATGACGTTCCCCTCCGGCTTGATCACGCCCAGGGCCTCGCGGTTGCGTAGGACGAAGCGGCCCACCCCGACCTTGCCGCTGCTGGCCAGCGCCTCGCGCAGCAGGGCGTAGGCCTTGGCGGCGCCCTTGATCGGCTCGAGGTAGTAGGGCTTCTCGTACAGCTTGTAGTCGACCTGGGCGGCGTCGACGAAGGTCACGATGTCGATCGTCTGGGTCTTGCGGACGTTGGCCTTCTTGAAATCATCGTCCTCGAGGACGACGTACTCGCCCTTGCTGAACTCGTAGCCCTTGACGATTTCGTCGTTGGAGACTTCTTCGCCGGTATCGGCGGCGACACGAACGTAGCGGATCCGGCTGCGGTCGGAGCGACGCAGCAGGTTGAAGCTCAGCTCGCTGGTCTCGCTGGCGTTGTACAACTTGACCGGGATGTAGATCAAGCCGAAGCTGATGGCGCCGGTCCAGAAGGAGCGCATTCCCTCACCTCCACGAACGCTGCAGACGTCCCGCGCCTGTCCAAGGTCCCTGACTCGGCCGAAGTGCCCCGCGTGTCGAAGGGTGCCGGCTCATGGCAGGCCGGGGCAGGATGGGCAGCGGGGTTGCCTCTTGGATGCGACGACGGACCGAGTCGTCATGATAACACGCAGGCCATTCGGCCGAGTCCTGGTGGGCGGGTCGCTTGTGCAGGCGGGAGCAAGTGGTCTCCGCCTGGGCGCGACCTTTGCGCCCGTTCGGCGGTACTCTGAGTGATCGCAGGAGGTGGACATGCGGCGGATCGCCCTCGTCGTCCTGGCGCTGGCCTTGTCCGGGTTGGCCTGCGCTCCCGAAGCCCAACCCGAAGCGACGCGAATACCGGATGCCCAGGTCTTCGAAATCGGGAGAACGGCCTACGGTTTCTTCCCCTCGCCTCCCGAGCCAAGCTTTCTCGCCGTGCTCAACCACTTCCGTGATCTCGGTAACCATGCCGATTTCATCCTGATCCAGCCGGCGATCCCGTGGGAGGCCATGCTCGAACCTGGGGACGACGAGTCCCAAGCGCAGGAGGACATTCGGAACCAGGTCGTGCTGGCCTCGCAGAACGGCCTCGGCGCGATCTTCGTCGTTGATCCGCTCAATGGCCTGAATCGCCGCGAGTTCATGGGCCTTCCGCAGGATTGGGAGGCGAATTTCGCCAACCCCGACATTCGGACGGCCTTCACCGAATTCGCGCTGTGGATCGCCCGGGAGTTCCGCCCTCGCTACCTTGGGCTGGCCTCGGAGATCAACACCTACGCCGACGCGCATCCGGACGACTTCCCGCACTACCTGAGCCTGTATCGAGACGTCTATGCCGCCGCGAAGGCCGCGTCGCCCGAGACCCAGGTCTTCGTGACCTTCCAATGGGAAGACCTCAACAACGTCCTCCCGGAGATCGCCGAAGGCCGCCAGGCCTATGAGGTCAACTGGAATCAAGTCGAGGCCTTCGAGCCCGAGCTCGACGTATGGGTGATCTCGTCGTATCCGTTCATCGCCTTCCCCAACGGCGCCGCCATCCCCGACGACTACTACACCCCTCTGCTCGATCGAACGAACAAGCCGCTGGCCCTGGGGGAGGGTGGATACACCTCCGAGCCGATCGGCCCGTTCCCGGGTGCTCCCTCGGATCAGGTCTCGTACCTCGAGGCCATCCACGCCCAACTCGGCGAGCGCCTGGCGTTCTGGACCTACCTGCTGCTGAGCGACTTCGACCCGGAGGCGTACGCCGACGCCATGCGCGACCAGGGGCGGCCCGAGGCCGATATCAACACGCTGGGGATGTTCCAGGCGGTCGGGCTGCGCGAGGCCGATGGAGCGGCCAAGCCTGCCCTGGCCTCATGGGACGGCTTCCGGAACGGGCCGTAGCCGGGCTCCCAGTCCTGGCAGTCCGAGCCAGGGGCCCCGGCCTGCGCCGGGGCCCCTGCGCGCAAAGATGCTCTTCATCTCTTCCCGGGTATGACAAGACCCGCACCGCCCCGATCGCGATCGGTGTATAACCAGTGGCGAGCGAGCAGTCCGAGTACCCGGCCGCTCCGGAGAAGGTTCTCCGTGGGCGACCGGGGTTGCTGATCCCAGTCGGCCGGGCTGCCAACCGACGCGGCGTCATGCGAGGGAGGCCGTTCGATGGCGTTGTACTTGCGATTGGCATGGCGGAACATGTGGCGCCACCGCCGGCGGACGATCATCATCGTCGCCGCGATGGGCTTCGGGCTGTCCCTGATGATGATGTACGACGGCCTGGTCGACGGTTTCAACCAGGCGATCTATGGGAACGCCATCAAGGTCGTCGGCGGGAACATCCAGATCCACGCTGAGGGCTATGGAAACAGCACCGGGGCGAAGCCGCTGCTGCCGCTCGCCAACGATGTCGAGGTGCTGGAGGCCGTCCGGAGCCATCCGGGGGTTGTGGCCGCGGCGCGTCGGATCAACACCGGGGGACTGACCAGCAGCCGCGAAGGGGCGTTCGCCGTGGGCATCACGGCGATCGAACCCGAGGTCGAACAGGCGGTCAACCTGGCGGCCCAGAACGTGGTCGCTGGGCGCGCCCTGACGGCCGACGACGGGGATTCGATTCTGATCGGGAAGGGGCTCGCCGACGCCATGGGAGTGGACGTCGGCGATCGGATCACCCTCACCGGGCGGGCGACGCACGACCAGATGCGGCGCCGCACGATGACCGTCGTCGGGATCTACGACCTGGGGATCCCCGAGATCGAGAAGCTCACCGTCTACCTCTCGCTGGCCGAGGCCCAAACGCTGTACGACCTCCCCGGCCAGTCGACCGAGGTGGCCATCTTCCTGGACCGGATCGGCGACGAAGACAAGCTGATCGCCAAGCTGAAGCCATCCCTACCCGGCTACGAGATCCAGTCGTTCGAGGACTCCTATCCGGAATTGCAGTACGCCATCGCCTCCAAGGGGCAGGTGATGGACATCTTCAGCGTCATCATCCTGGGGATCGCCGGCATCGGGATCCTCAACCTGCTCCTGATGGCCGTGTATGAGCGGACGCGCGAGATCGGCGTTCTGGGCGCGTTGGGGCTCAAGCCGAGGCAGATCTCCCTGCTGTTCATCCTGGAAGGTACGCTCATTGGCCTGGTTGGCGTCGCCGCCGGGATCGTCCTGGGACTGGCCTTCAACGGGATGATGCGCTGGGTCGGCTTGGACTACACCGCCTTCTCGGGCATGGCCAGCTACACAGCGCTAATCACCGACAAGATCTATCCCAGCTGGGGAGTCGGGCGCCTCTTGAGCCGGGCGCTGACGGTGGCGGTCATCGCCGCGCTGGCGGCGCTTATCCCCGCGCGTGAGGCGGCGCAACGCGACCCGGCCGAGGCGCTGCACTACGTCTGAGGCCAACCATGATCCAACTGCTGAAACTCGCTTATCGCAACCTGGGGCGCAACCGCCGGCGCTCGTTCTTCTCGGCGCTGGCGATGGGCGCGGCGCTCGCCCTGCTGTTGATGATGGCTTCCTTCATCAAGGGGGAGACCGGGGACGCGATCGAACTCGCCATCAAACTGCAATCGGGGCATCTCCAGGTGCGGGCGGATTCGTACGACGAAGCCAGGACGAGCCTCAAGTGGGAGAGCCTGATCGAGAACCCCGACCAGGTGGCGGCTCAGATCGCCGCGCTCGGTCCGGTCGCGGTCGCCACGCCCCGCCTCTACGCCAGCGGCTTCGTGACGACCCGGGACGAATCGGCCGGAGTTCGCGTGGTGGGGATCGATCCCCCGTCGGCGGCCAACGCCCCCTATCGCGACGGGATGCAGGAGGGAGAGTTCCTGGCGGCGGATGACCGCGACGGCGTCTTGATCGGGCGGGCCCTGGCCCGGCGTCTGGGACTGTCGGCTGGCGACCAGGTCAGCCTTTCGGTGAACACGTCCGGGGGCGAGGTCGACGAACAGCGCTTCACCGTCCGCGGGATCTTCAGCACCGGGACTTCCGGTTTCGACGGCCTGACGGTCTTCCTCCCTCTGGCCAAGGCCCAGACCTTCGGCCGGGCCGAGAACCACGCCAGCACGATCCTGGTCCTGCTGAACGATACGGCGCAGACCGAGGCCGTCGTCGCCGCGCTGCAGGCGCCCGGCTTCCAGGTTCTCACCTGGCAGGACATGAATGAGCTGCTGGTCCAGACCGAAGAACTCTCGTCCAGCTACATGGTCTTCTTCTACCTGATCGTCCTGGGAGTCGCCGCGACGGTCATCGTCAACACCCAGATCATGTCGGTCTACGAGCGAACGCGTGAGATCGGCATCTTATCGGCGATCGGCATGCGCGGCCGACGGTTGATGGCGATCTTCTTGGCCGAGTCCGGCTTCCTGGCGGTGGGCGGGATCCTGATCGGCCTGGTCATCGGGGGCATCGTGATCGCCTACTTCACGCGCTACGGGTTCCCCCTGGACGTCGAGAATTTCGGCATCACCGGCATGTTGTTCGCCGACAAGATCTACACCGAACTGACCCTGCAGGACACGGCAACCTTGACCCTGCTGACCTTTGTCGTCACGCTGCTGGCCGGCCTGTATCCGGCCGTCGTGGCTTCGCGCATGGAGCCCGTCGTGGCCCTGCGCGCCGAGAAGTAGAGGAGCGTCGCCCATGGAAGTCGCCAAGATCGAGAATGTCACCCGGGTGTACACGGTCGGCAAGGTGGAGACGCATGCGCTCCGCGGCGTGAACCTAGTGGTGGAAGGCGGCGAGTTCACGGCGCTCGTCGGTCCGTCCGGCTCAGGGAAGACGACGCTCCTGCAGCTGCTGGGGTGTCTCGATCGCCCCACGAGCGGCCGGGTGATCATCAACGGCCAGGATGTCAGCCAGCTCAAACGCGACCAGCGGGCCGATATGCGTCGGGGGACGATCGGTTTCATCTTCCAGTTCTTCGCTCTGATCCCAACCCTCACCGCCTACGAGAACATCGAGATGCCCTTGCTGCTCAACGGGCATGATCCCGCGGAGCGCCGCGCCCGAGTGACCGAGCTGCTGGAGGCGGTCGGGCTGGGCGATCGCGGCACCAGCCGGCCCGATCAACTGAGCGGCGGCCAGCAGCAACGGATCGCCATCGCCCGGGCGCTGGCGGTGAAGCCGAGCATCATCCTGGCCGACGAGCCCACGGCGAACCTCGACACGCCGAACGGTCAGCAGGTTATGGAGACGATGACGCGCCTGAACCAGGAGACCGGTGTCACCTTTGTCTTCGCAACTCATGATCCGCGCGTGATCCAGTACGCCCGCCGCGTGGTCACTCTGCAAGATGGCCTGGTGGTCGAGGACAAGCAGGCGACCGGAGGGGCCTGAGATGCGCCGTCTGGCGTTGGGTCTTGCCCTGGGCCTGGTTGCGCTGACCGGGTGCGGTTCGATCGGGGGATCTCCGACGCCCCTGCCGACGGTCGTGCTCGATCGCGGCGGCGGGGCGGAGCCGGGGGGAACAGCCGTCGCAGCCGGCGGGGCAACCGCCTCTGGAACGGTGATCTCCCCCGGGGAGGCCAGCCTGGCGTTTGGCCAGGGAGGCGTCGTCCATGCGGTCCGTGTTGCCGTCGGGGATTCGGTGCGGGCGGGGGAGATGCTCGTCGAACTGGAAAGTGAACTGGCGCAGCTGGAAGTCGCTCGGGCCCAGCGAGCCCTGCGCGAACTGACGTCGGAGGCGGCGATCGCCCAGGCCGATCAGGCTGTCGCGATCGCGCTGGAGGCGCAGGACGAGGCGCAGAAGAAGGTCAACTCGCTGTCCTACCCTCGAGCTACGGAAGGTTTCATCGACAACATCCAGGCGCAGATCGCATTGGCCCGCCGCGAGCTGGCCGAGGCGACGAATGCCTTCAGTGGGGTGACGGAGTTGGAAAGGAACGATCCTGAGCGGGCCCGCGCCCAGATCCGGCTTTCGGAGGCTCAGGCGAACCTCAACCGCTTGCTGGGCAACTACAACTGGTACACCGGTCACCCTTCGGAGATCGAGATCGCCCTCCGGCACGCCAACCTGGCGGCGGCGACGGCCGCCGTCCAGGAGGCGCAGTGGTACCTCGCCGCACTTCGGGACGAGCCCATCCCGGCGGATGCGTCCGGCGTCATGTTGGCGGCTTTGGAGGAAGCTCGTGATGCCCTCGCGGCGGCACAGGTTCGGCTCCACGCCACGCGGTTGACCTCGCCCGTGGACGGGGTCATCGGGGCCGTCGCTATTGCGCCGGGAGAATTCGCCGCCCCGGGGCAGGCAGTTGTGACCGTCACCGATCTTGTACACCTGCAGGTGGAGACCACGGATCTCAGCGAACTGGACCTGAGCGAGGTCGCCGTCGGTCAGCCCGCCACAGTCTTCGTGGAGGCACTGGGCGCCGAAGTCCCGGCACACGTCGTGGCAATCTCGCCAACCCCGCAGCTCCTCGGTGGCGACGTCGTCTACGCGGTAAGGCTGGACCTCGACGAGGTTCTTGCGGAGATTCGCCCGGGGATGACGGTCACCGTTTCGTTCGGCGCGATCCCCTGATCCGCCCGGCCCCCCTTTCACCCGTCTGAGGGACGATCCCCCGCAGGGCCACGCCGGCCAAACGCCCGCAGTCGATCCTACTCCTTCGGGCGTCAGCGGACCGCACCTCCGAGGTGTTCTCTGCCGCCTGCCGATGGGTGTATATTCCCCGCGACCCATTGCGCGGAGGATCGATGTGGTTCAACGTGGTCATGGCCGGGATCCTGCGATCCCCGCTCCACGGCCTGCTCAGCGGGAACACGATGCTGATCACCGTGCGCGGTCGCAAGTCCGGCCGTGAACTGACGACCCCGGTCAACTACGTGCGCCACGGGAACGACCTGCTGACCGTGAGCTTCCGGTCGCGGACGTGGTGGCGCAACTTGCGCGGTCGCCCGACGCCGATCGTTTGCCTCGTTGCCGGGAGGGAGCGCTCCGGCACGGCCACGGTCGTCGAAACGACCCCCGAGGTCGAAGCCGGGCTGTCCGAGCTCATCGCCCAGGCGCCTTCGTTCGCGCGTCCCCTCGGGATCGGTCTCGACGCCTCGGGCGTGCCGATCCCGGCCGATCTCACGCGCGCGGCGCAGGACCGCGTCTTCATCCGGACACGCCTGACCGATCCGGATGGACCCCGCGAGGGGTAGGGAGGCGGCCATGGCCGTCGAATCCTCCGGAATCACATCGAGAGAAGAACCCGCGGTGACGGCCCGGGGGTGGGCGCTGGCCGTCTACTTTGGGCTCACGTTCCTGATCACGTGGGGGATTCAGCTCGTGCTGATCGCATCGGAGAACGGCTGGGGTGGGCTTTCGCTGCCTCCGACCGTCCACTACCTCGCCCCCTACGGACCGATGCTGGCGGCGATCGTCGCAACGGCGTGGATCGGGAGAAGTGCGGGACTGAAGGAGCTCTGGAGCCGCATCGTCCGCTGGCGGGTGGGCTGGGGCTGGTTCGCCATCGCCCTGCTCTCACCGGCGGCGCTCTTCGCCGTCGGTGTGGCCGTCAGCGTCCTTCTCGGGGGGGAGCTCCCAGACCTGGCACTGGTCGGCCAGGTGAACTACATGCCGCCGCTCGGGCTGCTCGGGGCGTGGATCTTCTGGTTCCTGACCTACGGGATGGGCGAAGAGATCGGCTGGCGGGGATTCGCCTTGCCCCGCCTGCAGCATGGAAGAACGGCCGGGCGGGCCACGTTGATCCTGGGGATCTTCTGGGCACTCTGGCATCTCCCCGCCTTCTTCTACCTGGATACCTATCAGGCGATGGGCTTGTGGATGTATCCGTTCCTGGCGATCACCATCATCTGCGGGAGCGTGGTCTACACCTGGATCTACAACAGCACCGGCGGCAGCGTCTTGATGGCGATCATCTTTCACGCCTCGTTCAATACCTTCTCGGCCTCCGCCGCCGGAGCGGGGACGACTGCCGTCGTGATGTCGGCCGGAATCGTCCTCGCCTCCCTCATCATCCCGCGGGTCTATGGGCTGGAGGACTTCTCGCCTCGGGCGCGTCACATGCTCTGAAGCCGTGTGGAGAAGAGAAAACCGGCGCCTTCGGGCGCCGGTTTGAGTCTTGCTGTGGCGGGCCTGCTCTTCAGGCGTTGACTTCCTGCGGCAGGGAGACCGGGGACTCGCGGTCGGTGCGGCGGAACACGACTCCTTCTTCCTTCTCGTCGACGTCCACCAGAACGACATCCCCTGGCTCGAACTCGCCCTGCAGGATCTTGATCGAGAGCGGGCTCTCGACGAACTTCTGGATCGCCCGGCGCAGCGGCCGCGCCCCGAACGACGGATCGTAGCCGGTGCGGGCGAGCCACTTGCGGGCGGCCTCGGTCAGCTCGACCGACAGGTCGTGCTCGCTCAGGCGCTCACGGACTTCCTTCATCTGCAGATCGACGATCTGCTCCATCTCGTCCAGGTCGAGCGGGGAGAAGATGATGACCTCGTCGATCCGGTTGAGGAACTCGGGTCGGAAGGTGTCCTTGAGGGCCTTCTCGATCTTCTCCTCGGACTCGCGCACGGCCGGCGGCGCATCGGCGTCGCGGCGGCGGAAACCGAGCGTCCCGGCCCGGGTGACGAACTCGGTCCCGAGGTTGGAAGTCATCACCAGGACCGTGTTGCGGAAGTCGACGATGTGGCCCTGGCCGTCGGTCAGGCGTCCGTCGTCGAGGATCTGCAGCAGGGCGTTCCACACCTGTGGGTGAGCCTTCTCGATCTCGTCGAACAGGATGACCCGGTACGGACGGCGGCGGACGGCCTCGGTGAGCTGGCCGCCTTCCTCGTAGCCGATGTAGCCGGGCGGGGCGCCGAACAGGCGCGAGACGGTGTGCTCCTCGCGATACTCGCTCATGTCGATCCGGACCAGGGCGTCGTCGTCGCCGAACAGGAACTTGGCGAGGGCCTTGGCCAGTTCGGTTTTGCCG
Organism: Anaerolineales bacterium; assembly: GCA_035471625.1. Taxonomy (GTDB): domain Bacteria; phylum Chloroflexota; class Anaerolineae; order Anaerolineales; family E44-bin32; genus DATEVL01. The sequence goes on from DATIPT010000125.1 coordinate 14,835, forward strand.
ACCCCGGACGAGCCGAGGAAGATGAACGAGCCGATCGGCCGGCGCGGGTCCTTCAGCCCGGAGCGGGCGCGGCGGATGGCGTCGGCCAGGGCGTGGATGGCGGCCTCCTGCCCGATGATCTGTTCGTGCAGGCGCTCCTCCATATGGAGCAGCTTCTCGGCCTCGGTCTCCATCATCTGGGTGACCGGGATCCCGGTCCACTGGCCGACGACCTCGGCGATGTCGTGTTCGTCGACGACGTCGTCGAGTTGGTGCTCGGATTCCCAGGCGTCGCGCTTGTCGCGGAACTCTTCTTCCAGGCGCAGGCGGTTGGCCTTCATCTCGGCTGCCCGCTCGTAGTCGCGCTCGTTGCCGGCCTGCTCCTCCTCGGCAAGCATGCGATCGATCTCGACCTTGAGAGTCTTCAGATCGGGAGGCAGGGAGTACAGGGCGATGCGCAGCTTGGCGGCGGCTTCGTCCATCAGGTCGATCGCCTTGTCGGGCAGGGAGCGATCGGTGACATAGCGGTGCGAAAGCTTGGCGGCGGCTTGGAGGGCTTCGTCGGAGAAGCGTACTTTGTGGTGGGCCTCGTAGCGGTCGCGCAGCCCCTGGAGCATCTTGATTGTCTCTTCGACGCTCGGCTCATCGACGTACACCGGGGCGAATCGCCGCTCGAGGGCGGCGTCCTTCTCAATGTGCTTGTGGTACTCGTCGAGAGTGGTGGCGCCGATACACTGCAGTTCGCCGCGGGCCAGCGCCGGCTTGAGCATGTTGGAGGCGTCCATCGCCCCCTGGGCCGCTCCGGCGCCGACGACGGTGTGGAGCTCATCGATCATCAGGATGATCTCGCCCTCGGACCGTTGGATCTCCTCGATGGCGGCCTTGAGGCGCTCTTCGAACTCGCCCCGGAAACGCGAGCCGGCGATCATCCCGCCCAGGTCGAGCGAGACGACGCGCTTGCCCATCAGGATCTCGGGGACGTCGTTGGTGGCGATCTTCTGCGCCAGACCCTCGACGATGGCCGTCTTGCCGACGCCGGCTTCGCCGATCAGCACCGGGTTGTTCTTGGTGCGGCGGGAGAGGATCTGGATGACCCGCAGGATCTCGCCGTCACGGCCGATGACCGGATCGAGCTTGCCTTCCTTGGCGAGCGTCGTCAGGTCGCGGGAGTACTTCTCGAGCGTCCGGTAGCGGGATTCGGCCTTCCGGTCGGTGACCCGCTGGCCGCCGCGGATCTCCTTGACGGCGTCGTAGACCCGCTCCTTGGTGATGCCCTCTTCGGCCAGGAGCCGCGAGATGGCGGTGTTGCGCTCAGAGAGGATCGCCAGGAACAGGTGTTCGGTCGAGATGTACTCGTCGTTGAGGCGGTTGGCCTCTTCGTTGGCCATGTCGACGACCCGCTTGACCCGGGGGGTGATGAAGATCTGGCCGGCGCCGCCGCCGTAGATGTTGGCCTTGGGGCTGGCGCGCAGCTGCTGATCGATGCGGTCGGTCAGGGCGTCGATATCGATATTGAGCCGCTCCAGGATCTGGGGGATCACGCCCTGGGGCTGCTCGATCAAGGCGAGCAGGATGTGCTCGGTGTCGATCTGGTTGTGACCGTAGCGCTGGATGATCTCGGCGGCGCGTTGGGCCGCGTCCTGGGCGCGCTCGGTGAACCGGTCAAAACGCATCATAGTACCCGTCCTCGGAACACCCCGGGCGTTCAGGGCTTCCGCTGGCGATTATAGCATTTGGGCACCGGCGACCCCGGTTTGTCGACATAAGAGTTCCATATGAGGCGGTTGCGGGCGGCCCCGGTGGCGCCCCGCACGTCAGGTGCAAGAGGGAGACCAGACCGGGGGAGGGCTTTGAGCCGCGCGACGAGGAAGACGTCCCTCGATCGGGCTGAGGGACGGGGCTGGATAGTACCCAGGTCCGGGTCCGGGGCGCAGCCCGGTTTGAATGAAATGATTCCGAAGGCTTTGGGTGGGATTCCGTGCTTGTAGGCGGAGTAAGCCTAGCCTACAATCTATCCTGCGGGCCTCAACGGGCGCTTAACCCGAGACCAGTCCGCGTCGCCGACCCGGCGGTCGGCCATATTCAATTCGATGAGGACCAAGGTTCTCCGACGCGTCGCTATGATCACAGTCACTGGGCTGGTGCTGGCCCAGATGATCGGCGCGCCGATGTACACCGTCTCGGCGGAACCCAACCTGACAGTTGCGCCAATCACTTGGAATGTCATCGGCCTAGACAGCAACAACGTCAGTGTCGGGCCGGAGAACTTCCCTGTAGGCGTGCGGGTTTGCAATGTGGGCCCGGACCCGGCAACCAGCGTCACCGTCCAGTTGATCTGGGACAGCGCCAACTCCTACATAAAGCTGCGACCGACCTCCTTGGGCGACGCAGGGGATCCCGCGACCGTGCCCATCAACATTGGCACGTTGGCAGGAGGCAATACCTGTCGGGACGTCTATTTCGAGGTGAACGTCACGCGCAACGCCAACGCGCGCGGCACATCCCGTCGCTATCACATCGAAGTCGACTCGGCGGAGACTCTCCCCATCAGTACGCTCACCCCACGAGAACTCTTCGTCGAGTACTTGATCTCTCAGAGCCGCAACTCGACGACCGATGTGTTGCTCGACGGCGTCTCCGTCCCGGCCGGCGGGACGATGGCGCTGGTGGTCGGCAACACGTACACCATCCGCCTCGAGGCCGCCACCGCCACCAACGGCTACGAGCAGATCGAAGAGTTCATCAACTTTCCGAACACCATATTCCGCATCAACAGCGTGGCGACGACCTACACGGCGAATGATCTCGTCACGCCCGACCCCGACGCAGCAACAAAGCTCTACGCCGATGGCTGTGGTTGGGAGAATGACCCGAATTCGCCCAACTACCGTTCCTGCCTTGGGACCGGGAAGTATGGGGGTACTGTCACGGTCGACTACAACGTCACGATCATCTCCGGCGGTGGGACCACGCAAGTCCTGAACACGTTGATCTACGACTTCTCAGGCTCGTCCTATCACTACAACTCGGACTACTCGACCTCGGCCCGGATCGCGGCGATCATTGATCCAACAACACTGTCGATCTCGAAGAACTTCGCCCCCGACCCGACGAACGTCAACGGGGTCTCGGTCCTGACGTTCACGATCAGCAACCCGAACCCCGTCGCCATTAGCGGTCTGAACTTCACCGACACGTTCCCGACGTCGCCGGGGGCGATGGTCGTGACGACGCCCCTCACGACCTCCAACACCTGCGGCGGATCCCTCCTCGACAACTTGGGTGGCGTGCTGGCCGCCGGCGATGCCG
>DATIPT010000126.1:0-7318 GCA_035471625.1 Anaerolineales bacterium
GCCTTCGGCCCCGGGGGGCCGGGCGTTCGGGCGGAGTATAGACCCAAACACCCGGCGGCGCAGTGGGTGATTGGAGCTAGCCCAGGGCCGCGGCCATCCTTGGCGGGACTTTGTAGGACAAGCAAGACATCAGATACAGGCACGGCGAGCGGCGCCCCCGGACGGGCGCCCCGGCCGGGAACCCGCCCTGCGGCACGCCTGCGGGCGTCCCGGGCCCCTACTCGCGAAGGTAGTACGGGATGTCGATGATCGCCCGGACGTGGCCGAACCGTCGCTTGCGATAGAGCAGCGCCAGCTTCAGCAGGAATGCGGTCTGGTTGTGGAGCAGGGCTTGCCACCAGCGAGCCGGAACGAACTCGGGCAGAAGGATCGTCGCCAGCTGACCGTCGTTGTGCTCGGCGTCCTCGCGGTCGATGAATTCCAGAAGCGGGCCGATGATCGAACGATAGGGTGACGGCACAACCGCCAGGGGGATATCCGGGAACCACCGATCCCATTCCCTGCGAACACGAGCTGCCGACTCGGGATCCGCCTCGACCAGGACCCCGGTGATCCGGTGGCTGATCGACTCGGCGTAGCGCAACGCCTCGATCACCCCGCGATGGATCCCGGAGACCGGAATGATGACCCTCGGTTCCGGAGGAGCACGCAGGCTCGGCGGGAGCCCGCGCAAGGTGAGCTCGCGGGCAACATCGTCGTAGTGCTCATGGACCAGCCGGAAGACAATGCCCAGTCCGGGGATCAGGACAAGCACGAACCACGCACCTTCGACGAACTTGCCTACGGCAACGATCAGGAACGTCAGGGCCGTGATCATGGCTCCCAGGGCGTTGGCCAGCGCCTTCCACCGCCAACCCGGACCGCGTTCCTTCCTCCAGTGCACCACCATCCCGGCTTGGGAAAGCGTGAACGCCAGGAAGACCCCCACGGCAAAGAGGGGGATCAGCGCATGCGAATCGCCACCAAAAGCGACGATCAGAAATCCAGTGAGACCCGCCAGGACGAGCATCCCGTTGGAATAGACCAACCGATCCCCCAGGTGCTCGAATTGATGCGGCAGATAGCGGTCGCGCGCCAGGACCGAGGCGACGCGGGGAAACCCGGCGAAACTCGTGTTGGCCGCCACCGCCAGGATCGCCAGGGTCACCGCTTGCACGAGGACGTACGCCGGTGACTCCCCGAGGATCAAATGTGCGAGAGCCGACAGGATGGTCTCGTCGGGTCTTGGGAGAACCGCGAAGTGCTGGGTCAGCCCGACCGAGCCCAGGAACAAGAACGCCATCAGCAGGGCCATGACCCACAGGGTGCGGCTCGCATTTCGCGAAACTGGAGGCTTGAAGATCCCGATTCCGTTGCTGATCGCTTCGATCCCCGTGAGTGCCGTGCAGCCGGCGGCGAAGGTGTGGAGCAGAAGAGCCGTCGTGACCGGAACCGGCGACGGGGTCGGGGCCACCCATGTCGGCGACGGTCGGGTCATCGCTTGCCACAATCCAAGGACCACCATGCCGCCGAAGGCCGCCAGAAAGAGATAGACGGGGGCCGCCATGGCCGCGCCCGACTCGCGAACGCCTCTCAGATTGGCCAGGGTGATCACGAACAGCAGGAACAAAGCCAAGGGGACGCGATGAGGCCAAAGCCCGGGGAAGGCAGACGCAATCGCAGCAACCCCGGCGGTCAGACTCACGGCGGCCGTCAGTACGTAGTCAATCAGGAGAGCACCGCCCGCGATCAATCCGGCGGAGCGTCCCAGGTTCTCCCGCGCAACGGTGTACGATCCGCCGCCAGTCGGGTAGGCGTAGATCGTCTGCGAGTAGGACATCGCCAGGGCAAGGACAAGAGCGGTGATGGCAATGGCGATCGGGAAGGAGTACGCCAGTCCCGCCGCGCCAGCAACCGCCAGCCCGAGGAAGATCTCTTGGTTGGCATAGGCGACGGAGGAAAGCGCGTCCGGCGAAAGGGCGGCCAGTGCGCGAGTCCGGCTCAGCCGCTCAGACTCGAGGCGGGCCGTGGGGAGCGGCGCCCCGACGAGGAATTCCTGCAAGGTTCGAAAGATAAGAGCCTCCGGAGAGGCGCCGTGAGTCTATCACCGACGTCGCGCGGAAGCGAGTCTCATCCCGTCGCCGATACGAAAGCCTCCTCAAGCGTCGCCGCTTCGACGTACCCAACCCACTGGGCGATCACTCTCCCGTCCCCATCCAGCAGGAAGAGATGAGGCTGGTAGGCGAAGCCCAGAGCGCTCTTGAATGGGTTCGTCCGGGGATCGTCGATATCCAGGTAGACGAAGTTGATTCGGTCGCTCCAGGTGCTCTCGAGCCCGTGCACGACGGGCGCCAGTTTGCGGCAAGTCGGTCACCAGAAGGCGAAGAATTCGACCAGCATCGGCCGGCCGCTGGCCAGGCTGACGGTTGTTGGGTCCGTCGCCTCGAGCTCAGTGCGCACCGGCTTCGGGGAGGGCGACTCCGGCAGAGCAGGAGTCTCATCAGCGCTCCCGGCGGTGGCATCCGGGACCTGCGCCGTTGGCGCGGCGGGCGACGTCGCAACCAGCTCGGGCGTGACGCCTTCCTCTGCCGCGGTCGGAGTCGCCGTCCCAGACGAACCGGTACATGCCCCCAGCATCATCACCGTCAGGCCGAGCAAAAGGAAGCGCAGGGCGATCCTTCGTTTCATGGGCTTCTCCCAGATCCTCTCCATCGATTCTCCAGACGCCTTGTCGAAGGGCATTCTTTCGAGTTGGGGCTGGCCTCCGGGCGGGTTGGCTTGCCATTCTACCCGCCCGCTCTCGGACTTCGATGAACAGAGTCTTAACGATCTCCCCCAAGGGCAGGCCGGGTCTATACTAGGCCTCCGCGTCCATGCTGGATCGCGAACGGACCCCCATGCGTGAGGCGTCGATGACCGAAGGCTGGATCGAGTGCATCCCGAATTTCTCCGAGGGACGGCGGCCGGAAGTGATTGAAGGCCTCCGGGAAGCAATCCGGGGCGTCCCGGGCGTTCTTGTCCTCGACGTCCATTCCGACCCTGACCACAACCGAAGCGTGATCACGTTCGCCGGCCCGGCCTCGGCGGTGGCCGAAGCAGCGTTCGTCGCCATCGCCCATGCCGCCAAGGCGATCGACCTGCGGGAGCATCAGGGCGAGCATCCGCGCATCGGGGCGACCGATGTCGTCCCGTTCGTGCCGCTCTCGGGGTCCAGCCTGGAGGCGTGCGTGGCGCTGGCCCACAGCCTGGGCGAGCGGGTCGGCGGGGAACTCGAGATCCCGGTCTACTTCTATGAAGCTGCCGCCCGACGGCCCGACAGGGTCAACCTAGAGGACGTCCGCCGAGGAGAGTTCGAAGGGCTTCTGACATCGATCGCCAGCGATCCCGGCCGCGCTCCGGATTGCGGGCCGGCCAGACTCGGTCCGGCCGGCGCCACGGTAATCGGTGCCCGGCTGCCCCTGATCGCCTACAACGTCTACCTGACGACCTCCGAGGTGCGCATCGCCAAGGAGATCGCCCGCGCCGTCCGCCACTCCTCCGGCGGCCTGCGGTTCGTCAAGGCGCTCGGCCTTGACGTGAACGGTCGGGCCCAGATCTCGATGAATCTCACCGACTACACGCGCACGCCGCTGGCCCGCGTCGTCGAGCTCATCCGACGCGAGGCCCACCGGCATGGCGTCGACATCTTGCGCTCGGAGTTGGTCGGACTGGTACCCGAGGGAGCGATCCTGGACGCCGCCGCCTGGTACTTGCAGCTGGACGGATTCGAGCAGGCCCAAGTCCTCGAGGCGCGGCTCACGGCGATGCGCGAGGCCCCGCAGCCTGGCGATCTCGGGTTCCTCGACCGGCTCGCCGCCGGCACACCGACCCCCGGCGGCGGCTCGGCCGCAGCCACCGCCGGCGCCATGGCGGCCGCCCTCACGGCGATGGTCGCCCGGCTGACGATCGGCAAGAAGAAGTACGCGACGATCGAGGCCAGGATGGGGGTGGTCCTGGAGTCGGCCGAGGGCCTTCGGCATCGCCTGGTCGGGCTGGCCCAAGACGACGCAACGGCCTTCGAAGCCGTTCTGCGGGCGATGCGCCTTCCCAAGGAGACCGCCGAAGAGCAGGCCTCGCGCGATCAGGCACTTGAAGCGGCAACCCTCCAGGCCGCAAGGATCCCGCTCTCCGTGGCTCTAGCGGCGGCGGACGCTGCCGAACTGGCGGCGGAAGCCGTCGAGATCGGGAATGTCAACGCCATCACCGACGCTGCAGCGGCCGTGGCGATGGCGCGCGCCGCGTTCCAGGCCGCGGCGTGGAATGTCCGCATCAACGCCCGAGGCCTGCGGGATCCGGAACCGGCGCAGCAATGGGAGGAAGCCCTGGCCACCGCCGATCAGCGGATCGAGGCGGCCGAGGGCCGGTCGCTCGCCGGACTCAGGGCACGGGCCGAGATCGCCTGAGTCGACACGCCCTGGGAAGTCTCTCCGGGCGTCGACAGGCGCACCGAAGATCCGCTCATCTGGACCTTGGCCTACCAGCCGCTGGCGCGGAACATCTCGTCGAGGAACGCCGCTCGTTCCTCCGGCGTCATGGGCCTCGGCCGCGCCCAGTCCTCGAGGTAGGCCGTCAGCAGTTCGACCGAGATCAACCGCCCGTCGTGAAAGACGTAGCGGTCGATGAACTCCTGCCGGACGGCATTCGACCACATCTGATCGAAGAAGAGATTCCCCAGCCCGTAGTGAATGAAGGCACCGTCGCGGAAGGCGAAGCCCTGCGGCTGATGGGCCTGACTTCCGCTGACCCCGACCGCCCCGGCCTGGGCCGCGGCGAGGAAGGCTTCTCGCTGAGAGGCCGGCGCCGTCGGCGCGTAATGCTCGTGCCACTGGAAGGTAAAGATCGGCAGGTATCCGGATTCGCGCAGGGCCGTGATGTCGGCCTTCAGGCGATCGGGGCCGCACGGTGTCGCCCCGGGCTCCTCGTAGGCCGCCCACGCGCTGACCGGGCCGGCCTCGTTGCATCCGAGCAACGCGATCCGATTCCCGTTGTGCTCAAACAGCGCCGGTTGGGTCGCTTCGTCGAGATCCGTACCTCCACCGAACCACACCCAGCCGCGCTCTCGGTACAGGTCGAGGCTCCCCAGAAACGCCTGCTCCCCGGCGTCCAGGACGTGATTCCCGGTCAGCTCGACAACATCCGTCCCGACCTCCTCCAGGAGGGCGATGTGCCTCGGCGAAGAACAGAAGAGAAGCCGAGTCTGATCAGGTATGGGGTCCGGGCAGGCCTCGGTGAAGGAGACCTCGTTGCTGATGTGGGTGATGTCGGCCGTGCGGAGCCAGTCCCCGATGTCTCGCGCCGGGAAGGTCATCCCAGACCGGTCCATTTGCCAGGCGGTGGCGCGGGTCAACGCGGTGACACCGGTCATGACGAGGGTCGTCATCCGCTGCGGGCTTCGGTTGACGATCGGGACGGTACCCTCCGAAGTCTCCAGGGAACTGCGAAACCACTCTATGGCCTCGGGTGCACCGCTCAAGCCGAGGGAAAGTTCCAACGGGTAGGCAGTTAGATCCTCTTCGCGGGTCAAGATCGAAGTCCCGTTCAACTGCAGGACTTTCCAACGAGGCTCAAGGGCGTCAAACGGGATGATCGCCCTCGATGGTCGAGAGGACCAAGCGGCGTCGAGCAGGGCGCCCTCGCTCCCGACCACGACGTTCTGCCCCGGAACTCCGAGGAGAAGCTTCAGCGCCGGTGCGTCATCGTCCTCGATGAAGATCGGCGGTCCGCCTTCCCCCGCCCAGGCCGCGCGAAGCGCTTCGATGCTCATCCCATCTTCCACGGTGGGGAAAGGGGCGACGAGTGCGTACGTCCAGTCGGCGACGGTCTCCGCGCCGTCAGGCTCGAGGCGCACGGAGGCCTCGCCGGGTGTCTCCACCTGGCGGAGCGGAATGTCCGAGGCGGCGGCTGCCCCGAGCACTCGCTCGGCGACCGGTACCGGAATCTCCGGGGCGATCCACAGTGTCACCTCGGCCGGGGTCGGCGAGGGCGCAACCGGACGGAAGGGCGTCGCCGTGATCGTCGCCGGGAGGACGAACCCCGACGATGGATTGGGCGACGGCGAACACGCGGCGAGAGCCAGCGCGGCCGCTCCAAGGAGGGCCCTGCGATGCCGGATGCGGTGCATGGCGCCGGCTCGCCTAGTACTGGGTTTCACGCGCCAGGACCGTCAGGAAGAGGGACAGGGTTTCACCGACAGACCGCAGCTTGTCCGGTTCGATGTTGTCAGGCGTATCGCTGGGCAAGTGTGCGATGGCGTCCGAGCCATCCCAGGAGAGGTAGGCGCTCAGCGCGTCGCGCTGTCCGTAACCGATGGGCTCCGGCAAACCGAAGTGCGGATCTGTCCCGCGCGTCGTCGTCCGGACACCGACCCTCCTGGCAGCGCTCTCGAGCAGGCGGCTGAGCCGATAGCTCGTTCCTTGGCCGATGGCGATGGCATTCCCGGTCCCGCCGCCTACCCCGGAGAGCTCAATCACGGCTTCGACGTTGAGGAGATTGAACCCGATCTTGGCGCTCATGGCATTGATGACGCTGAATCCTTCCCAGCGATCCCCGCCCGCCCAGGCCACGAACACGATCGTCTTGTCTGACGCGTAGGGGCCATCTTTCATCAGGCGAGCCAACTCGAGCATCGTCGCCACGGCGCTGAGGTTGTCGTTGGCGCCGGGGTAGAGTATGCCGTCGGGGGCGGTCCCTACGCCGTCATAGTGGGCGCTCACGAGGATCACATCATCGTCCAGCCCCACTTCGGCGCCTGCGCCAGGGATATATCCGATCACGGAGATGTACTTCTCATCGAGGTCCGGACCCATCTCCACTGGAATCTCGAAAGCCACCTCCGGGCCGGGCGCGGTCAGGTAGGCCTCCCCCGGGGCAAGCTGTTGCGCCTGCCGGTCGAGATCCTCGAGGCTGGTCCCCGACGCGGCCAGGAGCCGGTCGGCGATGGCCGGGTCGATCATCATCATGGCGCCAACTGGGCGCCGACCGGGCCGCAGCGATTGCAGGCCCGGGAACGTGTAGCGGCGCTGCAGGCGATCGACGGAGTCGGGGACAACGAGGATGCCTGCGCTCTCGCCGCCGGGGAGATACTGGACGAAACTCTCCCGTATCAGAAGGATCTCCTGCTTCAGATCCATCCGCGACAGGCCGTACGGGTCTCCGGCGGACCAGAAGCCAATCGTTGGGACGGCATCGGCATTCTCGGGCGGAGGCCCAGGCACCAAGCCAACGACCCGGCCGCGAACCACATCGGAGATCTCTCCGACGGCGGGTTGGCTGTACGGACTCCCCGGAGGGTTGCCAAGGG
>DATIPT010000127.1:0-13027 GCA_035471625.1 Anaerolineales bacterium
TACCTGGTCGACCGCCGCATCCGCCGGTTGGCCGAGATCAAGGCCGGGATGCTCATCGGCTGTCCGGCCTGACTGGATGCCGCCTCTGCCGTCGGCAGAGAAGAAGGGGTCACCGAGGAAGAGCTCAGGAATCTCTCCCGCTACCAGGAGAGTGAAGTGTTTGGGGCAGCCGAGAAGTTGGCCCTCGACCTGGCGGTGGCGATGACCAAGACGCCGCCCGTGATCAGCGACGAACTGTTCGCCCGATTGCAGAAGCGATTCACCACCGCCCAGCTGGTCGAACTGGCAACGGCCATTGCCAAGGAGGATCTCACCGGGAGATTCAACCGCGTCTTCCGGTGCGAACCGGCTGGTCTGTCGGAGGGAGCGTATTGTCCGCTGCCGGAGCTGCCGACCGGCGAGTAGGCCTGCCTCGGGGACCCTGACCCTTCGATCCGATTCGAGCCTCCGGGTGCCGGAGGTGCGATACAATCCCACCGCTCGCAACCCCTTCGCCAAAGGGAGGCTCGCATGCTCGGTCTGCTTCTGATTCTTCGAATCATCCATATCCTCGGCGGCGTCTTCTGGGCCGGGGCCAGCTTTCTGCTCGCCGGTTTCGTCGAACCGACGGTGAGAGCGGCCGGCGACGATGGGCGCCGATTCATGATGCGCTTTTCGTCGCAAAGCGGTCTGACCCCGGCGATGCTCATCGCCGCGTCGGCGACGGTCGTGGCCGGCCTGTGGCTGTGGTGGATCGTTTCCGACGGCCTCGATCCGGCCTGGCTGGCCACCGGGCGCGGCACCGGCCTGACCATCGGGATCCTGGCGGCGGCGGTCGCCTACATCGTCGGCTTCGTGATGCAGAACCTCTCGATCCGCAGGATGACCGCCATCGGCGCCCAGGTGGCCGCTTCCGGCGCAGCGCCGTCGCCGGACCAGGCGGCCGAGATGCAAGGCCTGCAAGCCCGGGTGCGCCTCGGAGGCCGCATCGTCTCGGTCCTGCTGATCGTGGCCGTCGTACTGATGGCCACCGCTCGCTACCTGCCGACCTTCTGACCCGAGCCGGCTCCGGGGAGAGCCACGTCTCCCCGGAAGCCGTCGATGTTCATCCTCGGATTCCAGCCGTTCGCCAGATGGCCCCGGTGCCAGGGCGCGCGACAATACACCGCCTCGCCCACTCGGCGGAGACCGCATGCGCCCTCGATTCCAGCTCCTGAACCACGGCCTGCTCGCTCAGATCCTCGACGAGGCCTTCCAGCTCCTGATGGACCCCGGCGTTCGGGTCCACAACGATGAAGCCCTGGGCCTGCTCGCCGAAGCCGGCGCCCAGGTCGACCGCGAGCAGCAGATCGCCCGCATCCCGGAGCGCCTCGCCCGCCAGGCGCTCGAGACGGCGCCGCGCGAGTTCCGCCTCTTCAACCTCGAGGGCCAGCCGGCCGTGCACTACGGAGGCGACCGCGTCCACTTCGACCCGGGCTCGGCGGCGATCGCCGTCCTCGATTCCCAGACCCAGGAGCAGCGCCCGCCGGTTACCGTCGATTTCGTACGCTTCGTCCAGCTGGTCGAGACCCTGCCCCAGCTCGACGCCCAGAGCACGGCGATGGTCTGCGCCGACGTCGTCGAAGAGATCGGGGACCTGTACCGGCTGTACCTGGCGCTCAACTTCATACGCAAGCCGATCATCACCGGGGCCTTCCGCAAGGACACTTGGTGGATGATGAAGGAGATGCTCGTCGCCGTCGCCGGCAGCGAAGCGGCCCTGGCCGAGAAGCCGATCGCCGTCTTCGACGTGTGTCCCTCGCCCCCGCTACTGTGGTCGGACCTCACCTGCCAGAACCTGATCGACTGCGCCGGCGCCATGATCCCGGCCGAGCTCGTCTCGATGCCGCTGACCGGCGCCACGGCCCCGGTGACCCTGGCCGGGGCCCTCGTGCAGCATACGGCCGAGAACCTGAGCGGGGTGACGATCGGGCAGCTGGCGCGACCCGGCTCGCCGATCGTGTGGGGCGGATCGCCGGCGGTCTTCGATATGCGCCACGGGACAACCCCGATGGGCGATGTCGGGACATGGATGATCGACTGCGCCTACACCGAGATCGGACGTTCGCTCGGCCTACCGACGCACGCCTACCTGGGGATGAGCGACGCCAAGATCGTCGACGCGCAGGCCGGACTCGAATCGGCCGGCGGCGCGATCCTGGCGGCCCTCGCCGGCGTCAACATGGTCTCCGGCGCCGGGATGATGGACTTCGAGTCGTGTCAGAGCCCGGAGAAGCTCGTGATCGACGCCGAGATCATCGGGATGGCCAAGCGGCTGCTGGCCGGCATTGAACAACGCGATGATCCGATCGCCCTCGATCTGATGCGTCGTCTCGGTCACCGCGCCGACTACCTCGGGGAAGAACACACCGTCCGCTGGTTCCAGGAGGAGACGTACATCCCGTCGGCGGTGATCGACCGCGGCTCGCTCGATGCCTGGGCGTCCGCCGGACGCAAGACCACCTTCGAGCGTGCCCGCGATCGGGTCGAGTCGCTCCTGGCGACCTACCGCGCCCCGCAGATCTCGGACGACCTGCGGTCGGAGTTGCGCCAGATCGCCACCTCCGCCGCCCGAACGTTCGGCATGGAGGCTTTGCCCCCGATGCCGGAGCAGGTTGGGGGATGACAACTTCCCCTCCGGGCCTCATGCGTCGAGGCCTCCTGCTGTTCGGCGCCGCCGCACTCCTGCTGGGCGTGCTCTTCTTCGGCACCGCCGGCACCTTCGACTACTGGCAGGCCTGGGTTTACCTGGCCATCTTGCTGATCCCGATGTTGGCCGTCCTGTTGTACTTCCTGCGTCGGGACCCAGCCCTTCTCGAGCGACGGTTCCAGGCGCGTGAGCAGGAGCAGCGGCAACAGGGAATCGTGAACTGCGGAGTGGTGATCATGCTCCTGGCCTATCTGATCCCCGGCCTCAGTCAGCGGTTCGGGTGGCCGACGGTCCGGCCGGCGATTTCGATCGCCGCCGATGTTGTTGTGCTCCTGGCCTACGGCATGTTCTTCCTGGTCCTGCGGGAGAACAGCTATGCGGCCCGTACCGTGGCCGTCGAATCCGGCCAACAGGTGGTGACGACCGGCCCCTACCGGTATGTGCGGCATCCGATGTACCTCGCGCTTTCCTTGCTCTACGTGCTCTCCCCGCTGGCCCTCGGCTCAGCCTGGGCGGTCCTGCCAGCGCTATTCCTTGTGGTTGTCCTCGTCGTTCGCATTCGAGACGAGGAACGTGTCCTCTTCGAGGGTCTGCCCGGCTACAGCGAGTACCAACAGAAGACCCGCTATCGTCTGATCCCGGGCGTCTGGTAGCCCACACGGAGGCCCTGTCATGAGTGAAGCCCTGCTCGCCCAGATCAATGCCAGCGTCGCGAACGGCAAGGTCCAGGAGGCGACGGACCTCACCCGGGAGGCGCTGGCCGCCGGCCTCGAGCCGTTGGCGATCATCGACGGCGGTCTCAAGCCCGGGATGGACGTCGTTGGAGAGAAGTTCTCGTGTGGAGAGTACTTCATCCCACACCTGGTCCTGGCCGGCAAGGCGATGAAGGCAGCAATGGCAGTGCTCGAACCCGAACTCAAATCCCGGGGGCAGGGCGCTTCGTCGGGCGGGGCGGCCGTCATCGGGACGGTGAAGGGCGACATCCATGAGATCGGCAAGAGCCTGGTGGGGATCATGCTGGCGGCCAACGGCTTCGAGGTCCACGATCTCGGCGTCGATGTCCCGATCGATACCTTCCTCGCCAAGGCCCGGGAAACCGGAGCGAGCCTGATCGGCCTGTCGGCGCTGCTGACGACGACGATGGGCGTCCAGCGCAAGGTCATCGAGGCGCTCACGGAAGCGGGGATGCGTTCGCAGGTGAAGGTGCTGGTGGGCGGCGCGCCGGTGACGCGCGCCTGGGCCGATGAGATCGGCGCCGATGGGTACGCCGAGGATGCCCGCGGGGCAGTAGCCGAGGCCCGACGGCTCATTTCCATCGGCTAGACCGTGGTCGTCGGGGCCTCCGCAGGGTCGCGTTCGGCGTCGGTGGTATCCTGAAGACGGCACCGGCCGCCCAAAGGAGCCAGAACCGTTTGCCTTCAACGGCTGCATTCGAAGACCGCCGTTTGATCATCGTCTCCAACCGCCTGCCCGTCAGCGCGGAGAAATCCGCCTCCGGCTTCCGCTTCCAGCCCAGCGCCGGGGGCCTCGCCACCAGCCTGAACGCACTCCGCCAGGACGTCGAAATGCGCTGGCTCGGGTGGCCGGGCCTGTCGACGTCCGACCCTGGAGAGCGGCGAGAGATCGCCGACACGCTCGACAGTGACTTCGGCTGCACGCCGATCTTCTTGCCGCCGGATCTGTTCCAGCGCTACTATTCAGGTTTCAGCAACGGATGCCTGTGGCCGTTGTTCCATTACTTCCCCCAGAACGCCCGGTTCGATCGCCGCGATTGGGAGGCCTACGCCGAAGTCAATCGACGGTTTGCCGACGCCCTGGAGCGGGTGGCGCGTCCCGGCGACCGGGTCTGGATCCACGACTATCACCTGATGCTCCTACCCGGCCTGGCCCGGGAACGACTTCCCGAATCTCCGATCGGGTTCTTCCTGCACATTCCCTTTCCGTCCTCCGAGATCTTCCGCACCCTGCCGTGGCGCGACCAGCTCCTCTACGGACCGCTCGGGGCCGACCTGATCGGGTTCCACTCCTACAGCTACGCGCGCCACTTCCTGAGCAGCCTGCTTCGCCTGTTGGGACTCGAGAACGAATTCGGAAGCGTCGCCCTGGGGGATCGCCAGGTTCGGGTCGAGACATTCCCCCTTGGCGTGGATGTCGAGAAGTACCTCCACGCCAAGGATGATCCCCGCGTCCAGGCCGAGCTCCAGGCCCTGCGGGATCAGGCGCCCAATCAGAAGATCATCCTGTCCGTCGACCGCCTCGATTTCACCAAGGGAATCCTCCAACGCCTGGAGGCGTACGAGCATTTCCTTGAAACGCATCCCGAACGCAGAGGACGGGTCTTGCTGATCGCTGTATGCGTCCCCTCCCGGACCTCCGTCCCGGAGTACCGCCAGCTGAAGCGTGAGGTCGACGAATCCGTCGGACGGATCAACGGCCGCTTCACCCAGGGCGGATGGACCCCCATCTGGTATCTCTATCGCAACTTGCCCTTTGATCGACTGGCCGCCCTCTACCTCCTGGCCGACGTTGCCTTGGTCACTCCTTTACGCGACGGGATGAACCTGGTCGCCAAAGAGTACCTGGCGGCGCGCGGCGGCGAATCCGGAGTCCTGGTCCTGAGCGAGACCGCCGGGTCGGCCGAGGAGCTGGGCGAGGCCTTGATCGTGAACCCCCACGACCTCGACAGTCTGCTTGCAGCGCTCGACCGCGCCCTCGAGATGCCGGTCGAGGAGCAACGCATGCGCAATCGGGCGGCCCTCGCCCGCTTGCGGCGGTTCACGACGGCCCGGTGGGGGCGCGAGTTCCTGAGCCAGCTGGACGAAGCCGCCGAGGGGCGCGACCGCTACCGGCTCCGCCGGTTGAGCCCCGAGGATCGCCAGCGACTGATCGAGGCCTTCACCTCGGCCCGCCACCGCCTGCTGCTCCTCGACTACGACGGGACGCTTGTCCCGTTCGCCCCGCGCGCCGAATGGGCTCCCCCCGATGACCCGCTGCGGATCCTCCTCCGGGGCCTGGCGTCCGCCGACCGAACCGAGCTCGTCATCGTCAGCGGACGAGACCATGAGACCCTCGGCTCGTGGCTGGGCGACCTCGGCGCTCATCTCGTCGCAGAGCACGGGGCGCGCGAACGGTCGCCGAAAGATCCGGGATGGCACCTGGCCGAGGCGCCGCCGGCGGAAGACTGGCGCGACCAGATCCGTCCGATCCTCGAGGCGTATGTCGACCGGACACCCGGCAGCTACCTGGAAGAGAAAGGGCTCTCGCTGGCCTGGCACTACCGCCGGGCCGAACCGGAGCTGGCATCGCTCCGGACTCGCGAGCTGCTGGAAAACCTCGAGGGCACGATCGCCAACACACCCCTCCAGGTCTTGCGCGGCAGCAAAGTCATCGAGGTGAAATTGAGCAACATCAGCAAGGGCAGGGCCGCCGCCCGCCGGCTTTCCGAGGGCGAAGCCTTCGACTTCGTCCTGGCCATCGGGGATGACGTCACCGATGAAGACATGTTCGCCGCGTTGCCGACGGGCGGATGGGGGATCAAGGTCGGGCACGTCCTTCCTTCGAACGCTCAGTTCTCGCTCTCCAATCCGGTCGAGGTCCGCGCATTGCTTACCGAACTGGCCGCAGCGGACAGGAACAAGCGATGACCGCCGGGAGCTCGGATCCGCCGACCATCACTCTAGGCCTGCCCCGAATGCACAAGGAACCGAGCGAGCGACGCGATTTTCTGCCGGAGTTCGTCGGCCGCCTGGCGCGTCGCGGCGCCAGTCCGGTCCTTGAAGAAGGCTATGGTTCTGGGATGGGCCTCTCCACGGACGACTACCGCCAGCAGGCGGAAGGGGTCCGATTCGCTTCGCGCCGCGAGGTCTACCAACAGCCGTGGGTGCTCGTCCTGCGCGCCCCGGACGCCGACGAGCTCGACTGGATGGCGCCGGGATCGCTGCTGATCTCGATGCTCCACTATCCGACCCGTCCGCAGCGCGTCGCCGATCTACGCCAGCGCGGCCTCGAAGCGATCTCTCTCGATTCTCTCAAGGACGACTCGGGACGTCGGCTGGTCGAGAACCTTCAGGCGGTGGCCTGGAACGGGGTGCGCGAGGCGTTCAAGGTCCTGGCCCGAACGTATCCGGCGCCCGGCTTCGCCAGCCCGCAGCGCGGCCCGATCCGCGTCACGCTGCTCGGCGCCGGGGCCGTGGGGAGCCACGTCGTGCGCACCGCCGCTGCCTACGGGGACGTCGATCGCCGGAAGCGGCTGGCCGCCGACGGCGTTCGCGGAGTGGTTACGCGCGTCGTCGATTTCGATGTCACCGGCGACGAAGCGGAGATGCGCCGGATCCTGACCGAAACCGACCTGCTCGTCGACGCCACCCAGCGCCCCGACCCGAGCCAACCGGTGATCCCCAACGACTGGATCCGATCGCTCCCGGATCACGCCGTCATCCTTGATCTCAGCGTCGATCCGTACGACTGCGATCGCGATCCGCCGTACGTCAAGGGGATCGAAGGCGTCCCCCATGGGAACCTCGATCAGTTCATCTTCCCACCGGACGATCCGGCATACGACCGGCTTCCCGGCTGCGTCGAGGCCGGCGAACGGCGCCACGCCCTGTCGTGTTATTCCTGGCCGGGGCTCGAGCCGGCCGCATGCATGCGGCACTACGGACAGCAATTGCGGCCGATTCTGAGGATGCTGATCGAGCGCGGCGGGCCACAACAGGTCCGGGAGCGCGGGCGCTTCTTCGAGCGGGCCGTCTCTCGGGCCTTGCTTTCGAGGTGGGAAGGATAGCGACCCGGCCCCGAGCAGGCCAGCGGCGGCTACAATAGATTCCTCGGACCATCGGCGATCAGAAAGGATTCGGCTGCGCGTGACCCTGCCCAGATCCATCGGCTTTCCCCGCATGATGAAGGAGCCCGGCGAACTGCGGGTGTTCCTCCCGGAGTTCATCCAGTCCCTGGCCAAGCGCGGCCTCGAGGTGTGCGTCGAGGAAGGCTACGGATCGCGCTCGGGCCTCTCCTTCGACGACTACCGCCAGGCGAACGAAGCGGTGTGGATGGGATCGCGCTGGGAGGCGTTCTCCCAGGATCTCGTCCTCGTGCTGCGCGCCCCGTCGCCGAACGAGTTGGAAATGGCCCGGCGCGGGGCGTGCCTGATCTCGATGCTCCACTTCCCGACCCGGCCCAAGCGCGTCGAGCGCCTGGTCGAGCTGGGCCTGAACGCCGTCTCGCTCGACAGCATCGCCAACGATGTCAACCTGCGCCTGGTGGAGAACATGCGGGCGGTGGCCTGGAACGGGCTCGAGGCGGCCTTCGGCGTCCTCGAGGAACGATGGGGCGGCCTGCGCCGGCCCGATGGCCGGCCGATCGTCGTCCTGATCCTCGGCGCCGGGATGGTCGGGAAGCACGCCGTCGAAGCGGCGACCAAGATGGGGAACATCGAACGCGCCAACCAGGCCCTGGAAGGCGGCCTGCCCGGGGTGATCGCCCAGATCGTCGGGCGCAACATTTCGTCAGACTCGCGGGAAATGGAGCGGTTGATGCGGCAGGCCGACATCCTGGTCGACGCCGCCCAGCGCCGGCATCCGTCAGAACCCGTCGTACCCAACGCCTGGATCGCCTGGCTCCCCGAACACGCCGTCATCGCCGACCTGGCGGTCGATCCCTACACCCTCGACATCAAGCCTCCGGTCGTCCGCGGCGTCGAGGGCGTCCCGCAAGGAGACCTCGACCAGTATGTCTTCCATCCCGACGATCCGAACTGGGACAAGAGCGTGCCGTCGTCGATCCCGTCGGACCACCGCCGGACTACGGTGACGTGCTACTCGTGGCCGGGGATTCACCCCGAAGCGTGCATGCGCCACTACGCCCAGCAGTTGAATCCCCTGATGGATCCCCTCATCGAGAAGGGCTATGACGGACTGTCGCCTGACGGGCGATACTTCGAGCGGGCCATGTACCGCGGGAGCCTGCGCGCCTGGCTCCAGTCGCCGCACTACGGCGCCCGGTCGCGCATGGAAGGGGACTAGCCATGCCCCATACACCACTGTCTCGTCGTGAGTTCCTGCACGTGGCCGGCGCCGTCGGGGCGACCGCCGCCCTGACGCAGGCCTGCCGCTTCGCCAGCCTTTCGGACGATGCCAGCCTGGCGCCGACCGCTACCGGGGGAGAGACCATGCCGACCTCGACGCCGTTCTCGCCGCAACCGACACCGACGGTCGTGGCGCCGGCCCCCACGCCGGAGCCGCTCGTCGGCCGCGTGGCGCTCGTTCGCACGACCGACCGCGGCGACGGCGTGCGACGGGCGGTCGACCTGCTGGGTGTGCGGACCTCTCCGGGGGCGGAGGTCTTCGTCAAACCCAACTTCAACAGCGCCGACCCGACTCCCGGCTCGACGCACAGCGATGTCCTGCAGGCGACGATCGAGCGGCTGCGCGAGTGGAAGGCCGACCGGATCACCGTCGGCGACCGCAGCGGGATGGGCGACACGCGAGCCGTGATGCAGTCGCTGGGCATCTTCGACATGGCCGGCGCCCTGGATTTCGAGACGCTCGTCTTCGATGACCTGTCGGTCGACGATTGGGTGGCGCTCGATGCGCCGGGGAGCCACTGGCGTCAGGGATTCCACGTCGCCCGGCCGTGTCTGGACGCGCAACTCGTTCAACTTTGCTGCCTGAAGACCCATCGCTTCGGCGGGCACTTCACGCTTTCGCTGAAGAACTCGGTCGGTATGGTCGCCAAGCGCGTCCCCGGCGACGGGTACGACTACATGACCGAGCTGCACCTCTCGTCAAATCAGCGGCGGATGATCGCCGAAATCAACGCCGCCTACGCGCCGGTACTCGTGGTGATGGACGGGGTCGAGGCCTTCACGAGCGGAGGGCCGGATTCCGGCAAGCGGGTGAGCCCGGAGGTCGTGATGGCAAGCGCCGACCGGGTGGCGCTCGACGCCGCCGGGGTGGCGATCCTGCGCGACTTTGGCACGACCAACCAGGTCGCACGCGGCCGGGTCTTCGAGCAGGCCCAGATTGCCCGCGCCGTCGAGTTGGGATTGGGGGTCGACTCACCCCAAGGGATTCAATTCGTGACCGGAGACGATGAGAGCCGGTCGTACGCCGAACGGCTGCAGGAGATTCTGCTGGCCGCCTGACCGATCCTGCCCGGAGCCCTCAAAACCGCCCCTCGCAACGGAGGGGCGGTTTCGCGTCCCGTCGCCCTAGAGGCGACGCAACTGGCGGACGCGATGAGCGATGCGAAGGAAGGCGTACATATAGAGCAGGAACAAGATGAAGATCACCACATCCAGGGCACGGTACGCCGGCGGACGAGAACCGATCCGGCTGACGAGCATCACAAAGAACGGCAGGAGGATGAACATGTAGGCGAGCAGGCCCTTGTACTTCTCCACCTTGGACTCGGGATCGGTGAAGATCTCGGGCGCGTCGCCGGCTTCGACCGGCTTGCGGAAGTACTGCCATCCGCCATTGGCGCCCAGGTGCTCCCACCCCGAGTCCTGGAAGAGTTGCAGGTACCGGCCTCGCTCGTCGCCCGACATGCGCTGCACATAGTCCAGCCGGTAGACCAGATCACGCGGTTCCCCTTCCAGGAAGGAATACACGATGGGCGCCAGGGGCTCCGTCAGGTGCAACCCCTGCTGGCTCATGCTGCGAAGCCAGGCTTCTTCCTTCTCATCCTGCCAGGCCCAGAAGGCCTTGAACTTGCGCACTTTTCGCCGGTTCATCGGACTAGCTCCTTGCTTGCTGCCGGCGGGCGCGCCACCGCGCCCCGACGCGTTCCATGATCCCCAGCCGCCGGACTTGTTCCGCCAGGACTTCCTCCCCTTGGGGGCTCAGGCCGTAGGTCTTGCGGCGGTCGTCCTCCTTGATCTTGACGATCAGGCCTTCCTTCTCCAGCTTGGAGAAGGCGCCGTACAGCGTCCCCGGGCCGACCTCGACCGTTCCCTGGCTGATCTCGGCCACCGTCTGCATCACGGCGTAGCCGTGGCGCGGCTCGTCCAGCGCCAGCAGGATGTAGTAGGTCGCCTCGGTGAGGGGCAAGTACCGGTAGGGGGAGCTTGGCTTGGCCATTGGGTTCGCTCTATATCGTCGCCCGTTATATTAGCACACGATATATCGGCTGTCAATATATCTGTTGACTGCAGCCTGGCGCCGGTGCGATACCATAGGGGTGGCCCTGCCGGGACCCGGCTCGGGCCGCCAAGGGAGGTGCCAGATGCTTGCGATCGGGGAGAAGCTCAAGAGGCTGGAGACGTTCTACGCGCAGCGCGATGCCCTGGAGGGGGAGAAACAGGCGCTGGTCGACCAGGTCCTGTCGCCGGAGGTCAAGAAGCGCTTGGACGAGATCGACGCCGAGGTGGCGGCCAAGGCCGAGGCGGTCGAGGCCAACATCGCCGGGCTCGAAGCCGAGATCAAGGCCGACGTCCTGGCCCACGGCGAAAGCGTCAAGGGGGAGGGGGTCCAGGCCGTCTGGTCGAAAGGCCGGATGACATGGGACTCGAAGGGCCTGGCGTCCTATTCAGAGAGCCACCCCGAAATCCTCGAGTTTCAGAAGACCGGCGAGCCGAGCGTCAGCCTGCGGAGGACCTGAGTCCGCGCAAAGTGCGCGAGAATGGTGACCCGCGCGCCTGCGACCGCGATCCGGCGGGCGCTCGCCGGGACCCCACTTCCCTATGACACTTCCGGAGGCCGGCGGACTGCTGCGTGACCGATACCTTCTCGAGGCCGAGATCGGCCGCGGCGGGATGGGGACGATCTACCGCGCGCGCGACCAGGCGCTCGAGCGCGACGTCGCCGTCAAGATCCTCAGCCCCTCGGACATCGGGACGGCCGGCCGGGCCCGACTGGTGCGTGAGGCCCAGGCCGCCGCCCAGCTCAACCACCCCAATATCGTCACGATCTACGACGTCGGGGAGGCCGACCACACCCCATTCATCGTCATGGAGTACATCGAGGGGGCGTCCCTGCACGAGAGACCGCCCGGCTCGATCCCCGATCTGATCCGCGTCGCCTCCCAGGTGTGCACTGCTCTCGAGCACGCCCACGCCCACAACATCGTTCACCGCGACCTTAAGCCCGAGAACATCCTCGTCGCCAGGGATGGGACGGCCAAGCTCACCGACTTCGGGCTTGCGCTGTCGCTGGCCGCGCGCACGACGAGCGAAGGCGCCATCGCCGGGACCGTCTTCTACCTCGCGCCCGAGCAGGCCCTCGGACAGCCCGTCGACGGCCGGACCGATCTGTATGCCCTCGGCGTGATCCTGTACGAACTGACCGCGGGGCGGCTCCCGTTCATGGCCGACGAGCCGTTGGCGGTCGTCTCGCAGCATCTCTATACCCCGGCCGTGCTTCCGAGCACGTACAACGACGCGATCCCTCCGGCGCTCGAGAGCCTGATCCTGCGGCTGATGGCCAAGCAACCCGACGACCGCCCGGCCTCGGCGGGCGAGGTCCGCCTGGCCCTGGCCTCGCTGGACCTTTCGCCGCGCGGGGGCACACAGGTCACCTCGGCTTCCTTGCTGGATCGGATCGCCCGCGGCCGACTCGTTGGTCGAGACGCCGAACTGCATGAGGCGCGGCGACTATGGCAGCGCGCTGCCTCCGGCCGGGGGCAAGTCCTGCTGATCAGCGGTGAACCGGGGGTCGGGAAGACCCGGCTGACGCGTGAGCTCGCCGCCCAGGCCAGCGTCACCGGCGCCACGGTCCTGATCGGCGAATGCTACGCCGAGGCGAGCGCACCGTATGCGCCGATTTCCCAGGTGATTCAGCAGGCGGTCGACGGTCGCGGTCCCAAGGAATTGGGACTTCCCGAGTTCGTCGTGGCCGACCTGATGACGCTGGCGCCGCCCCTCCGGGCCCGCCATCCGGAAATCCCGCCGAACACCCCGGCGGAGCCGCACGTTGAGCAGCAGCGACTCTCGGAGAGCATCCTCCTCCTGCTGGCATCCCTCTCGCAGGTCAACCCGGTGCTGCTCGTCCTGGAGGACGCACACTGGGCCGACGTCGCCACGCTCTCCCTGGTGCGGCACCTGGCGCACCGCGCCAGCCAACCGGATCTGCGCCTTCTCACGGTGTTGACCTACCGCGAGGTCGAACTCGATGAGGCCCGCGGGCTCCACGAAACGCTGCTGGAACTGAGCCGCGAGGGCCTGGCGACGCGCCTCAAGCTCTCCCGGCTGACCCGGGAGCAGACCCGAGAAATGCTCGGCGTCCTGTTCCAGGAGGAGGTCACCGACGACTTGCTCGACGGGATCTACCGCGAGACCGAAGGCAACCCGTTCTTCATCGAAGAAGTCTGCAAGGCGCTCATCGAAGACGGCGTCCTGACCCGCGACGCGGGCCACTGGAGCCG
>DATIPT010000128.1:0-15866 GCA_035471625.1 Anaerolineales bacterium
GACACTATCAGTCCGCAGCTCGCGGGGATCTACGAAGACGCGGCTCCCGCCCGGCTGCGTGCGATGTTGGAGGGGTTGGACGTTGTGTATGAAGGGCCTGGAGGAACGATCTACTCGTACCCAAAGTAGGGCGAGGCCGACTACTCCGCAAGGTGCCTATCGAGGTCCACGGCAATCTCCCCCGCTACCTGGGCATTCTTGAGCAGCAAGGCCAGATTCGCCTTAAGCGTCGCACCGGATGTGAGCTCCGTCAGTCGACCCAGTAGATACGGAGTCAGTGCCTTCCCCCCGATCCCTTCCCGCCGCGCCTCGACTTCGGCCTTCTCCAGCAGCTCGGCAAGCACTCCCGAATCGACCGCGTCAGCCTCAGGACACGGAACACACAAGAGGACACTTGACCCCGTCGCCAGTTGAGCCCGGATCAAGGAAGCCGCCTCTCTTGCGGACTCGACCCGGGCGCTGACCGGGAGGCCACTGCCGTGTCCGAAGAACTCGGGGAACGTATCCGTCTGATACCCGACCACTGGCACGCCGACGGTCTCGAGCCATTCGAGAGTCGCGGGTAGATCCAGGATCGACTTGGCGCCAGAACACACGACCGCCACGGGGGTGCGGGCAAGCTCCGTCAGGTCTGTCGAGACATCTCCGGTCCGACCGCGATGAACCCCCCCGATGCCGCCCGTGGCGAAGACGCGGATCCCCGCCAGGTGGGCCAGGAACATCGTCGCAGAGACGGTCGTCCCTCCCGTCCAGCCCAGGGCAACGGCCGGCGCCAGATCCCGGCGATTCAGCTTCCTGACCGCAGGGTCGGTACAGAGGCGCTCGACTTCGGCGCGCCCCATCCCGACGACGGCGCGGCCGTCCAGGACGCCGATGGTAGCGGGGAGGGCGCCGGCGCGCGTGACCTCCGCATCCATCTGGATAGCCAGGTCGAGGTTCGCTGGACGGGGGATGCCATGCGTCAGGACCGTTGTCTCGAGGGCCACCACCGGCCGACCGGCTTCGATCGATGAGGCGACTCGCGGCCGGACGTCGATATGAATGGAGAAGGGGGATCTGGCCGCGCCGGGCGGAGAGGCTCGCATCGCCTACCGCAATCCGTCGTACAGGCGCTCGAGGCTGAGGTCGCCGACCACGGAGCCGGGCGTCCGCAGGGTCAGGCTGGCCGCAGACGCACCCAGACGGACCGATTCGTCAAGCGGGATCCCGCTGAGAAGGCTGAAAATGACCGCCGCAGAAAGGGCGTCGCCGGCGCCCGTCGGGTCCACAACGTCGGTCTGGACGGCGGGCACATGCCCGCTGGATTCTGGCGACGCGTAACCCACCCCGAATTCGGCCATGGTAACCAGCGCGATCTCGACACCCTCCGACACGAGGTGGCGGGCGGCATCCAGGGCCTGCTCCCGGTCGGCGTGGGGAACCGGGTGCGGGCAAAGGGCCTCGGCCTCCGCTTCGTTGGGAGTGATCAGCCACAGGTCTTCCAGGTGGGGCTTCCAGCGTGATGCAAGCGCGACGGACGTGGGATCGGCTGCGACCGGGACTCCGGCCGCTTTGGCAATGCGGATGACCTCTGCCGCGGATGCGCCTGGCACATTCCCGTCCATAAAGATGGCATGGGCTTCTTGCAAGGTGGGTTTGGCCTGCCGGATGATGTCGGAGCTTAGGGCCTGTGTCAGACCCATGTCGTCCAGGGCGACGTGCAGCAAACCCAGGTCGTTGAGCATCGCCAGGTAGAAGCCAGTTCGGCCTCCGGGCACGATCGTTGCGAGGCGTGTGTCGATGCCGACTTCCGCGGCCTGCGCAAGGATCTCCGCTCCCACTGCGTCGTCCCCGACGGCAGTAATCAGGATGACCTGGCTTCCGAGCCGTGCGAGATTCTCAGCCACGTTGCGCGCGACCCCGCCAGGGCAGCGTCGCACCTCGCCTGGCGAGGACGATCCGGGGACCAGGGAGCGGTGGGGGCGGCCGATAATGTCCATCCCCGAACTTCCGATGACTACGATGGGTCCGGCAGGAGCGTCGTCGAGTTCCATTGGGCTCAAGCCTCGATCCGGGCCGACGTCGCGACCGGTTCGCCTTTGTTCTACCCTTTGGCATCGGCGGACGGTGGACGGCGTGGCAGGATTCTAGTCCAAGGTCGGCACGACCTCAATCGACCAGACGAGCCCCAGAGAGGGGCCGACGCGGGTATTGCATTCCGCGCGGGGGCGGGTTAGTCTTATGGATGGAGCCGCGACCCACGAACCGAGCGAGAGACAATGATGATCACCCGACAGTCGGAACTGCAGGGCGTCCTGGGAAGCCTACTCGAGGAGATCGACCAGGCGGAATGGGTCGCCCTTGTCGACCAAAACGGACTGATGGTCTCTTCGGCGCCGGCAGAGTTGCCCCTCGATTCCGATCGCGTCGCTGCCATGACTGCGGCGGCGGCGCAGACGGCGGAACGAGTCCTGGATGAGCTCGACGGCGGGACCTTGCGCTTCACCACGATCACAGGCGCCAAGCGGCAGTACCTGACGGTCTTCCTGAGCCGAGACCGGCTTCTTGCCTTTGGCCTCACGCCCGACGCAGAGCCCCAGGCGGTCATCCCGTTCTTGATGCGGTGGGTTCCGGAGCTGATCCAGATACTGAAGCGGCGGTACGCCCCGGAGTAGCCCTGCCGTACGCGCTCTTGCAGTCCTGACCCGCCGGGAATTCCAATCGTCGCGCCGCGCACCCTGCGGCGCGTGATGGTTCGAGGAGACACGTGACAGATCTCACCGGAACAACGCTGGGGCGCTACCAGGTTCTCTCCCGACTGGGTCGCGGCGGCATGGCCGAGGTCTACAAGGGCTATCAACCGAACCTGGACCGCTATGTCGCCATCAAGGTCCTGTATCCATCGATGGTCGAGGAGGCTGAGTTCGTCGAGCGCTTCCAGCGCGAAGCAAGAAATGTGGCGCGCTTGCGCCATCCCAACATCGTTCAGGTCGTGGACTCCGACGTTCAGGGGGACTTCTACTTCATGGTCATGGAGTACCTCGACGGCCCGACCCTCAGGGCCGCGCTGGAGGAGGTTCACCGCCGCGGGGAAGAGATGCCGCTCCAGGTGGCCTTGCGGATTGTCTCGGACGTGGCCGCGGCGTTAGCCTATGCCCACGAAATGGGGGTGGTCCACCGCGATGTGAAGCCGGCCAACATCATGCTTGATCGGACCGGTCGGGTGATCCTGACCGACTTCGGGGTGGCGAAGATGTTGAGCGGCACCAAGCTGACCGCCACAGGTACCGTGTTGGGGACCCCCGCCTACATGTCACCGGAGCAGGGAGCGGGCCAGGCGGGCGACGCCCGATCGGACATCTACTCTCTCGGGGTTGTTCTCTACGAGCTCGTCACGGGGCGGCTTCCGTATGACGCCGATACCCCGTTGGCGGTCCTGCTCAAGCACGCCCATGATCCGCTGCCTCTCCCGCGAGTGGTCAATCCTGCGCTTCCGGAGGAGGTCGAGCGGATCCTGTTGCGGGCTCTTGCCAAGGACCCGGCCAACCGCTACCCGACCGTCCAGGCGATGCTCGAAGACATCACCGCTCTGCCCACCGCGACCGTCCCGTCCCCAGAGCCGGGCGCCCTTGATACGCGAACTCTCGCAGCCAGGGCACCGACGGGTCCGGTTGTGCCCCCTCCCGGGACCCCGCCTCCATTGAGATCCCCACAGCAAAGTTCCAGTTCAAGACCCCGGGGCCGAGTTCTTCTGGGCGGCGGCGTGTTGATCGCCGTTGTGGCCTGCCTGGGCGTGGCAGGCCTGATTGGATTGGCCCTCGTCCTGACCGGGACGATCCCCCTGGGAGGTCTTGGGTCCGTCCCCCTGGCCTTGGCCACCGCCACTACGGCGCCTTCCCCCGTTCCGCCGACGCGAACTCCTCTGCCGACCGTGGTTCCCGTCGCGGCTCCCGAGGTGCTCTTCTCGGACGACTTCTCCGATCCGAACAGCGGGTGGGACCGCGTCCAAACGGACGAGGGCATCACCGACTACGACAACGGCGGGTACCGGATCGTAGTCAACAAGCCCCAGAGCGACTACTGGGCCAATCCAGGACGGATGTTCGGCGACGTGCGAGTCGAGGTGGAGGCGACCAAGGCTGGCGGGCCGGACGACAACGATTTCGGCGTCATTTGCCGATACCAGGACACCGAGAATTTCTACTACTTCGTGATCAGCAGCGACGGCTACTTCGGCGTCCTCCGGTACCTCAACGGCGAGTCGCAGGTCCTCGGCGCGGATGCTCTGAAGAGGAGCGATGCCATCCTCCGGGGCGGAGCCAGGAATCATCTGCGCGTGGATTGCACCGGAGACCAGCTCACACTGTTCGTGAATGGTCAGCAGGTCCACACGGTCGGCGATCCGTCCTTTGCCACGGGGGACGTCGGTCTCCTCGCCGGGACCTACGACGTGCCCGGCACCGATATTCGCTTCGACAACTTCGTCGTCTACGCCCCATAGGGCACGGTGGGGGCGGGCGGCAAGGGACTGCCTGGCTTGACACTACCCTCCCTGACGAGTTGGCAGAGTCGCTGCGCCTCAGTCCCTGGCAATTCCCATCCATCGACCTCGTCGATTGGGATCCGCAGGATCACGCTGGTCCTCATTCCGGCGCTAGGTCTCAGCTTCGGCCTCGCCGCGTGCGTCAGCATCTGGAACCCGGAATCCGGTGACCGGCGGACCATCCAGGTAGACCACATGGAACAAGTCTATGTGGGGGCGGGGCCCTTCCTGATGGGAAGCACGAATGATGATCCTCACGCCAAGCCGGACGAGTTTCCACAACATCACGTCGAACTGGACAGCTTCTGGATCGACATGACGGAAGTGACGAACGCGCAATATGCCGTCTGTGTGGAGCAGGAAGCCTGTGTCGCGCCTCTTCATTCGAGGCACTTTGGCCGGCCAGAGTTGGCCGACCATCCCGTGATCGGAGTCACGTGGTACGAGGCTCAAGACTACTGCGAGTGGGCCGGTAGGAGGCTCCCGACCGAGGCCGAGTGGGAGAAAGCCGCTCGAGGCGTCGACGGCCGGATCTTCCCCTGGGGAAACGACCCTCCGACTCCGGAGAGAGCCGCCTTTGACCTGAAGGATGGGACGAGGCCGGTCGGATCCTATCCGGAGGGGGCCAGCCCGTACGGGGCGCTCGATATGGCCGGCAATGCCTGGGAATGGGTCGCCGATACCTATGACCCGGACTACTACTCCGTATCCCCTGAAGTCAATCCAACCGGGCCACCCGTCTCGGTCAACAACCGGGGGGTGCGGGGCGGAGCTTGGAACACCGCTCCCTTCACTGTGCGGGCGGCCAACCGGTTCTGGAGCTTCCCGCGCCGCGATTACTTCGATGGCTTCCGCTGCGCAAGCAGTCCCTGAGAAGCCGGCGCGAAGTCGCCAGCCCCATCCTGCGACGAAGGTCGGGATTCCGGCTCTGAGTAGTTGACCATTCTCCCTTTCGAATCTAGACTGGGCTTGTGCTCGCCAGGGTCCACTCCTGCGCCATCATCGGCCTGGAGGGGGCAATCGTCGAGGTGGAAGTGGACACGGCGCGCGGTCTTCCTCACTTCGCGATTGTCGGCCTTCCGGACACCGCGGTCCAAGAGAGCCGCGAGCGCGTCCACGCGGCGATCAAGAACGCTGGCATGACGTTCCCCTCTGGCCGCCTTACGGTCAACTTGGCGCCGGCTTCCCTCCGCAAAGAGGGACCCGCCTACGACTTGCCGATCGCCCTGGGGACGCTCATGGCTTCCGGGCAACTCCGTCCCGAATGGATTGACGGCTCGCTCGTCGTCGGGGAGCTTTCGCTCGATGGTTCGGTCCGCCACGTGGCGGGCATCCTTCCGATGGCCGCCCTGGCAGCCAAGGAGGGATTTCGACAGATTCTTGTTCCGGCCGTTGACGCGGCGGAAGCGGCGCTGATTGACGGGCTCGATATCATCCCGGTCGAGAGTCTGACGGGTCTCGCCAATCACCTGTCCGGCGTCAGGCCGATCGCTCCCGTGTTCCACTCCCGCCTTGAACTCCGTCCGGAGCGGGCCGACGCCGACTTCCGCGAGATCCGCGGGCAGGAGCACATCAAGCGCGCTCTCGAAGTGGCCGCTGGAGGCTCGCACAATGTCTTGATGGTCGGGCCGCCGGGGTCCGGCAAGACCCTCCTGGCTCGCTCGATGCCCTCGATCCTTCCGACGATGTCGATCGACGAAGCCCTGGATGTCACCCGGATCTACTCTGTGGCCGATTTGCTCCCCGCAGGGACGCCCCTCCTTCAAACTCGCCCCTTCCGATCGCCCCATCATACGATCTCGCATGCCGGGCTCGTCGGTGGCGGGACGTGGCCGAGGCCAGGTGAGATCTCGCTGGCCCATCGGGGGGTCCTCTTCCTGGATGAGTTGCCCGAGTTCGGCACGCGGGTGCTCGAGGTGCTGCGCCAGCCGATCGAGGATCACGTGGTGACGATCTCCCGGGCGCGTGGCTCACTCTCCTTCCCGGCCAACTTCATGCTTGTGGCTGCGATGAATCCGTGCCCGTGCGGCTACTCGGGCGACATCGCCCGTGATTGCACCTGCACACCCTCGGCGGTCTTGCGCTACCAGAAGCGGATCTCCGGGCCGCTCTTGGATCGGATTGATATCCACCTGGAAGTCCCGAGGGTCGAGTTGGAGAAGCTGGGCGACGATCGTCTGGGAGAGCCATCGGCTTCGATCCGCGCCCGGGTCGAGACGGGCCGAAGACGGCAACGTGAGCGACTCGAGCCCGTCGGTTTGGCCGCCAACGCCGAGATGGGCCCAGCCGAGATCCGCAGGTTCTGCACGCTCAGCGAGCCCTGCCGGGCCCTGCTGCGGACCGCCATGGCCCAGCTCCAGCTGACGGCCCGGGCCTATCATCGGGTCATCAAGGTCGCCCGGACGATCGCCGATCTGGCCGAAGCCGATTCGATCGCCCCGAGCCATCTGGCCGAAGCCCTCCAATACCGATCGCGCAGGCTCGCCTAGCCTTTCCAAAATCACAACCTCTGGCCGCCGAGAGTGTTGCTATAATCCGGCGAAGTCAGGTCGAGATTGACCTGGCGCCAGCAATCCTTCATGGAGGCCCATCATGGCGACAGCGGTTGCCGCCCTACCCCTCGATGCCGGCTGGCTCAAGAGCCGCCGGTGGGATCTGACGTTCATCACCCTCAGCATCTTCCTGGTCGCAACGCCGTACTTGCTCTACCTGGTATTCCTGCAGCTGCCCGCGGTCGTCGGACCCTTGGCCACGACGCTCAACACGACCCCGGACGATATAAGCCGCAACGCCGTCAATCTGCTCGTAGCGCTTCTGCTCGGCGGACCCCACATGTATTCCACCTTCACGCGAACGGCGCTTGACAAAGACTTCGCCCGCAAGAACCGGGGGTTCCTGCTGTCGTCCCTCCTTATCCCGCTGATCGTCGTTCTGATGGCTGTGGTCAACCTCTCTTTGCTCCTGACCGTCTTCTTCTTCTGGGCGTCGATCCACGTCCTTCATCAGATCATCTACATCACCGATCTCTACAACAAGAAGAAGACGACGAAGCTGACCCTGGTGAGCCGATGGTCGGACTACGCGCTCGTCTTGACCTGCCTCTACCCCCTCGCAGCCTGGAGAATCGCCAGCGGGACCTTCACCATCGGCACGACCGATATCAGCGGTTTCATCGGTTCCTTCCTTCCGCTGGGCCCGTGGATGATCTGGGCGGCCTCGGCGGCCTTCCTGATCGCCCTGGTCGTGTGGATCGGAAAGTCGATCGCCGAGTACCGGCAAGGCGTCCTGCACGGCCCGAAGACCCTGTTTCTGGGCCTCACGGCGCTGGTGTCGTTCAGCATCCCGGCGCTGGGGAATCTCGATACCGCCTTCCAGGGCATGAATGTCTGGCACTCGCTGCAGTACCTTGCCCTAACGTGGATGCTCAACAACCTGCGGTGGGAACGCGGCGAACTGAAGAACTCGCGATTCGTCACGGAGCTCTCGGCCAAAGGCTCGACGCGCAAGTACTACGGGTTCAACATCGCCCTCACGGTCGCCGACGGCGCCCTGGCGGTGATCGTCTTCGGGTTCATGTATTACATCATCGGAACGAGCTTCGACTTCGCGTTTGACCGCGCCTACTACATCGCCGTCTTGAGCTTCCTGTGGGTGCACTACTACTACGATCACTTCCTGTTCACGAAATCCGACGTGATTGTGGGCGGCGTCCCCAGCGCGGTTCCAGCGGCCGCGTAGACCGAGCGACCCAATGCCAGACGGCCGGGGACAACTCCCCGGCCGTCTTCTCTTGTGGGACTGTGAACGATTCCCGCTAGCCGGCGTGTTGCTCGACTGCGAGTTGCACGGCAAACCCGCGTCGTCGGGCTTCTTCGACAAATCGCCCCCCGCTCATCGCCTTCTCGACCGGAACGACACCCTTGGAAACCTGGCCGAAGGCGATCGCTTCGGTGAGGATGGCGGCGTGCCAGCCGGTGCCTTGCTCCATGGCGTTGAAGCCGGTCGACTCGTCGTAGGGATGGATCAGATCCACCCGAACCTCTGTCGGCTGGCCCTGCTTGGTGCCGCGGGCCAGGATCCGGATGATGATCACATCCCGAACGTCGGCGGAAGCGCGGATTTGCGGCTCCCATAGGGTATGCAGGACATGGCGCGGAATGACGCGCTGTCCGTCGACGGGGACGGGCCTCAGGTCTAGCAGGCCGAGCTGCTGGATCACCTTCAACTGCGAGAAGTGGCCGGGATACCGAAGGGTCTTGTTCTGGAGGGTGCGGAGTCGCCCTGCGAACGTGCGGGCGGCAGTTGTCAGGCCTCCGGCCGTTGTGAATGCTTCCAGCCTGCCGAGCGGAGGGGGAAAGTCGACCGTCTCGAGTTCCTCCAACGTCGGCACGGCAACCGTCTTTCCGTCCCGGATGTACAGGCAGTCGCCGGCGTACTCGTTGGTCAGACCCTCGATGCTGAAGTGCAAGGTGTATCCCCACGGCGGTGTCGGGTCCTGGGGCAAGCCGCCGTCCCACATGAAGACCTCGTCCGCCTGATCCAGTTGCTCCATCGCGTAGACGATCAGGGAGGTCCCCATCCCCGGCACCTGACCGCAATCGGGGACCACGGTGCAGCCGGCTTGTTCTGCAACGGCGGACCGCGCCAGCTGCTCGAAGACGACCTCACTGTTTCCCCCGAGGTCCGTCATCCCGGCGCCCGCCTCAATAGCGGCCTCGGTTAGTCCCAAATTGTAGAAGTACGGGACGGCGCTGAGGAAGGCTTCAATCCGCTCCTTGCGCAGCCATCCTGCAACGGAGTGCGGATCGCCGGCATCCAGCGCTACGGACCTGGCCATCGAGTTGCCGAGCATTGCGTTCAGCCGCCGCACCGCCCCTTCGGCCTGCTTCGGGTCGCTGTCGGCCAGCCAGATGACCTCGGCCTCCCCGAATCGGGCCAGGTCGTACGCGGCCGCCGTGCCCTGTCTGCCCGCTCCGATCACTCCGTAGCGATGTGCCATCGTGTTTGCGCCTCCAGGATCCGGGATCCGTGCGACAAGTTCTACGTGAACTTCCGCAGGGTGGATCGGACCGAGCCGAGGTAGCCCGATCCGAACAGGTTCAGGTGGTTCAGCAGGTGGTAGAGATTGTAGATGGGGAGTCGGGCTTCCCAACCAGGGGTCAGCGGGTGAGCCTCGACATAGGCGCGATAGAAGCGCTCGGGGAAGCCGCCGAAGAGCTCGGTCATCCCGAGCTCGGCTTCGGCCCACCCGTAGTGACAGGCCGGATCAATCAGGCAGGCCTCCCCCTCGGGTCCGGCGATGACATTCCCCGACCAGAGATCCCCGTGGACAAGGGATGCCGGTTGTGGTGGTACCAGCTGCTCCAGTTGACTGGCCAGTTTCTCGACAGCGGCCGCATCATCCGGCTGCAGGAGTCCAGCCTCAAGGGCCCGGTGGGCCTGGAATCGCAGGCGGTGCTGACCGAAGAAGGCAAAGCCATCCTGGGTCCAGGGATTGGGTTGTGGTGTGAGCCCGATGTAGTTGTCGGACTCGAAGCCGTAGCGGTCAGCGGTGTGATCGTGAAGTGCCGCAAGGCGCCGGCCAAGCTGTTCCCAGTACGCTGCCCTCGGAGCTGCGGGAGGAAGGTCTTCCAGGAGCAGGAAGGTCTCTCCCCAGAGGTGGGGTCGGGGGAGCCTTGGGCCGTCCTCGACGGCAAGGGCGGCGAGGCCTTCAGCCTCGCGCGGGAACATGTCGTGGGGAACGGCGTTGTTGACCTTTAGGAAGAGTGTGCCGCCTTCGGTCCGGAGGCGGTAGGAGGCATGGATGCAGCCGCCGCCGTGGGGTTCAACCTCGACGATCTCGCCGAAGCCCCCGGCCCGACACCAGTCGGCGACGGGCGGGGGGACGGTCATGCCTTGCCCGACTCGAGGGCTTCGATCAACCCGCGCACGGCGGTCTCGACGATCGCGTAGGTTTGCTCGAACGCCTCGTCGCCCCCGTAGTAGGGATCCGGCACAGACGCATTCCGCCCGGCCGTCGGGTCGAAATCGCGCAGGAGCCGGATCTTGCGAGCCTGTCCGGGCTTGCGCGCCCGCGCCCGGAGGTCCTGGCGGTTCTCCGTATCCATGGCCAGGATCAAGTCGAAACGATCGAAGTCGGAGAGGCGCACCTGGCGCGCTTCGCCCGTGTACTTGAGTCCGTGGCGGGCCGCCGTGCGGCGCATCCGGGCATCGGGCGCCTCCCCGGCATGCCATGCTCCCGTCCCCGCCGAGTCCGCTTCATACTTCCCGTTCAAGCCCGCCTCCTCCGTCAGGTGACGAAAGAGGTTCTCCGCCAGCGGGCTGCGGATGATGTTGCCCAGACACACGAACAGAATCCGGCGTGGCTCGGCCATGACGGCATTATAACGTCCGGTCCCATGTGTCCCGGTTGGACGCGGACGCAGGCGGATCTCTAGGGGTGTGCCGGCTGGAGCCGGGCTGCGACTCCGGAAGGCGTCAGAATGGCGGAGGTGCTCGCGGCCAACGCGGACGCGCGGAGAAACGCGAGTCCGATGGTTCCGAGGCGCGGTGAAACAGCCACGCTCGTCAGTTGGCCGGCGACCTGACCTTCGATCGCGATGCCCTGCGGTACGTCGACAAAATGGTCAAGACTCGCCCGGTAGAGCCTGCGGGAGACCTGCTGACGGCTCTCCATCCGGGCGATGACTTCCTGCCCGATGTAGCATCCCTTGCGAAAGCTGACGAGGTGCCACAGATTGACTTCGAGGGGGATGACGTCATCGGTCAGTTCGTGACCGGCAGCCGGGAGGCCATGCTCGATGCGCAGAGCTTCGTACGCGGCGTGGGCCGGCGATCCCGGGCCGGCATCGCCCCATAGCCGGCGGGCCTGCCGATCCAGACCAGGGCCGCCGAGGATCCGGATCCCCCCGAGGCTGTCCTCGTCCTTCCAGGTGTCGTAGACCTCTCCTTGGTCGCGCATCGCGCCGGCAAGCGTCTCAAGGGCGCCCTCGGCCGCAGGTCCGTACAACCCCCAGAGATGGAAGTCGTAGGATGGCTCCTCCAGCGCGACATCGTCGTTGAAGAAGACGTACCGGGATAGCCAGCTCCGCACTTCGTCGGCCTTCCCGGAGCTCGTAGCAAGCAGGAAGCTGTCGCCCCGATGGACGATCCGAAGGACATCGACGATCCGACCGATTGCGTTTGTGAGGATCGTACCCCTTGAAGCGCCGGGGTCCAGCCCGAGAAGGTCGTTGGTCGACATGCGCTGCAGGAACTCGATGACGGTCTGCCCGCGTGCGATGATCATCCCGGGGTGCTCGTGTTCGACGACGAGGCACCCCTGTCGAGCCGCATCATCGAAGGGGCGAAGGACTTGCGGTGAGTGGACAGGATCGGGGAGCATCGCCGCGGGATTATAGCCGCGGGGTAGAACCTGCCCGAGATCGACCTGACCGTCCGTGTATAATGCGCGGCTGGCACCCTCCTTGCAGGGAGACGGCTGGGAAGGAGCGAGCGTGGGACGCTCCAAGCGGGCACCCGAAGATCTGACCATCCCGGAACTTCAAACCCTCCTGGCCCGTCGTCGGGTGGAGGCTCGACGGTTGCGGCTGGCCCAGTTTCGTGCTTCCGGCCGGGCCCTGCGCCTCGAAGCCCCTTCCGATCGCGAGATCTCATCGCCCCGCATCTCCGATTCCGACGTGGAAGTGGAAGTGCAGGCGGTGCCCTCACGCCGGCGCACCTTTGTCAACCGCGTCCTTCTTCTAGTCGAGGTCCTGGCGGTCGTCGGCCTGGTGGTCATCCTGTTGAGCGGATTGGGCGCTCTCCGGGAGTTGAACTCCGAGGTCGCTGCGGCGCTCGAGGGTCCAACCCCGATGGCGACCCCCATCATTCGGGCTGTCGTCCTGCCTTCGGGCCATACGCCTCCGACTTCGCCCGGCGGCGCGCAGCCGAATGAGGCGGAGATCCCCGAGAACCTGCGCCCCTTTGTGGAGTCGCTCCCGGTAGTCGGCATTCCAACTCCGGGGCCGGAGCAAGCGCGCAGCCTCTTCATTCCGGCCTTGTGGTCGGCCGCTGCGCCGGTGGTCCAGGGCGACGGATGGGAGCAACTCAAGAAAGGCGTCGGGCAGCATCTGGGGACCGCCAATCCGGGGGAGTCCGGGAATGTCGTCCTGTCGGCGCACAATGACATCTTCGGAGAGCTGTTCCGCGACCTCGACCGGCTGAAGCCGGGCGACGAGGTGCGGCTGTCGACAGCGACCCGCGAGTACGTGTACCGCGTGACGGGGACCGAGATTGTCGAGCCGACGGATGTCCATGTCATGGAGTCGACCGCCAGGCCATCCGTCACGCTGATTTCGTGCTACCCTTACTTGGTTGACAGCAAGCGGATCGTTGTCTTTGCGGAACTGACGAACGGGTAGGCCGGCGGGGCCGGCAAGGAGCGGTCAAGAGTATGTCGAGGACATCCAAGCGATCAGACCGGCGACGGATTGCCTCTGTGGGCTCTGTCTCTTCCACGCGTGATTTCGACCCAGACTATGCCTATGTTCGCGCGGATCTGCGGAGGATCGGACTTCTGGCAACCGTGTTGCTTTCTCTGCTCGCAGTCCTGGCCTTCGCTCTGACCTAGGGATGCGGACGAGGGGGCATGGCCACCGCCACTGAGGCCGATCGGCCTCGCGTACGCTTCAGCCTTCGTTGGAAGATCACTCTGCCCTTCATGCTGCTCGCTTTGGCGATCGGGCTTGCCGCAACGTACGTGGCCTCCAGCTTTCTGCTGACATCGTCCCAGGATCGGTTCCTTCGCCAGCTCGCCGATAGCGGGCAACAGGCGACCGACGGGCTGGTCCGTATCGAAGCACAACTGCTTGAGGTCGAGCGCCTGGTCGCGAACACCGAAGGCGTGACGGCATCGCTGTTGGCGCAAGATGCCGAAGCGATGCGTCAGCTTGTCCTGCCGATTGTCGTCAATGCCGGTGTGGACCTGGTGGCCGTTCTCGACTCGGACGGGGTGAGCCTGCTCACCGTCCGGCGTCGGCCCGGCGGTCAGCCGGGCGAATACGAGACTCTGCGGGGCGAAGCCTACTACGCCGAGTGGGAGTCCGTGGCGGCCCTTCTCCAAGGACGGGCGGAGGCGGAGAAGCACGCTGGCCTGGAAACGCTTCAGCTCGGACCCGGCGGCACGACAGCGGTTTTCATCGTAGGAGGCCAGGTCTCGGGTGCCGGGGGCCGGGCCCTCGGTGCCGTTGTGGTGGGTGACTACCTCGATGGCGTGGTCCAGGACTTGGGTCGGCAGGCCGCGGCGAACGTCTCGGCCTACGACCTGCGGGGTTCTCTCCTGGCCAGCACGCTCGAATCGGATTCGCCAGAAGCGATGGGAATCCCCGCACAATACCAGCAGGTGCTGGCCGAAGATCCGGAGGCCAGCCCGGTCCGACGCATCAGCGTCGCCGGTGTCTCCTATGGGGAAGTCCTGACTCTCCTGACGGCGCGCGCGGGCGAAGATATCCTGGGGGTCCTCGGCGTCTCGCTGATTGAGACGGGCTCGGCATCGGGGATTGCGGGTCCTGATCCGATGGCCGTCATCTTGATGAGTGCGTTGGTTCTGCTGCTGGTTGTCGTCGTGGGGCTCTTGATCTCGAATTCGATCACCCGTCCCCTGGTCCGTATGGCGGATGCCTCGAGTGCCGTTGCGACGGGGAACCTCGACACGCGCGTGCCGGAAAGCGGAGGGGACGAAATCGCGGTCCTGGCCACGACCTTCAACCGCATGGTTGAAGGCTTGCAGGAGGGCGTGATCTACCATGACCTGCTCGGCCGGGCGGTTGCCCCGGAGGTCCGGGCGGAGTTGAGGCGAAGTCTGGCGGAAAGCGCCCGGGCAGCGAGCGTCCAGACCGTTCGAGCGACGGTCCTTGTGGCGGGGCTGCGGGGCGTCATCGAGGCCGGAAGCTCTGCGACGAAGGCGATGGAATCGCTCTCAGAGTACTTCGCTGCCCTCGTTCCCCTCATCGCCCATCATGGAGGAGTGGTCTATCGCTTTGAGGCGGAGCAGGCCATCGCACTGTTCGGTTTGTTGCCAAGGCCCACACCGGCGCCCGTCGGAGCCCTGCAGGCGACCCACGCCGCGTGTGAACTTCTCGACCTGGTGGCGAAGTTGAATCTGCGGAGGGTCGAGGCCGATCTTCCGGAGATGCAGGTGGGTGTCGCGGTCGCCACCGGGGATGTCGTCGCCGGCGGCCTGGGAACCCGGGACAGGGTTCAGTACACCGTAATCGGCGAGGCCATGGACTCGGCCGGCCAGATCGAACGGATCCTACGCGAGGCGGGGTCCGACGGCGTGATGCTGAACGGCGAGGCCCACCACGCCCTCGGCGGTGCCCGGTCTCACTTCACCTTCGGACGGTTTGGGGAGGCCCGGGTCCCAGGACGGTCGGCGCCCTTGGGGATTCACGAGGTCACAGGGCGGACTCGCCGCCTGCTGGAGTCCGGTGGAGCCGACTTCTTCGAAGAGACGACCGCCCCTCTGGTTTGATCACAGTCTCCCCAACCTAGGACCGAAAGCCCTCTTGCTGGGCCCTCCCAGACCGTATACGGTAGAGCCAGACCTGGACGAGGGCTTCGCAAGAAGCCCTATTGCCCATTGGGCCGGCTCAGGTTGTCCCTGGGCGGGGATGGAGCGGTGGGATGAACAAAGACTCGGGACGACGATGGCTGGTTGCGGCCCTGGGGCTCTTCCTGGTCTTGCTCCTCGCGT
The DNA here is from genome assembly GCA_035471625.1 of Anaerolineales bacterium. Taxonomy (GTDB): domain Bacteria; phylum Chloroflexota; class Anaerolineae; order Anaerolineales; family E44-bin32; genus DATEVL01. The sequence goes on from DATIPT010000128.1 coordinate 15,258, forward strand.
GGGTTCTGCTGGCTCTCCAGCTGACCAGCGCTCTAGCCGGCCCGTTGCCGTTCGCCCCGCGCCTCGTCTCGAACCTGCGGGCGGATTACGGGCCGGATGAGGGCGGCCGGTCCATCGCTGTCATCTCGCTATCGATCCTGGGAGAGGCCATGCAGGCGATGGGCCTGACGGAGGATGAGGCGGCCGCCGCGCATGCAAGTATGGAGCTGGCCATGAGCCAGCCAGTGCCGACGGCGACTGCCCTAAACTTCGCGGGGGATGCACCCTTCACAGCGACCCCGACAGCGACCTACACCCCGTTGCCCACCGATACCCCGACCGCCATACCGACGAACACCCGGCGGCCGCCCACACGAACTCCAGTGGCATCGAAGACCCCAAAGCCGACGGATCCGCCGGCAACGGCTGCGCCGACCAGCGCCGCCAGCCCGACGGCTGGACCGACGGGTAGCGCCGATATCGTCAACCCGACGGTCGTCGCCAGCGCCGGAGATTTCAGCCCGCCGCCGCCGAACAATGGTGGATCCTGCACGATCGACGTGGATGACGTCCAGGTTATTGATCCCGCCTTCTCCTCAGGGATCAACCAGGTATACGCCAAGGTGGAAG
>DATIPT010000129.1:0-8423 GCA_035471625.1 Anaerolineales bacterium
GAGGCCGAAGGCGGATGGCAGCTTTGGCGCTTCCGCATGGGGAAGCCGACGGTCTCCTCCCCGGTCTATTCCGAGGGGAGGATCTTCATCGGCTGCGCCGACAATAACGTCTACGCCGTCGACGCCCGCAACGCCCGGGAGTCGTGGCGGTTCTCGACCGAGCACCAGGTCACCGGGTCGCCGGTCGTCCATGAGGACTCGATCTACATCGGCTCTGTGGACGGCTCCCTGTATTGCCTGGACATGCGCAGCGGCCGGAAGCGATGGCAGTTCCGTACAAATGGGCCGATCACGGGCACACCGGTGATCGCCAATGGCGTTGTCTATATCGGCTCGAATGATCACAAGCTCTACGCGTTGCTCGCCTGACGACGGCGCGGGACACGGGAGGACGACTCAACACCATGAATTTCTGGAAGCGCCTCTTTCGCAGGCCAGCCCGCCCCTCCCCTGATTCGATCAAGACCGCGCCCCTCGACGACAGCATCCTGGGCCAGGCCCCACCGGTGCGCAGCGTGCGGCGGATGGTCCTCGGCGCGGCCCAGTCGACCGGGATCGAACGCACCCACAACGAGGATGCGTTGTTCTACCTGGTCGGCCGATCGGACGGCCAGGAGGCGATGCCTGATTTCGGGCTGTTCGTCGTCGCCGATGGCATGGGTGGACACCGCGCCGGCGAAGTCGCCAGCTCGATCTCCGTGCGAACTGTCGCCAGGAAACTGACGAGCGAGACACTTCCCCGGCTCTTCGACAATGACGCCACGGAAGATACCTCCTCCCTGCAGGATCTGGTGCAGGAGGCCTTGGAGGAGGCCAACCTCGCGGTCGTCGACAAGGTCCCCGGCGGCGGCACGACCCTGACCGTCGCCGTCTTGATCGGCCAACAGATCACCATCGGTCATGTCGGCGACAGCCGGGCGTACTTGATCACGCGCGATGAAGCCCGCGCTCTGACCCGGGATCACTCCCTGGTGCAGCGATTGGTCGAACTCGAGCAGCTGACCGAAGAGGAAGCCGCGCTGCACCCCCAACGGAACGTCCTCTGGAACGCCATCGGCCAAGGCGCCAATCTCAAGGTCGATGTCTTCAGCCAGGCGGTCCCGAGCGGGAGTTACATGCTCTTTTGCTCCGATGGACTCTGGGGTACAGTCCCCGAAGAGGAGATCCGCGGAATCGTCGTGGATGCTGCTGACCCACAGACGGCGTGCGACGAACTCGTCCAGGCGGCCAACAGCGCCGGAGGCCCAGACAACATCACGGCGATTCTGGTGTACTTCCCGGCCGAATAGGTCCTGCCCGGAGGCTTGCGCGGCGTGACCGAAGCGAAGGACTACTATGCTCTGCTGGGGGTCCCCCGGAATGCCACCCTGGAACAACTGAGGCGGGCGTATCGGGAAGCCGCGCTTCGCCTCCACCCCGACAAGAACGTTCAAGAAGGCGACACCGAGCTGTTTCTGGATGTCGGGCGGGCGTACGAAACGCTGAGCGACCCGGCGCGCCGGGCGGCCTACGACGCGCAGCTGGCGGAAATGGATCGACAGGCAGCCGAGGGCGCCAGCCTCCGCTTCAGCGTCCTTCATAGCCGGGCCGTCCTGTTGCCGCTCGACGAACCCCAGGTCCACTATCTCCTGCTCGATGTTCTGCCGAGTGAAAGCTCCGGCTTTGTCCGGCCGCCGGTCAACGTCTGCATCGTCATCGATCGTTCGACCTCGATGCGTGGACAACGGCTCGATCAAGTCCGCTCGGCCACCCTGGCGATCCTCAAGGACCTGCAACCGGGTGACACCGCCAGCATCGTCGCGTTCAGCGACCGGGCCGAGGTCGTCGTCTCTCACGAGCAGGCCCGGGATCTGGCTTCGGCTCGGTCTCGCCTGAGCCTTCTGCAAGCCGGCGGTGGCACTGAGATCGGCCAGGGCCTCGAGCTGGGGATGACCGAACTGCAGCGGTCGTTCACCAACGACGGCGTCAACCATCTGATCCTCCTGACCGATGGCCGCACCTACGGGGATGAGGATCTGTGCCTCCGAATCGCCGGTCGCGCGTCCGAAAAGGGGATCACCTTGAACGGCGTCGGCATCGGGGCCGATTGGAGTGATCGACTCCTCGACGACATCGCCAGTCGAAGTGGCGGCAATGTCTTGTTCCTCGACACCCCCAAGGCGATCACCGACCTGCTCCAGCGGATCTTCGACTCGCTGAGCAAGACCTTCGCCAGCCGGGTCCGCCTCGAAGGTGCCTTCAGCGAGCACGTCGACCTGCGATCGGCGTTCCGGCTGCTTCCCGATCCCATGCCGATGGGCGACAGCCTGCCGCTCTCCCTGGGCCACCTCCACCGCGACGGACGCATCCGATTGCTGATGGAGGTGGTCGTCCACCCGGCGAGTTCGCTGACCCACCTGACGATGGCCGATTTCCAGATCGCGGCGGATGTCCTCGGGGCGACCCCCCAGGAACAAAGGTTGCCGCTCAATATCCGGCTCTCGGTGTCCAAGCAGCCCGACCCGGAGCCTCCCCCCAACGAAATCGTGGCCGCCCTCAGCCAGATCGCCCTGTACAGCATGCAGGAGAAGGCACGCCACGAGGCCGAGCTAGGACAGTCGAAGCAGGCCGCCCGGCGTCTGGAGAACCTCGCCACGCAGCTCCTGGCCGTGAACGAGCGCGAATTGGCCAAGGCGGCTCTTAGCGAGGCCGAACGCCTGGCACACTCCCGCCGGCTCAGCACCGAAGGGGAGAAGGTGCTCAAGTACGGCACCCGCGCCCTGCTGCTCCTGCCCGCCAAGACCGGTGCGCCATGATCGAGTGCCCCTCCTGCAAACACCAGGAGTTCGTCGGGACGATGTACTGCACCGAGTGCGGGACGCGGTTGGTCATGGTCAACACTGCGCCCACCATGTCCATCGCCCGTGATCAGATCCACGCCGAGGCGCTGGCGACCAAGCCGGCCGTCCCCGAAGGACCCGAACTTGAATCCGGGGCGGTCATCGGTCTGCGAGTCGTCAGCACGGGAGACGTCGTCCCGCTGGTCGGCCGCGACAACTACACTGTGGGCCGGACGATCGAAGGGCAGGCCGTCGTCCCCGACATCGATCTCGGCCCCTTCGACGCCTACGAACATGGAGTCTCCCGGATGCACGCTGAGCTCCGCCTGGCGCCAGAAGGAGTCACGATCATCGACCTGGAGAGCGCCAACGGAACGCTGATCAACGGCGTGCGCGCCGAGGCGATGGCGCCGGTGGTCCTGCGTCATGGCGATGTCATCCAGATCGGGCGCCTTCGCCTCCAACTCATCACGCGCACACGAGGATAAGGGGAACACGCATGCCGCTATCGGTACTGGTACACCTCTCAGGCGAAGACCCGGTGCTCGGCGAGATCGAAGCCATGCCCACGCCTACGGATGCCTCGATCACGGTGAACAACCCGCGCCGGCGGGACGGCAAAGACCTCGCCTATGTCCAGGGGGACGTCGTGACCGTGGTCTGGCCGATGCATCGCATCAACTTCATCGAGATCCTCCCGACCTCGGAGGAAGAGAAGCTCATCAGCTTCGTCCGGGAGTAGGATGGCCCTCCAGCCTGAACGAAAGCGCCGCATCCTGGTCGTCGACGACGAGCCGAGGATGATCCGCTTCATCCGCCTGAACCTGGAACATGACGGCTTCATCGTCAGCGAGGCTGGCAACGGCTCCGAGGCGCTCAATCAGGTGCGCGATCGACTCCCCGACCTGGTCCTGCTCGACGTCATGATGCCGGAGTTGGATGGCTTCGAGACCCTCCGGCTGCTGCGCGAGATTACCCAGGTACCTGTCATCATGCTCACCGCCAAGGGCGAAGAAGACGATCGGGTACGCGGACTGGAGCTCGGCGCCGACGACTACATCACCAAGCCGTTCAGCCCGCGGGAACTCTCGAGCCGGGTCCGGGCCGTCCTGCGCCGGACCGAATCGCCGCCGGCGGTCCCGCCCCACGAGCCGATCCGGGTCGATGATCGCCTGACGCTCGACTTTGACCGCCGGGAGGTCTGGGTGGAGGGCAAGCAGGTCCAGCTGCGCCCGACAGAATACCGCCTGCTCTACCACCTGGTGCAGAACGCCGGCTGGGTCGTTCCCCACGACCAGCTCCTGGCGAAAGTGTGGGGGTACGAGTACCGAGAGGAAACCCACTATCTGCGGCTGTACATCAACTACCTGCGCCAGAAGCTCGAAGCCAACCCATCCGATCCGGTCTACATACTCACCGAGCGCGGGGTCGGCTACCGGTTCATCGACTTCCGTCGCACGGCCTCCCCCGACTCCCCCGCCGCGCACACCGCGTGAAGCGGGCGACCGCTGCCCGTTAACGATTCTCATACTCCTCCACGCTATGCTGAAGGCAAGATCGCCTTCGTGGCGCGAAAGGAGGAACCGCCATGTCTCGTCTCGTTCGTTGGGATCCTTATCGTGAACCCTTGAGCATCCGCGAGTTGATGGACCGTTTCATCAACGAGCCGATGGCCGGCCTGCGCCCGTGGGCCGATACCGGCGTTCCGTCGGTCGACATGTATCAGACCGACGACGAAATCGTGGTCAAGGCGAGCCTCCCCGGCGTTAGGGCCGAGGACATCTCGATCGCGGTGACCGGCGACGTCCTGACCTTGCGAGGATCGGCGACCCAGGAAAAGGAAGTTCAGGAGGCTTCGTACTATCTCCGCGAACGTCGCTCCGGGGAATTCTCGCGCTCCCTCCCGCTCCCTGCTCCGGTCTTGGCCGACAAGGCCGTAGCGGAGTTTGAGGATGGCATCCTGAAGGTGACTCTGCCCAAGGCAGAAGAGGTCAAGCCCAAGACGATCACCGTCAAGCCGAAGTAGGCCGCCAGGGGCGGCGCAACGTGGAGACCGGGCGGCCAGGCTGCCCGGTCTTGCGATCACGCTTCTTGCCGCACCCCGGGGGAGGCGTTAGAATGACGGTCGCGAGTGAGGTCCCATGCCCCATCAACGAATCGTGCTGGTGGATGATCACGAAGTCGTACGAGTCGGTCTGCGCTCCTTGTTGGACCGGCATCCAGGGTTCGACGTCGTCGCGGAGGCGGGGACGGCCCGGGAAGCCGTCGAGAAGACGGCCGCCTTCCAGCCTGACGTTGTGGTGATGGACATCCGTCTCAAGGGGGGCTCCGGGATCGAGGCCTGTCAGGAGATCACGACGCGGTTTCCCGAGACCAAGGTCATCATGCTGACCTCCTATGCCGAGGACGAGATGCTTTTCTCGGCCATCCGGGCGGGTGCCGCCGGATACGTCCTGAAGCAGATCGGGAGCGAGGACCTTGTGCGCGCCATCGAAGCCGTGGGTCGCGGAGAAGCCCTCCTGGATCCGGCAGTGACCCAGCGCGTTTTCCAGGAGGTCCGCAAGGCCGCCCGCGAAGAGGAGGCCTCGGCCTTCGCCGATCTCACCCAGCAGGAAATGCACGTCCTGCAGCTCGTCGCCGAGGGCCGCACCAATCGCCAGATCGCCGAGGCGCTCTATCTGGGCGAAGGGACCGTGCGCAACTACGTCAGCAGCATCCTCTCGAAGCTCAACGTCCGGAACCGTGCCGAGGCGGCTGCCTACGCCGTCCAACACAATCTGAAGGACTACCTCTAGCACCAAGCGTTCGAGGGCGAGTTCAATCCGGCCCGGGTGCCGGGCGCCGACCGAGAGGCGTACGCCTAGGCGCTGGCGTGGGCCCCGCAGGGGCACAGGCGGCGTAGGTATTCCCAGCTGTAGATCCCGAAGCGGTGGCCGTCGGCCCACACCGGCAGCAGAGCGTAGTTGCCGACGGCCTCCAATCCGGACAGGTCGGCCGATTTCCCGGGAGCAAGCGGACGGGCCAGCACATCTGGACCCAAGGATTCCGCCATCCCCTCATGGCCTCCACGGCACTCAGCGCAAGGGCAAGCTTCCCGAAGCCCCGTCAGGGGGTAGCGGCTGAGGTGTTCGTCCTCCCAGAGGATCACCAGTTCCTGCCGACGGCGCGACGCTTCGACGGACTTCGGACGCATCGTCAGCCGGGGTCCTGCCGAGCGGGTCGAATCGGAAGCGGAGGCTGGCTCACTGCAGCAGCCGCAGAAAGGTCGCCACGGCCCAGCCCTGCCGAGTCGGATCGTCGATCTTGACGATCTGCCACCATATGTACCCGCTTCCCTCGGTCGGGCCGCCCAGGATCTGATAGACCTCCTCGTCCTGGCCCAGCCCCACGATTGTCCCCTCCAAACTCGGGGCAGTCCGGAGCCGGACACCTTCGCCGTCGGTGCCCGTCACCTCGACCACGTCCCCAATCAGAAAGGACCCATCTTCCCGCTGCAGGGCAACCGTGGGGGTCATCTCCGGGGTTGAGGTCGGCTGAGGTGTAGGAGTCTCGGTCGGGGCAGGCACGCGGACGACGATGGGCGGCGGAGCGGTCTCAGCCAGGCGGGGACGCAGGAGCCCGCCTCCCACCCCGAGGAGCGTAACCGCCGCCACCAGGCCGGCCACGAGGCCGAGCACAGGCCACAAGCATCCGGCACTTGGGCGGATTCCCCGAAGGGAAACGTTGCGAGTCATCCCAAGATCCCCGGGCGCAGGAGCGCGCCGCGCGAGCGCGGCGGAGAGGCACCCGCTAGCCTCCGACACCACGTTCCCGCGTTCGCCTTGGAAGGATAGGCGCTCCCGGTCCGACTCACCGGGACACCTCGCTTCCGGTCGTCTCCGGTACGAATAGCTGCGTACGGGGACCCCGGGGGACGAGCACATGTAGCGCGTTTGGCCGGGCCCGGAACCGCACCGGCGTCTCGAGACGGCCCGGCTCCCCATCAAAGTGCATCGGTAGGGCGCCATCGCTGTGGAACTCGGCCGAGTCGGTCTGGAAGTGGATGAAGCCCGGTCGACTCAAGTGTCGCTGGAACAGGACATCCAAGACTCGAACGACGGTCTCTCGTAATGTCTGCCCTTCGAGGAGCCAGAAGTCGAGCAACCCGTCATTGATCCGGGCCTCCGGCGAGAGTCGCAGGAGGCCGCCCCCATACGAGCAGATGTTGCTGGCGACGCCCACGATGAATCGCCCCACAACGCGGCCCGCCGGCCAGCGGACATCCAGCTCCACGCCGCGCCACCTCCTGGCGCTCCGTAAGGTATGGATCGCGTACAGCGTTGTCGGAAGCACTTTGTCCAACCGTCGTCGCGGCTCGATCAGATTCACGACACGGGCGTCCAGGCCGGTTCCGGCCCAGAGGAGGAAGGGACGGCCGTTCGCCTCGCCAATGTCCGCCGGGAGGATGTCCGCCTGCGCCAGGGAGGCGGCGATCCGTTCGGCACTCTGCATTCGCATCCATCCGACTTGCGGGACGCACAGGTCCTTGGCCCAGACGTTTGACGTGCCGGTTGGGAAGACTCCCAGCGCCACACGGGTGTCGCGCAATTCGCTGGCAGCCAGGCCGACGGTCCCGTCGCCACCGGCGACGATGACCGCATCCGTGTCCGCCTCCACGGCGGAGCGGACGAGAGCGCGGAGATCGTGCCGTTGGCGGGCGGTCTCGAGACGGATGGTCCAGCCATAGCCCCGCATCACCTCGGCGGCACGGGCGACGATACCTTCGGCCGGGAAACGCCCGGCTGCCGGATTGTGGATGAGCCATGCTGCGGGCATGAGGAAACTCGGCCGATTATAGCCGACGATGCCCTCCGGAGGTTGCCGAAGGGCCCCGCTCCCCGTACAATCGTTGGGCCGTGACCGCTCCCCTCGAAGGCACACTTCTCGCCGGACGGTACCTCCTGCAAACCAGGCTTGGCACTGGCGGAATGGCGCACGTCTACAAGGCTCTCGACCAGCAGCTCCAACGACAGGTGGCCGTCAAACTGCTGCGCGAGGACCTGATCTCGGATGTTTCCTTCCACGCCCGGTTCCTGCACGAAGCCCGAGCAGCGGCCAACCTCTCCCACCCCAACATCGTGACCATCCATGACTTCGGGATCGACGAGCACCAGTACTTCCTGATCATGGAGCTGATGGGCGGCACGGACCTCAAGTCCCTGTTGCGCCGACGCGGACGATTGCAAATCGATGAGACGCTCGAGATCCTTGTACAGTCTTGTGCTGGTGTTGGCTATGCGCATCGGGCCGGGCTGGTGCACTGCGATCTCAAGCCTCAGAACATCCTCGTTGATGCCGACGGCCGCACCAAGATCGCCGACTTCGGCATCGCCCGCGCCCTCGCCACAATCGATCCGGCCGAAGCAAGCGAGTTCGTTTGGGGAAGCCCGCAATACTTTGCCCCGGAACAGGCCGTCGGCGGCGCACCCTCCCCCGCTAGCGACGTGTATTCGCTTGGCGTGATCCTCTTCGAGGCTCTCACGGGCAGGCTTCCGTTTGCGTCGGACGACTCGGAGACGCTCGCCGAGCTCCACCTGCGGGCGGCTCCGCCATCGCCGCGCTCCT
>DATIPT010000130.1:0-24435 GCA_035471625.1 Anaerolineales bacterium
GCCTCGGGGGATCCGATCCGATCCTGCATCTCATGGCTCGATGGACGCGCCGTCGACGAGGCCAGACGGATCGTCCGGCGCATGGGCGGCCCTCACATCTTTGTCGCCATCGTCGGCGGGCTCCCCACCGGCAAAGACGTGCTCCCCAAGATGCTTTGGCTTCGACGCCACGAGCCCGATGTCTTCAAGGGGGCGGCCCACCTGATCGACTGTGGGAGCTACCTGTTGTGGAAGGCGACGGGCCGAATCGTTGTCGAATGGAGCGTCGCCAGCGTCACTGGTTTGTTCAACCTCAAGACGAAGGAATGGGACAAGACGCTGATGCGGTTCTTCGGCCTCCCGCCCGACTTGTTCCCCGAGCTCGTGCAATCGACCGATCGCGTGGGGGGACTCATCCCATCGGCCGCCGCCGACCTCGGCCTTCCGACTGGTCTCCCCGTCTTCGCGGGGTGCGGCGACGGCCTGGCGGCGCCGGTGGGCGCCGGGGCCGTCGGGGAAGGCGATGGACATCTGACCCTCGGCACCTCCGGGTTCGTCGGGGTCATCACGCGAAGGCGCCTCAAGGGCAAGCGGGGCATCGCCACACTGCAATCGGCCGACCCCGAGAAGCTGCTGCTGATCGGAGAAACAGAAACCGCCGGAGTGTGCCTGCGTTGGGCTGCCGAGCAGCTGTTCGGCGAAGTCTCCCCGGGCGAGGCTTACCGACACATGGACGAGGCGGTGCTGGCCAACCCGCCCGGTGCACGAAACCTGATCTTCACCCCCTGGATGTACGGGGAACGCGCTCCGGTCGCCGATGAGCGCCTGCGGGCTTCCTTTGTCAACCTGGGCATCAACCACACGCGCGCCGACATGACCCGGGCGATCTACGAGGGCGTGGCCTACAACCTGCGCTGGATGCTCGATTCCATCCGAGATCTTTTCGGCTTTCCCCTCGAGAGCCTCCGGGTGATCGGCGGCGGAGCGAAGAGTCCGGTCTGGTGTCAGATCCTGGCGGACGTCACCGGCCGCCAGCTGGAAATCATGCCTTCGCCCCAGGAGGCCTCCGCTGTTGGCGCCGGCCTGCTGGCGGCCGTTGGGCTCGGACTGTACCCGTCGATCGAATCCTTGCGCGACTTGATCCAGCCCGACCGGATAATCGGTCCCAACCCCGAGGCGCAAGGGGTCTACCAGAGGTCGTACGAGGTGTTCCGGAAGATCCACAAAGCCCTCCGGCCGGTACACCACCGCATGAACACGTTGCCATAGTTTGGCCTTGCACGCGGACGGGCAAACCCCCGCTCGAAAACCCAGATGCAGCCGGAAAGGTGAACGCGATGGACCCGACAGGATTGATGGCCGAACTCGAGCAGACCTTGAAGCCCTACCGCGACCGACTCCCGGGCTACCGCCGCATCCCACCGGTCGGGCAAAGCCGGGAGACCACGCTGGACCAGCTGGAGGCTTTGAGAACCATCGAGGAGGCGCGCTGGCAGAAGGGATTCGTCTCAGGCGCCGTCTACCACGGGGATGCCGAGCACATTCGTTTCCTGAACGAGATCTACGCCCTGCACTCACAGAGCAACCCCCTGCATGCCGACTTGTGGCCCAGCGCGGTCAAGTTTGAGGCCGAGATCGTTTCCATGACGGCCGGGATGCTCGGCGCCGATCGGACGGAAGACCCGATCTGCGGAACTGTCTCCTCCGGGGGAACAGAGAGCATCCTCCTGGCAATGAAGACCTATCGCGACTGGGGACGCGACCAGAAGGGGATCGACCGGCCGCATCTCGTCGCTCCCGCATCGGCGCATGCCGCGTTCGACAAGGCCTCCGAGTACTTCGGCCTGGACCTCACTCGTACCCCGCTCGATGCCGACGGTAAAGCTGATCTTCAGGCAGTGGAGGCCGCCGTTACCCCCAACACCGTCGCCCTCATCGGGTCGGCGCCGTCCTTTCCGCTCGGAGTCGTCGATCCGATCGAGTCCCTCTCGGAGCTGGCCCGTCGGCGCGGCCTCGGCTTCCACACCGATGCCTGCCTAGGCGGCTTCCTGCTCCCGTGGGCCGAGCGCCTGGGCTACCCGGTCCCAGCCTTCGACTTTCGCCTGCCGGGGGTCACGTCGATCTCGTGCGACACGCACAAGTTCGGCTACGCCGCGAAGGGTTCGTCGGTCGTCCTGTATCGGTCCCCGGAACTGCGACGCTACCAGTACTTCGCCACGGCCGATTGGCCCGGCGGCTTGTACTTCTCACCGACGTTCGCCGGTAGCCGCCCGGGCGCGCTTTCAGCCGTCTGCTGGGCGGCGATGGTCACCCTGGGGGAAGACGGATACTTGGCCGCCTCCCGCCGCATCCTGGAGACCGCAGCCCGGATGCGGACCGGGGTATCACAGATCGATGGGCTGTCCCTGTTGGGCGATTCGCTCTTCGTCCTCGCCATCGGCTCGGAATCGCTGGACGTCTATGCCGTCTTGGACGCGATGGCGAAACAAGGATGGAACCTGAACGGCATCCAGAATCCCGCCGGGTTCCACCTTTGCGTCACCCAGCGCCATGCGGAGCCTGGAGTGGTCGAGGCCTTCATCGACGGTCTTCGTTCCGCGGTCGAGCACGTGCGATCGCATCCCGAAGAGACGGGCGTCATGCGGACCGTCTACGGGCTGGCCGCCAGCGTCCCCGTAAAGGGTGTGGTCGCAGACTTCCTGAAGGGATACATCGACTTGATGTACAAGGTTGACTAGACCGCTTCCCAGCCAGGTACCCCTCCCCAATCCTTCCAACCGGTCGGACGCCCCAATCGCGACCGTCTATCCCGCCTGACTTGTGATTTCCTTCACTGGGGCGGTCTCCCGAGCACACCTAGCATTGGAACGGGACTAACCTGACGTACTTTGGAAGGGTTCGCCCGCGAGGCGGCCCGTGGAGACCATCGTGGCCGCATCGCAGCCGCCTCCGTCATCCGCCGACAGCGTCCTGATCATTGGGGGCGGTGTGGGCGGCATGCGCGCCGCCATCGATCTGGCCGAAGCCGGTCTCCACGCCTATGTTCTCGAAACCGAGCCGGCCCTCGGCGGTCGCGTCGCCCAGCTTGGGTTCATGTTCCCGACCCATGACTGCGTCCTGTGCCGCGGGACCTCGGATCACGGCTTCGGCTGCACCCGCCCCTCGATCACTCCGGCGCTGCTCGATCACAACCGCCACCCCAACATCACCATCCTGACCTCGACCGACCTGGTCGGAGTCCACGGACAAGCCGGGGATTTCCGCGTCGGGCTGCGACGTCACCCTCAATTCGTCGATCCGGCCCGCTGCATTAACTGCGGACGGTGCGCCGAGGTCTGCCCCCAGATTCGCCCTTCCGGATTCCAGCTCGGCCTGAGCACGCGCAAGGTCGTCGACAAGTCGGCGCCCCGCTCGATTCCCGACGCATACTACCTGCTTTCCAAGACGCCGGAGTGCGACACCTGTCGACGCTGTCTGGCCGCCTGCCCTACCGACGCCATCGATCTCGAAGCGCCGCCTTCCGAGATCGAAATCGGCGTCGGCGCCGTGATTCTGGCGATGGGTTTCCAGCCCTTCGACCCCAGGCGGATGCCCGAGCTCGGCTACGGGCGCTTTGCCAACGTCATCACATCGATGCAGTACGAACGCCTCGCCTCCCGCTCCGGACCCACGGAAGGGATTGTCCGCCGAATCTCCGACGGCGGCATCCCGCAGCGGATCGCCTGGCTTCAGTGCGTTGGATCGCGCGACCGGGCGAATCCCTACTGCTCCTCGATCTGCTGCATGTACGCTACCAAGCAGGCGATCCTGGCGCGCCAGCGCAACCCGGAGGCTGAGTGCCGCATCTTCACGATGGATGAGCGCGCCTTCAACAAGGAGTACGAAGAGTACTACCAGCAGGCTCGCCGGGGCTTCGATATCGTCTACACCCGGGCCCGGGTCTCAGGCGTCGCCGAGGACCCGACGACCGGCGACATCTTGCTGCGCTACCCGGGTGGGCGGGGCCATGGCGAGTCGCCCTCCGGCCAGGGCCCGATGACGCGGGAGCGGTTTGACCTGCTCGTGTTGGCGGTGGGGATTCAACCGCCGCGGCGGGCGGTCGAGATCGCCCGCACCTTGGGGATCGACCTGAACGCCTATGGATTCTGCGAGACCGACAAGTTCGCCCCCTTGGCGACCTCGCGTCCGGGCATCTTCGTCTGCGGAGCCTTCGCCAGCCCGAAGGAGATCGCCGAAACGATCCTCGACGGTTCGGGTGCCGCCGCCCAGGCGATGTCGCTCTTGCGCGGGCGACTCGGGAGCCGGGGATTCAGCCGCGGCCTTCCCTACCTGACGGCGGAACCGCCGACGACCATGAGGCCTGCGGACGACCGGAGTTCGATCGCCGTGGTGCTGTGCGAATGCGCCGGGGAAATCGGCGACACCGTCGACCTTGCAGTTGTTGCCCGGCATGCCGCCGACCTCCCCGGGGTAGCCGACGTCGAAGTCCTTCCCCTGGCGTGCATGCCCGAACACCATTCTCACCTCCGCGAGATCGCCAGCCGCCCGGGGGTTGCACGGCTGGTCATTGGCGCCTGCAGCCCCCGCACCCACGAGCCGTTGTTCCAGCGGCTGGCTGCAGAAAGCGGGCTGAACCCGCATCTCCTGGAGATGGTCAATCTGCGAGAGCACTGCGCCTGGGTCCATCGCGACGACCCGGACGGTGCCACCCGTCGCGCCTTCGAGCAGGTTCGACTGGCCGTGGGACGCGTCGCCGCGGCCCACCCCATCCGCAAGGCCGACCGCGCCCCGGTGCCCGCTGCCCTTGTCATCGGCGGCGGGGTTTCCGGTATGACCTCGGCGTTGGCGATCGCCGATGCAGGCTTCCGGGTTCACCTGGTCGAGCGGAGCGGCGAGCTCGGCGGGAATCTGCATCACATCCACTTCGTCGCCGAAGGTGACAACCCCCAGCGGCTACTGCGCGACCTGGTCAATCGGACCGTGGCCCACGAACGGATCCAGCTGCACTTGCACACCCAGGTAGCGGCACATTCCGGCAGCGTCGGAGCCTTTCGAGCAGAACTCCGGACGGCGCCCCCCGGCGCCTCCGAGCGACGGGCGGACGTCCATCACAGCGTCACGATCTTGGCCACGGGCGGGGTCGAGGCAGAGACCAGCCACTTCCGCTTCGGCCAGGATCCACGAATCCTGCGCCAGTCGGCGCTGGAGGAGATCCTGGTCCACCAACTCGAACGGGCGGCGCGCCTGCGTTCGGTGGTGATGATCCAGTGTGTGCCTCCGGAGGACGGGGCCGACTACTGCTCGCGCGTCTGCTGCACCAACACGATCAAGAACGCCCTGCGCCTGAAGATGCTCAACCCGACCTGCCAGGTGGTCGTGCTCTACAAGAACATCATCACCTACGGCTTCCGCGAGCAGTATCACCTCGACGCCCGCCGCCGCGGGGTCCTGTTCGTTCGCTACACCCAGGATGAACCGCCGGAAGTCGCACTCGAACGACATGGGGCAACGACTCGGCTGCAGGTCCGGGTCCGTGAACACATCTTTGGTGAGCGGCTGACATTCGAGCCCGACCTGGTGGCGCTCTCGATGCCGATCGTCCCCAGCCCCGGTACCGCCCGGCTGGCCGAGCGGCTCGGCGTGCCTCGCTCGAGCGAAGGCTTCTTCCTGGAGGCCCATCCCAAGGTCCGCCCGATGGACTTCCCCGACGATGGGCTGTATCTGGCCGGGATGGCTCACTATCCCAAGTTCATCGAGGAGTGCATCACCCATGCGCAAGCCTGCGTAGCCCGCGCCCTGACCGTCCTGGCGCGGCCCGAGATCCAGGTCGGCGGCACCGTCGCCGTAGTCGACGACACCAAGTGCACGGGCTGCCTGACCTGCGCTCGCACCTGCCCCTTCGGCATCCCGGCGATCCGCACCGACCTCCCCGGCGTCGGCCGCCTGGGCGGATCGGCCTGGATCGATCCGGCACGTTGCCAGGGATGCGGCACGTGCACCGCCGAGTGCCCGGCGCGTGCGATTCAACTCGAAGGCTATCGAGACGAGCAGCTTCGCTTCGGCCTGGGCGCCTGGCGCCTTCCCGAGTTGGAGGTCGTCAGCTAGATGACCGCCGCGCTTGCGACCGAGCGAACGTGGGTTGTGGAGCTCGACGACGCCCGCTGCAGCGGGTGCCGCCTTTGCCTGCCGGCGTGCGGCTCGAGCGCCCTCCTTTGGGTCCGATCCGACGCCGTCCTCCTGGTCGACTCGTGGGCCTGCGATGGATGCGGATCATGTGTGACGCGTTGCCCGGAAGACGCCCTGGCCCTGCGGCGGAGGCGGCGATGATGGAGGCGCTGCGCGACAGGCCCATCGGCCCGGAGATCCCGACCGAGGAGTCTCCGAAGCCGGACCTGACGTGCGACTTCGTCCCCCAGGTGACCGCCTTCACCTGCAACTACTGCGGCTACATGGCCGCCGACACGGCCGGCGCACTGCGCGAGCAGTACCCCCCGAACATCAAGCTGGTCCGGCTGCCTTGCACCGGGAAGACTGACGTCCAGTACCTGCTCGATGCCTTCGAGCAAGGGGCCGACGCCGTGTTCGTCGTCGCCTGCAGTCTGGGGAATTGCCATCACGTGCGCGGGAACGAGCGCGGCCGGGCCAGGGTCGAGCGAGCTCGCCAGGCCCTGGAACAGATCGGCCTCGAACCGGAGCGCCTCGACATGTTCTTCGTTTCCGGAGGCATGGGCGCGACCTTCGCCCGGATCGCCCAGGGGATGGTGGCCCGGGCGGCGGCGCTGGGGCCCAACCCGCTACGAACCCTTGGCTGACGCTGGCTTCAGGCTTCGTCCAGCTTCGGCACCCGATCGCGCACCAGATAGACCGGGATCACGGCGCAAGCCACGCTCGCCACCCCGCCAAGGGCCAGACCGACGAGCTTCCCGCCAAGATCCGAGACCCCGAGCATTCCCGCAACCACGACCGGGCCCCCAAAGAGGAGCAGACAGACGCCCACCGTGGCCATCGAGACCAGGGGACTCAGGCAGCCAACGGAGCCGCGCATCATGCGCCGGGGATCCTCCCAGTCGAACACGGCGCCGATGACGCCGAAAGCCAGGTTGACCCCCGTGATGGCGGCGTAGCACAGCAACACGGCCATCAAGCCGTAGACAACATCCCCGATCGGTACCCCGCGCAACAACGAAAGGACCAGGACAAAAGCGCCGCCGAGGACGGCCACCGGGACGTAGGCGACGGTGTACTTCGCCAAGAGCAGCTGGCCGGGGCCGATCGGGGCGGTCTTCAACACCCAGTAGCTCCGACCCTCGTGGGAGAATGCCGTCGCCCCGAGACGGGAGGACAGGATCCACCCGACGAAAAGGGATATGCCGATATTGGCGAAGACCAACAAGCTTCGGAACCCTTCCATGAACCACTCGGGGGCTTCCCCTTGTCCTGGCGGAGGCTCCCCTCGGCCGCGCACGAGCAGGATCGCGTAGATCACCCCCATGATGATCGGTGTGACCATCTGGGAGAGGTTGCGCAGATCGCGGCGCAGGACGGAGAAGTCTTTGAGGACGATCGCTCGCCAGGCCGAGGCCGGTCGGGACCGCCGCTGGGAGAGACGGGCCGCCGCCCGGGGCCTCCGGCGCCGCGTGGCGACGGCGCCGACGCTTGCCCACCCGCTGTAATACAGACGCTCGGCGGCGATCAGGGCGACGACGAAAACTCCGACGGAAAGCGCGATCGCTGCGAAGAACATCGGCAGTCCGGGCCAGACGCTGCCTTGGCCGATTCCCACGACGCCCCGACCGGCCCAGGCGATCGGCGACCACGGCGTATCGAAGCGCGCCACGAGCGTTGCCGCCTGCTGGATCTGGACGTCGGAGACTTCCGTGTTGTTGAAGAACTGCCCCGATTGCGAGCACACGATCGCCAGGATGGCCCCGAGGAATCCCAGGATTTCCGCGGCGCGCCGCGCCGGGAAGAAGTGAACGACGCCCATGACCAGGATCCCGGCGATCGCCGCCGCCGCCAGAGCAAGCGCGCCGATGATCAAGACGACCGCCGGATAGTAGAGGAAGTTGTACCCTTCCGCCGCCCCCAGTCCGAAGAGCATCGGCAAGGTCAACAGGCAGATCAGGCCGAAATTGGGCAGAATAGCCTGAAGCAGCTTGCTCAGGAAGACCGCCCGGATCGGGACCGGGGCACTCAGCAGGAAATCCATATCCCCCGCGAGGTAGAGGGCTTGGAGCAAGACGCCGAAACTCGTGAAGAGGATCCCGATGAACGAAGCCCCCATCATCATCACCGGGAGGCTGGCGGAGAAGTCGGGCAGATAGGGGATGACAGCGATGAAGTCGGGGGAGCGCAGGAAGTCGAGCACCAGCTTCGTCATCGTGAAGACGAAGGCCATGACGCCGATCAAAAGCAGCAACAGGACGACTTGCCCAATCTGGTTGCGGCGACGGGCCCGGCGGAAACCGCTGAACCAGATCCGCATCCGTAGCCGGAGGAGCCGCCACGTCGAGACCCACAGACCTGCAACGTGGGGCGTCCCTGCCCTCGGAACGGCGGCGACCGTCATCCTCGGCGCCTTCCGCGCCCGCGAGTTCGGCTTTGCAGGCGAAGACCAGAGAGGAACGGCGGCCGGGTCATTGCAGGACTTCGGCTATCTCGGCGTACTCGGCTCCGCCCGTCAGGCTGAGGAAGATATCCTCCAGCCCCATTTCACCTCGACCGGCGCGGCCGTCACCCTTATCGGCCAAGGCGTGCAGTTCTTCCATCGTCCCGGAGGCGATCAGCCGCCCTTGCTGGATGATCCCGATCCGGTCGCACATCCGCTCGGCGATCTCGAGGATGTGGGTGGAAAGGAAGACGGCCGCCCCCCGCTCGGCCATCTGTCGCAGGATGTCCTTGATCAGCCGCGCCGACTTCGGGTCGAGCCCCACGGTTGGCTCATCGAGAACGAGGACCCTGGGATCGTGAACCAGCGCGGCGGCCAGCGACGCCTTCTGGCGCATCCCGTGCGAGTAGGAGTCGAGGGTGTTGTCCACGGCCGCCTGGAGGTCGAACAGCCGGACCAGTTCGTCGATCCGCCGATCGACCTGGGCGCTCTCGAGGCCATACAGGTCGCCGACGAACCGCAGCAGCTCGCGACCCGTCAGCTTCGGATAGAGGTTGGGCTCATCGGGGACATATCCGCTGGCGGCCTTGGCCTGCAGCGGGTGAGTTTGCACGTCATACCCCGCGACGCGCACGCCGCCCGACGTCGGCCGCAGCAGGCCGACGATCGCCTTGATCGTCGTCGTCTTCCCCGCCCCGTTGGGGCCGAGGAATCCAAAGATCTCACCGCCGTGGACACTGAGGCTGACCTCGTCCACGGCCGTCTTCTCTCCATAACGCTTGGTCAGATCCTGGAGCTCGATCAACGCGGGTGTGGTCATCGAATCCGCCCCACCTTTCCGTTGCGGTCCGTGGCACCCCACCGGTGATTATAGTGAAAGCGGCCCACCGGACAAACGCCGGCGGGCCGCAGGGGGATGCCTTCCGATGGGGAGATGCGCTCAGCGCGTCAGTGATTTCCAGCGAGCGATGGTACCGCGCCCGCTCGTCAGAGAGCGCCGCACGGTCTCTGGCGAAGGCTTGGCCCAATCGGGTGGTGGGACCGCGTAGTCGAAGCCTTCAAGCTCGAGGCGTTCGATCTTCTCCCCGAGCAAGTACTCGATCGCCGCAACCTGTCCTTCGTCTTCTTCGGTCACGAGGGTCCAGGCGACCCCATGTGCGTCGACGCGAGCGGTACGCCCGATCCGGTGGACGTAGTCCTCAGCCTCATCGGGAACGTCGAAGTTGACCACGTGCGAGACGCCCTCGATGTCGAGACCCCGGGCAGCGATATTGGTCGCCACGAGGATCCTCGCCTGACCATCCCGGAACCGCTGCAGCGCCCTGACCCGGTCCTTCTGGGCGAAGTCTCCATGCATCACATCGATGGAGAACCCGGCTTCGCGGAGCTTGCGGGCGACCACGTCGGCATCTTGCTTGGTCCGGGTGAAGACCAGGGTGCTCTCCACGGACCGCGTCTGCAGCAACCCCATCAGCAGCGAGATCTTGAGATGCTTCGGAACCGGGTACAGCTCCTGCCGCAGCATTTCCGGGGGCCGTGAGTTCCCGATTTCGACCCGGGCAGGATTTCGCATGAACCGCAGCGTCAGCCCTTGGATCGGGCCGGGCATCGTCGCCGAGAACAACATCGTCTGCCGCGTGGCGGGCATTCGTCGGATGATCTCTTCAATGTCGGGCAGGAAGCCCATATCGAGCATCCGGTCCGCCTCGTCCAGGACGAGGATCCGGAGGTCATCGAAACGCAGGTTCCGGCGGTGGAGATGATCCAGCAACCGCCCCGGCGTTGCCACGACGATGTCCAGCCCGCGAAGGAGCTGATCGGCTTGCTTGCCCAGGGGGGCTCCGCCGTAGATGGCCCCGATCTCCAGGCCGGTGTACCGACCGAGTAGGCGCGCATGCTCCGTGATCTGCAGGGCGAGTTCGCGCGTCGGCGCCAGGACGACCATCCGGGGTCTGTGGGGCTGTCTCCGTTCCGGCGCCGACAGGAGGCGATCGAGCCCCGGGAGGACGAACGCCGCCGTCTTCCCGGTTCCAGTCTGGGCGACGCCAAGGATATCGAGCCCTTCGAGGGCCGGCGGGATTGCCCCTCGTTGAATCGGGGTGGGGGTTTCAAAACCTTCCCGCTCCAGGGCGCGCAGCAGGCGCCCATCCAGTCTCAGTTCTTCAAATGTCATTCGTTCTTCGTTGTTCCTTCTTTCTGCCTTTTCAGCCACATGAAAGCACCGCTCCGGACTTCGGAGCGGTGATGGGGGCCGATCCAGTACGTGGGGGGAATGATACCCCAAGAACCGGTGGGCGTCAACCGGCGAACGAGCGAGTGAACCTAGGGCCGCGCGAAGACGGCGGTGAAGTAGCCGCGGCGGGTATCCGGGTTGTAGCGGTAGCCAATCCCGATCTCTGTGTAGTTGGGGCTCATCAGGTTGGCCCGGTGTGGGGCGCTGTTCATCCACCAGTCGAAGGCGACCTGCGGCGCCGACGAAGTGTTGCTCGTCGACATGATGTTTTCGCCGATCCACGACCATGAGTATCCCTGGCGAGCGACGCGATCGCGCACGCCCGAGCCGTCGGAACCGGTGTGCGAGATGAAGCTGTTGCAGGCCATGTCGGCGCTGTGGACCCGGGCCGCCGCCTGCAACTGGCTCTGCATAGCGTACGCTCGCAGTCCCTGGTTCTGGCGCTCGGCATTGATCAGGCCCAGCATGGTGTTCTCGAATCCCGAGTTGCCCGAGAGGTTGCAGGCCTCGGATGTCGCCGTCGGCGGGACCGCCGTGTCCGTCGGAGGGACCGGCGTGTTCGATGGAGTGTTCGACGGCGTTTCCGTTGGGTAGACGGTCCCCGGCCCCGGCGTGTCGGTCGGCGGACCGGGGGTCCAGGTAGCGGTCGCGGTTGGCGACGGAGGTCCCGGCGTGCCGGTCCACGTCGGCGTTGGCGTCGGGGTCCGCGTCGACGTCCGGCTCGGCGTCCGCGACGGCGTCCAGGTTCGGTAAGGACTCATCGTGCGGGTCACCGTCGAGGTGCGCGACGGCGATGCCGTGACCGACGGGGAAACGGATCCCGTCGGCGTCTCGGTTTGGGAACCCGTCTCGGTCGGGGTCGCCGTCGCTGAGGCTGTCGGCGTCGGCGTGGCCGGCGGGGTCTCGGTGTAGTGGGAGCCGGGTTGGAACGCCGTCGACGTCGTTCGACCCGAGGCCATCACCTCCCGGAGGATGGCGACGGGTGCCGGCGAGGGGACGGTCGCCGTCGGCCAGAAGACCGAGTCGATCCCGTAGGCGCTGGCGACATCCTCGACGAACGTCAGGTCGGCCGGAGACCCGAACTCCGCGCCGGCGGCCATGCCGACCATCAGGACTCCCAGGCCCAAGACGCAGGCGATCGTCGCCCCGAGAGTCCACAGGAGGACCCGCGGCAGGCAGCCGCGTGAGCGGCGGGGCGCGGCGCGGGCAGGGCGCGGCCGCGTCGGCCGTGTGTCGCCGTCGGTCGTTGGCACATCCTCATCATAGGAACAACCGGACCGGCGGCGGAATAGACCGGTCATCCCTTCCAAACCGTCCGCGTGGCGTCGTGCGGCACCCACGGGCCCCAGCAGCTGGGTCTGGACCAGCTGGGAGGAGCCTGGCGTGCGGGCCCGCCGCTGGGCGAATTCCCGCAACGGAATCACGGATTTCCGACGCCCCGACCCGACCGTCCGGTAGGTCCGTCACTGCGGATACCTGACGAAGTTCCTCCACTCTACCCATGACACCCGGCACTCCACCAGCGGCCCTCCCATCCCTATGATGAAGTCCGGGTGAGCGCCTCTTCGGGGAGCTACGGCATTCCCCCCAGGCCCCACCCACGGGGCCAATTTGTCAGACAAACTCCCAGCGACGACCTCCGGCCAGTCACATTCCCCCACCGAGCCGCGCGGCTCGGTCCTGGTCGTCGGCGGCGGGATCGCCGGGATGCAGGCCAGCCTCGATCTGGCCGACCAGGGCTTCCGCGTCCACCTCGTCGAGACCAAGTCCGCCATCGGCGGACACATGGCCCAGCTCGACAAGACCTTTCCGACGAACGACTGCGCCATGTGCACGATCAGCCCGAAGCTGGTCGAGACCGGCCGCCATCTCAATATCGACCTCCACGTCGACAGCGATGTGATCCAGCTCGACGGCCAGGCGGGCGACTTCCGCGCCACCCTGCGGCACAAGCCGCGCTACATCGACCCGCTCAAGTGCGTCGGATGCGGCGACTGCGCCGACGTCTGCCCGGTCGTCATCCCCGATCCATTCAACGAGGCCCTGGCGCTGCGCAAGGCGGCCCACAAGCTCTATCCCCAGGCGGTGCCCAACGCCTTTGCCATCGAGAAGCTCGGGATCGCGCCGTGCCGCGACGCATGCCCGGCCGGCCAGCGAGCCCAGGGCTACATCGCGTTGATCCGGGAGGGCCGCTTTGCCGATGCCCTGCGCGTCATCAAGGAAGACAACCCGTTTCCTGGAATCTGCGGCCGGATCTGCAACCATCGCTGTGAGGACGCCTGCAATCGCGGCCTGGTCGACGAGCCGGTCAACATCCGCGCCCTCAAGCGCTTCGTCACCGACAAGGTGTACGCCGAGCCGCGCCAGCCGGTCGCCCCGGCCGAGCACCAGTTTCCACAGCGGATCGCCATCATCGGCGCCGGGCCGTGCGGCCTGACGGCGGCGCAGGATCTGGCCCGCCTCGGGTACGGCGTAACGATCTTCGAGGCCCTCCCCGTCGCCGGCGGGATGCTGCGCGTCGGCGTCCCTGAGTACCGCCTCCCGACCGAGATCATCGAGCGAGAAATCGAAGACATCCTCGACCTGGGCGTCGAGCTCCACCTCAACACGCGGGTCGACGACCTCGATCAGTTGTTTGAGCAAGGATTCGAGGCGGTCCTGATCGCGGTCGGCGCCCATGAAGGCGTCCGTCTCCCCTTGCCGGGAGCGACTCTCCCCGGGGTGCTCGTCAATACCCACTTCCTGCGCGATGTGCGCCTCGGCCGCTACCAGGCCAGCGGCGACGTGATCACGACGCCCGACGGCCAGCCCTTCGGGCGGCGCGTCCTGGTGCTCGGCGGCGGCAACGTCGCCATCGACGTCGCCCGCAGCGCCGCCCGCCTGGGAGCTCAGGTGGACCTGGCCTGCGTCGAGCCGCGCGATTCGATGCCCTGTCACCTGTGGGAAGCCGAAGCCGCCGAAGCCGAAGGTGTCCGGATCCATGCCGGACGGTCTTTCCTTCGGATCCTCGAAGGTCCCAACGGCCGCGCCGCCGGCGTCGAGTGCTCGCGGGTGACGTCGTTCTCCTTCGACGCCGAAGGACGGCTCGCCGTCGAGACCCAGCCCAACTCGGAGCACGTGATCGAAGCGGATACCGTGATCTTCTCGGTCGGGCAGCGCGCCGGCCTGGCGTTCATCCCGGAGGACGCCGGCGTCGGGATCACCCGGCAGCGCACAATCGCCATCAACCCGAACACGATGGCGGCGACCCGGCCGGGCGTCTTCGCCGCCGG
Source organism: Anaerolineales bacterium (assembly GCA_035471625.1). Lineage (GTDB taxonomy): Bacteria > Chloroflexota > Anaerolineae > Anaerolineales > E44-bin32 > DATEVL01. The sequence continues at coordinate 14,093 of DATIPT010000130.1, forward strand.
CGACAGCGTCTCCGGGACCGCCTTCGTTATCGAAGCCGTGGCCTCGGGCCACACCGCCGCCGAGAGCATTCACCGCTATCTGCGCGGCGATGCGCTCGAACGCCCACCCCGCCCGGAGCTCCCGGTCGTGCGGTTCGACCGCGCCCGGGCGGCAGAACGGCTGGCGACATCGCACGCCCGTCGCGGCGGGCGCGTCCCGATCCCTGAACTCCCGGTCGCCGAGCGGCTGCGCAGCTTCGACGAGGTCGAGTTCGGCTACACCGACGAGTCGGCCCAGGCCGAGGCAACCCGCTGCCTGGCCTGCGCCGTGTGCTCGGAATGTCTCTCGTGCCAGTACATCTGCAAGGCCGAAGCGATCAATCACAACGACGTCGAACGACGGGAGACGGTCGAAGTCGGCGCCGTCATCCTGGCACCGGGCTACCAGATCTACAACGCCGAGCTCTCCCAGGAGTACGGTCTGGGCCGCTACCCGAACGTCGTCACGGCGCTGCAGTTCGAGCGCTTGCTCTCGGCCTCCGGGCCGACGGCCGGCAAGGTGCTCCGCCCATCCGACGGCCAACCGGCCCGGCGCATCGCCTTCCTGCAGTGCGTCGGCTCACGCGACGCCAGCCACGACTACTGCTCGGCGGTCTGCTGCATGTACGCCGCCAAAGAGGCGGTGATGGCCCGCGAGCACGACCCCGAGGTCGAAACGCATGTCTTCATGATGGACATGCGCTCCTTTAGCAAGGGCTACGAGGCCTATTACCAGCGGGCGCGCCAGCAGTACGGCGTCAACTACACCCGCTGCCGGATCTCCGGGCTGCGCGAGGTGATCGAGAGCAACGATCTCCAAGTTCGCTACGTCCCCGACGGCCAGGACGCCTCCCGGGCCATCACCGAGGAAACGTTCGACCTGGTCGTCCTGTCGGTGGGGATGGAGATTGCCGAGCCGGTTCGCGAGCTCGGGCGCCGATTGGGCGTTGAGTTGGACGACTACGGCTTCTGCCACACGGCACTCTTCCAGCCGGTCGAGACAAGCCGGGACGGGATCTACGTCGCCGGCCCCTTCCGGGAACCGAAGGACATCCCCGAGACCGTCGTCGAGGCCAGCGCGGCGGCCGCGCGGGCCGCCGGTCAACTGGCGACCGCCCGCCACAGTCTGACCCGGAACCCCGAGTACCCGCCCGAGCGCGAGGTCACCGGCGAAGAAGAGCGCATCGGCGTCTTCGTCTGCCACTGCGGCTCCAACATCGGCGGCTTCCTCGACGTCCCGGGAACCGCCGAGTACGCCAAGGGCCTCCCGGGCGTCGTCCATGCCGAACACAACCTGTACACCTGCTCCCAGGACTCGATCGCCCACATTACCCAGCAGGTGAAGGACTTGGGCCTCAACCGAGTCGTGGTCGCCTCGTGCACGCCGCGCACGCATGCCCCGCTGTTCCAAGACAGCCTGCGGGCCGCCGGCCTGAATCCGGCGCTGTTCGAGATGGCGAACATTCGCAACCAGTGCTCGTGGGTCCACTCGCACGACCCGCAGAAGGCGACCGAGAAAGCCCATGCGCTGGTGCGAATGGCGGCGGCCCGGGCGCGGACGCTCGAACCGCTGCACACCACGGAAGTTCCGGTCATCCCGGCGGCGCTCGTCCTGGGCGGGGGCGTGGCGGGGATGACGGCCGCCCTGGAGCTGGCGCGGGGCGGATTCGTCGCCCACCTCGTCGAGCGCGAAGCCGAGCTCGGAGGCAATCTGCGAAAGCTGCACGCCACCGCCGACGGCGCCGATCCCAAGGCCCTGCTGGCATACTTGACGGAGCAGCTCGAGGCGTCGCCGCGGATTCACCTCCACCTGCGTCACACGCTCCACCAGACGACGGGATTTGTCGGCAACTTCACCTCGACACTCCGCGGCCCTGAAGGTGAGACCGTCGAGATCCGCCACGGTGCAGCCGTCATCGCAACCGGCGGCGAGGAATACCGCGGTTCGGAGTACGGCTACGGCACCGACTCGCGCATCCTGACCGGACTCGAGATGGACGAACGCCTGGCGGGCTACGAGTCGAACGGATCCTCCCCGAGCCCGGCCCCGCCCGACGAAGTCGCCTTCCTGCTGTGCGTCGGACCGGCCGAGCGATACTGCGGCCGGATCTGCTGCACGACGGCCATCCGCCAGGCGCTGGCCGTGAAGCGCCTCAACCCGGCGGCCCGGGTCTGTGTGCTTTATCAAGACATCCGCAGCTACGGTTTCAAGGAACACCTCTACACCGAGGCGCGCCGCGAAGGCGTGCTTTTCGTCCGGTACGACCCTGCGGCGCGGCCGCAGGTTGAGGCGGGCGGCGGGGCGCTCACCGTCCGCGTGCTCGAGCCCAACCTTGGGGAAACGCTCACCCTGCACCCCGACCTGCTCGTCTTGAGCACGCCGATTGTCCCGCGCCCCGACGCCCGCCAGGTCGCCTCCACGCTCAAGGTCCCGCTGGATGCCGACGGGTTCTTCCTGGAAGCGCATATCAAGCTCCGCCCGGTCGACTTCGCCACCGAGGGCTTCTTCCTGGCAGGCCTGGCCCACTATCCCAAGACCCTCGCCGAGTCGATCATCCAGGCCCAGGCCGCCGCAGCGCGCGCCGGTCGCCTCTTGGCACTGCCTTCCCTGACCGCCGGGGGCGCCATCGCCCAGGTCGATCCGGCCAAGTGCGTCGCCTGTCTGACCTGCGTACGGATCTGCCCGTTCGACGTGCCGCAGGTCCAGTCGTCGGTCATCGGGATCGGCGGCGTGGTTGGGGCGGCCTTCATCGAACCGTCGGTCTGTCGCGGCTGCGGCGTTTGCGTCTCGGAGTGCCCGGCCAAGGCGATCACGCTCCAGCACTTCCGGGACGAACAAATCGTGGTCAAGCTCGATACCCTGATGACGGAGGTACCCGCTCGCCATGGATGACTTCGAGCCGCAGATCGTGGCGTTCTGCTGCACACATTGCGCCTACAACGCCGCCGACCTGGCCGGCAGCCTCCGCATTCAATATCCCCCCTCGATCAAGGTCATCGAGGTCCCGTGCAGCGGGCGCATCGACATCGTCCATCTGCTGCACGCCTTCGAGGAGGGAGTCGACGGAGTGCTGGTGGCGGGTTGACTGGAGGGCGACTGTCATTACCTGGAAGGTAATGTCAACGCCCGCCGGAGAGTGGAGCAAACCCGCAAGCTGCTGGAGCAGATCGGATTGCCGGGCCAGCGGCTGCAGATGATCAACATCTCGTCCGCCATGGCCGGGCAGTTCGCCTTTGCCGCGGCGGAGCTGACGGCCGAGGTCCAGCGCCTGGGGCCGAACCCGTTGCGGCCGGGAACGCTGCCGGCCGAGGTCGTCGAGGAAGCGGAGGCTGCGGGAGAGTAGCCATGCCCGCCTCGCCGCACGTCCTGAAGCGGTTCCATTTGTTCGCCGGGTTGCCGGAGGCTGTCCTCACGGCTATCGCCCCCTTGGCGGAAGAGAAGACCCTTCCGGATGGGGCTCTCCTCTTCAGCGAAGGCTCGTCCGCGGATCAACTCTTCCTGGTTGTCGAGGGTCAAGTCTCGCTGGAGAAGAAGGTCCAACTCGGCCGCAGCGGAACACCGCGGCGAGCCCCGATCGAGGTGACCGGCCCCTGGCACGAGGTCGGCTGGTCGAGCCTCGTCCGTCCGTACGTCTACACCTCGTCCGGCGTGGTGCAGGGCAAGACCACGGTCCTGATCCTCTCCGGGCCGGGCCTGCGAGGCTATATGGCGGCCAATCCGGAGGTGGGCTACGAAATCCTCACCCGGATTGCCTCCGTGATCCGCCGCCGCATGGAGAGCTCGACGGCCAACCTGACCTACTTCTTGTCGGTGATCTCGCACGAGATCAAGCGACCCTTGGCGGCGGTCGAGAGCAACCTCCAGGTTCTGCTCGGCGGCTACAGCGGCCCTCTCGAAGACAAGCAGCGACGCCTGCTCGAACGATCGTCGCTCCGTCTGACCGATCTGCGGGCGCTGATCAGCGACCTGGTCGACTTCGCCCGCATGCAGCCGAGCCAGATCCGATCCGATTTCGAGATGATCGAGCCGGCCCAGCTGGTGGCGATCGCCGTGGAAGAAGTCCGGCTGGCGGCCCAGCAGAAGGAGATCCAGGTCAAGGTCACCGGACCCCCCCAGCTCCGTCCGATCGTCGCCGCCCGGCGCCGGCTCGGCCAGGTGATTTCCAACTTGCTGGCCAACGCCGTGAAGTTCTCCCCGGAGAACAGCATCGTCACCCTGCAGACCCGCGATGAGCCCGACGCCCTGGTCCTGGACGTGATGGATGAAGGCATCGGGATTCCGACCGAAGACCAGCCCCACATCTTTGAGGACTTCTTCCGAGCCTCCAATGCGGAGGGTCTGGGCGGATCGGGCCTGGGCCTCTCGATCGCCCATAAGATCGCGGCGGCCCACGACGGCACGATCACGGTGACCAGCCCATACCGCCAGGGATATTCGGGAACGCGATTCACGGTTCGGATTCCGCGCTCCCTTGAGCTTCCCGACCAGCGGCCGAGCACGGGCTCACCCGAAGCGGAAACAGCCTCGGGGCAGTCCTCCGGCGTTCGCGCAAGGATGTAAGCGATGAAGAAGCACCCCCTGATCCTGCTCGTCGACGACGACCCCGATATTCTGGAGACGATGAAGGCCGTCCTGGAGACTCGCTCGTATCGGCTGGCGACGGCACGCGACGGGCAGCAAGGCCTGGCCCGCGTCCAAGACGAGCCCCCCGACTTGATCCTGCTCGACATGCTCATGCCGCGGATGGACGGCTTTGCCGTCATCAAGGAACTCCGCACCGATCCGCGCTTCGCCGGGATTCCAATCGTCGTCCTGACGACCGTCCTCGAGGATGCCGCCTACCGCCGCTACGAGCTCGAGACCGGCCGCGCGATGGATGTCCAGGGGTACCTCGAGAAGCCCACGCCACCGGCCGAGCTCCTGCGCGTGGTGAGCTCGATCGTCGATCAGCCGTACCTCATCGTCGCCGACGATGATCCCGACATCCTTGAAGCCGTCTCGGCCATCCTGAGCTCGGCGGGCTACCGGGTGGGCACCGCCCGTGACGGGGAAGTCGCCCTCACACTGGTGCGGAAGCGCCAGCCCGATCTGCTGGTGCTGGATCTGCTGATGCCGAAGAAGGACGGTTTCGCTGTGCTGCGGGAACTGCGGTCCAATCCGGATACCGCCAATCTGCCGGTGCTGGTCCTCACGACCGTCGTCGAGGATGCCAGCCGCCGCCGCTACGCCCTGGAGACCGGGCGCGACATGGCGGTCCAGGCCTATATCCAGAAGCCCGCCCCTCCCGCCGAGCTCCTCCGGGTGGTGGCCGAACTCTTGGAGAAGGTCGCGACATGACGCTCCCCGACCGGCCTGTCGGCGCGGTGCTCGTCGTCGGCGGAGGCATCGCCGGCATCCAGGCCAGCCTCGACCTGGCCGATCAGGGATTCCGCGTCTACCTGGCCGAGGCGCGCTCGGCCATCGGCGGCCGCATGGCCCAGCTCGACAAGACCTTCCCGACCAACGACTGCGCCATGTGCACGATCAGCCCGAAGCTGGTCGACGCCGGCCGGCATCCCAATATCGACCTGATGGTCGACACCGAGCTCGTCCGCCTCGACGGGCAAGCCGGAGCCTTCACCGCCACCGTCCGCCACAAGCCTCGCTACATCGACACCTCGCGATGTGTCGGTTGCGGAGACTGCGCCGAAGTCTGCCCCGTCATCCTGCCCGATCCGTTCAACGAGGGTTTGGGGGAACGCCGGGCAGCCTACAAGCTCTACCCGCAGGCGGTTCCCGGAGCGTACGCGATCGAGAAGCTCGGGACGGCGCCCTGCCGGGCGGCCTGCCCGGTCGGGCAACGAGCCCAGGGCTACATCGCGCTGATCGCCGAGGGCCGCTACCGCGAAGCCTTCCGGGTCATCAAGGAAGACAACCCCTTCCCCAGCGTGTGCGGCCGCACGTGCCATCATCCGTGCGAGGGGCACTGCGCCCGAGCGCTGGTCGACGAACCCGTCGGGATCATGTCGCTGAAGCGGTTCGTCATGGACTACGCCCTGGCCTACGGACGCGAGCCAGTGCAACCGGCCGCCCGGACCCGGCCGCAGTGGGTCGCGGTCGTGGGCGCCGGCCCGGCGGGACTCACGGCTGCCCACGACCTCGCCAAGCTGGGCTACGGCGTGACGATCTTCGAGGCCCTGCCCGTCGCCGGCGGGATGATGCGCGTCGGGATCCCGGCCCATCGCCTGCCCAAAGGCGTCCTGCAACAAGATATCGACGACATTCTTGCCCTTGGCGTCGTCCTCAAGACGAACTCACCCGTCAGCGATCCCAAGCATCTGCTGCAGCAAGGGTATGACGCGGTCTGCCTGGCCACCGGGATTTCGACTCGCGACCACAGTCTGGGGATCGACGGCGAGGACGCTTCGGGTGTGGTTTCCGCCGCTACCTTCCTGCGCAAGGTCAGTCTGGGAGAGCCGATCGAGATCGGCGATCGCGTCGCCGTGGTCGGCGGCGGGATCACGGCCCTCGACGCGGCTGCGGTGGCGCGGCGCCTCGGCGCCAGCCAGGTCCACCTGGTGCTCGACCGGCCGCGCGGCGAGCTCCCGGCGTATCACTGGGAGATGGCTGCGGTCGAGTCGGAGGGCATTCAGGTCCACGAGCACACGACCGCCACCCGGATCGTCGCCGAGGACGGCGCTGTGTGCACCGTCGAACTGGCCCGCACCGGAAAGGGGATGACGGTCGACCCCAAGGGGCGTCGGCGTCCGAAGGTCGAGGCCGGCAGCGAGTTCACGCTTTCGGTCGATACCGTCATCGGGACCGTCGGTCAGCAGTCGGACCTGACCTTCCTCGACTCAGACTATGACGACCTGACCGCCGACCCGGCGACGCTGGCGAGTTCGATTCCTGGTCTGTTCATCGTCGGCGGCCGCAAGACCGGCGCCTCCTACATCATTGAAGCCGTCGCCCTTGGGCATCGGGTGGCGACCTCGATCGACCGTCACCTGCGCGGGGTCGACATCCAAGCGGCCCAGCCTGCCGCTCCCCCGGCTTTGAAGTTCACCAAGGATGACCTCGTCCGACGCATGCGGTCGGGCGAGATACGGCGACAACCGCGGATCGAAGCTACCCTGCTGCCGATGGAGGAGCGGGTCACCAGCTTCCGGGAGGTCGTCCTCGGCCTCAACGAGCATCAGGCCCGGGCCGAAGCCAAGCGCTGCCTGCAGTGCGGTGTCTGCTCGGAGTGCCTGGCGTGCGTCTACGCCTGCGGCGTCTTCGCCATCGATCACAACATGGTGGAGCGGGAGGAGACCCTCGAAATCGGATCGGTCATCCTCGCCCCTGGCTATCAGCCGTACCGGGCCGAGCGGGCCGGTGAATTCGGCCTGGGGCGATATCCGAACGTCGTCACAGCTCTCCAGTTCGAACGGCTGCTCTCGGCGTCCGGGCCGACTGCCGGCCACGTCGTCCGGCCTTCCGACGGCGCGCCGGCCCGGCGGATCGCGTTCCTGCAGTGTATCGGGTCACGCGATCAGGAACACGACTACTGCTCGGCGGTGTGCTGTATGTATGCCACCAAGCAGGCGCTCTTGGCACGCGAGCATGATGCCGAAGTGCGATCGCACATCTTCCTGATGGACATGCGGGCCTTCAGCAAGGGCTACGAGTCCTATTACCGCCGCGCCCGCGAGCAGTATGCCGTCGAATACACCCGGTGTCGCGTCAGCGAGATCCGGGAGGAGCCGGGAACGGGGAATCTGGTCGTCCGCTACCAGGCGGAAACGCCGCCGGGGAATGGACATCCCCCGATCCTGGCGACGGAGGCCTTCGACCTCGTGGTGCTCTCGATCGGGATGGAGATCTCCGACGAGGTCCGCCGTCTGGCCGGCGAGCTGGAAGTGTCGCTCGACGCCTACGGTTTCTGCCTGACGTCCCCCCTTGAGCCGGTCGAGACCTCCCGGCCGGGGGTCTATGCCGTCGGTCCCTTCCGCGAGCCCAAGGACATCCCCGAGTCGATCATCGACGCCGGAGCGGCCGCCGGTGCGGCGGCGACGCGCCTGGCGGCCTCACGCGGCGATCTGGCCCGCACCATCGAGTATCCGCCGGAGCGCGATGTCTCCGAAGAGACGCCGCGCGTCGGCGTTTTCGTGTGCCATTGCGGATCGAACATCGCCGGCTTCCTCGACGTCGAAGCCGTCGCCGCAGACGCCACCCGGCTCCCCGGCGTGGTCCATGCCGACCACCTGCTCTATGCCTGTTCGCAGGACAGCACATCAACGATCCAGCAGCGGATCGCCGAACACAACTTGAATCGCGTCGTTGTCGCCTCGTGCACACCGCTCACCCATGGCCCCCTCTTCCAGGATTGCCTGCGCCAGGCGGGACTCAACGAGCACCTGCTGGCGATGGCCAACATCCGCAATCAGTGCTCATGGGTCCACTCCGACAACAGGACCCTCGCGACCGACAAGGCGAACGAGCTCGTCCGGATGGCGGTGGCCCGGGTCACCTCGCTGGAGCCCTTGTTCCGCCAACCGGTCTCGATTCAGCCGGCGGCCCTGGTGATCGGCGGTGGACCCGCCGGGATGACAGCCGCGCTCACCCTTGCCGGTCAGGGCTTCCAGGTTCACCTCGTCGAGCGAGAACCCGAATTGGGGGGTCAGCTCCGCCATCTGCGGAGCCTCGCCTCCGCGGATGACCGGCCGGCGGCCGATCCTCGGGACGTTCTGGCCGACCTCGTGGGACGGTTGACGACCGAGCCCAACATTCGCGTCCACCTCAACTCCGAGGTCGCCGCGGTGAACGGCTTCGTCGGCGACTTCACCAGCCGAGTGCAACAGGCCGACGGAAGGACGCTCGAGATCCGCCATGCCGTCATCCTGGTGGCGACGGGCGCGCAGGAGTATCGCGGTCCGGCCTACGGCTACGGAACCGATGCGCGCATCCTCACCCAGCAGGAATTCGAAGAACGGCTGGCGACGGCGTCATTGGGCGACGCCCGGCACATCGTCATGATCCAGTGCGTCGGTCCGGCGGAGCAGACGTGCACCCGCACGTGCTGCACCGAGGCCCTGAAGAACGCGGTGCATCTCAAGGAGCGCCATCCGGAGATCCAGGTCACGGTTCTTTACCGCGACATCCGGACGTATGGTTTCAAGGAGCGTCTCTACACCCAGGCTCGGTCGCTCGGAGTCCGGTTCGTCCGCTACACGGAAGCACACCAGCCACGCGTTGAGCCCACGCCGGGAACGGGCCCGATCGCCGTCGCAGTTCGCGATTTGGCCCTCGGTCGGGACCTCACGCTTGTCGCCGATTGCATCGTCCTTTCCATGCCGATGGTCCCGGCCGAGGGAAGCCGCCAGCTGGCGACGACTCTCAAGGTTCCTGTCGATCAGGACGGCTGGTTCCTGGAGGCCCACATCAAGCTCCGGCCGGTCGAATTCGCCAGCAGCGGCATCTACCTGGCCGGCGCGGCGCACTACCCCAAGCTGCTCGACGAGTCGATCGTCCAAGCGCGTGCTGCGGCCTCGCGAGCCGCGACGGTCCTTTCCCGCCCGACGTTGAGTGCCGGCGGCATCGTCGCCCAGGTCCGGGCTGCGGCGTGTGTCGGATGCCTGACCTGCGTCCGGGTCTGCCCGTTGGGCATCCCGGTGGTTCGCTCGGATCTCGAGGGCGTCGGCGGGGTCGTCGGTGCGGCGTTCATCGAGCCGTCGATCTGCCAGGGCTGCGGCACCTGCGTCGGCGAGTGCCCGGCCGGCGCCATCGAACTCCTGCACTACCGGCAGGAGCAGGTGGAAAAGCAAGTCCTGGCATTGTTCGAAGTGGAGGCGACCCGATGAGGACAGGCGAAGAGTCGCCCCTGCGCATCGTGGCGTATTGCTGTCACTACTGCGCCTACGCCGCCGCCGATCTCGCCGGGGTGCTGCGGTTGGCCTACCCGGGCGAGCCGCACATCGTCGAGCTCCCGTGCACCGGGCGGATCGATCCGCTCGAAGTCCTACGGGCCTTCGAGGCCGGCGCCGACGGCGTGATGGTCGCCGGCTGCCTGGAAGGCGACTGCCACTTCCGCGCCGGCAACCTGAACGCCCGGCGGCGCGTCGAGCACATCCGCTGGTTGTTGGAGCGGACCGGGATCGAGCCGGAGCGGATCGAGATGGTCAACATGTCGTCGGCCATGGGCCGGCAATTCGCCGAAGCCGCCACGCGCATCACCGAGCGGGTCCGGTCCCTCGGACCGAGCCCGTTGCGAAGAGACCGGTCATCCCAGCCGAACGCGCCCACTTCGGCTCCCCCACATCCAGGGTCCGGCGCCGGAAGCGCCGCTGGAGGAGGTACGTATGAT
>DATIPT010000131.1:0-3680 GCA_035471625.1 Anaerolineales bacterium
GTCGCCCATCACATCGGGATCGACGACACCCGCCTCCACGAACTCGGCTGGGATTGAGCCCTTTCAGGTGCGGCGAGTGCGCGGAACTCCCGCTGCCTTCAAGGTGGCAGCCGCCACCCCGGACTCCCGCCAGGCTGCGTAAGAGATGCCTTTCCGGTCTGAATAGGACCGTGCAACCTCGATGAAATCCCGCTCGAGGCCTTCGATGTCATCGGAATCGGCGAGCGAAGCCAACTGGTCCTCTGCATCGAGTCTCGCCTGGGTCAATTCGACCCTTCTGAGGGGATCGGATTCGGCATCGATCTTCGCCTGCAACGCCCCGATACGCCCTGCAACAGACTCCCTCGTCACCGGTCGTCCCGGGCGACGGGCCCCAAGTGCATTCAGATAGGACTTGATGATCCGGGATTCACGTCTCCCGGCGGCCAATGCGGCCTTGTGCTCATCCGACATGGGCATGAGTGGCGGTCCTCCCTCGCTGCTAGGTTCGCTCATGATGCCACACATTCCCGTCACCGGCACCGGCCGAGGGCGCAATGTGTCGGCGATCGACACAGGAAGGATTGGGCCCCAATGAACCGGCTGGGTGGTGCGATCGCCTACCAAGAAGGCCTTGGCCTCGACAGAGCAATGGCCGGGACCTCGGCCGCGGTGGATCTCCCCAAAGACCACCGCAGGGATTCCGTTGAAGGTCCGATCGTAGGTGTCCGGTCAGGCAGTGCGCCCGGGAAGGCCGACGTCATCGACGGCCGAGCCGATATGGGCCGAGACATGCGGGGCGATCCACAGACGAACGACCTACAACACACCCGAAGCAATCCCTGACATAGGAGGTGGAATGTCCAACATCTCGCTGCTCGCAATCGACGATCTGCTCGAGTCGGAACTGGCGCCATTCGTCCGCAGGTGTCTCAAGCACCGGGCGCCGGATCCCGCATTTCACGCCATTCAAGGGCACAATCCCGCCCTCTCGAAGGCGCTGTACATCGCGTGGGGTACCGTCTTCAACACGGGTTCGATCGACCACTCCTTGAAGGAGATCATTCGGGTGCAGTTGTCCCGAGCGGCCAGCTGCAACTATTGAGGGAATGTTCGATCCGCTTCGGCGAAGCGGAATGGACTCACCGAGGAGCGCATCGACGAGGGCGTCGACAACTGGCGCCACAGCCCGGACTTCACTCCGGCCGAGAAGATCGCCCTCGAATACAGCGAACTGATGCAGTTCCATCCGGAACAGATCGACGCATCGTTCTACGACCGGCTGAGGGAGCACTACACCGACGCCGAGATCGTGGAACTGGGGGTATTCATCGGGTTCAACGTCGGCTATCACACGTTCTTCCGAACGCTCGACTTCTACCCGATGTTCGCCCCGGACGGCACCCTCGTCAGCCAGGACGAATCCAGGAGGATCTTCGGAGACTCGCCGGTGTCGCACCTCAGCGAGAGGGTGGCGGAGGCCCTCGCCCGGCGCGACGGAACCGGCGGAGAAGGGGACAGCTGATGGCCGCCGTCGATCCGATTCCGAAGAGCGACGCAGAGGCGCAAGGTATCGACCTCGACTCGTTCGCCCGACTCGGCGACGAAGAGGCCGTATTCCTGCGCATCCTGGCCCGAGTGCCCGGCTACGCCGAGGCGATCTGGGGCGCCATGTCCGAGTCGCTGTTTGAAGGCAATGTCGACCATCGACTCAAGGAGATCGTTCGTCTTCAGTTGGCGTCCACGGCCGAGGACGCCTACTTCGGTGACCTCCGCTCCAAGGAGGCCCTCGCCTCGGGTCTCACCGAAGAGCGCATCGCGGCGGGTCGCACCGGCTTCGACACAGACCCCGACTTCACCGACGCCGAGAAGTGGGCCCTGCGATACGCCTGGCTGATGTACCGCCGGCCCGAGCAGGTCGATGCCGACTTCTATGCCGAGGGCAAGCGCCACTTCTCCGAGGCAGAGATCATGGAGTTGGGCGGGCTCATCGCCATCCACTACGGGATGCAAGTGTTCATGCGCACCATGGGCAATCCGGCCTGACCGCGGCCGCCGGCGCGGAAGATCGGCTCAACCGGACGCCAGGATCGACGAAGGGTATCGAGGACCGGCGGTCCTTCGCGCCGGAATCCGACCATCGAGGGACGCCCTTCATCCGGCCCCGCCACGGCCGGCAGGATAGAGTCGGGCCTCCGACGAGAGGTGTTCGATGGCAATCGGAATCCAACGGTGGGAGCGTCGTGACGACGCCGACCGCAACCAGTTCGCACTTGCTGCGCTGGCGTACTGCAAGGCAGTCCAGTCACAGGGAGGCGTGGAGAGAGCCCGGTTCTACTGGACGGGGATCGACTCGCTGGCCGTTCTCACCGAGTTGTCCCAACCCGAAGCGTGGAGTCGGCCGCTCACAGGAGGGGCCGCCAAGGCCACGTTCGCCCTTGCGGACCTCGGTCACCAGACAGGGACAGAGTTGTGGCTCGACGCCCGCGATGGCCAGGCCGCCTGGGAGGCAGCCCAGACCTGAAGGCCGGAAGGGCGTCGCCGCACAGGTCCCTCCTTCCTATGGTCGAGGGGCCGCTTCGCTCTGCTTTGTCTGCGGCCCAAACGTGGCCCGGGCGCGGCCCGAGACCGAATCGGGTCAAGTCATCGACTTCCGCACTCATCGCCGGGACCGCCGCCTCACAGTCGGCTCCTCCCGTCAGTGGGCGCCGGCCGTTTGAGCTGTCGTGCTGTTCAGAAGGCCGATTCCCAGCAGAATCCAGCCGAGGCCGAACAGCACGTTGGCAACCACCCCATAGATCCGGTAGCCGTTGATCTGGTCGAGAACATCGGGTCGGACCAGAAGGAACCACAAGAAGGCAAAAAGCTGAGTGAGACCCATCCCGACCAGGAGCGGTCGAGCGAAACGCCCAACCGCCCGGCGGTCGAGCTGGGCCCGGGCGATCATGATCAGACCCACACCCAACAGCGGAGCCAAGAGCGGAGGCCACACGGCCAGAGCTGCAAGGTTGGCAATCCCCGGAACCACCAGGCCAAGCATCGCCAGCCCCAATCCGATCCGACCACCTCCGGTCGAGTTCACAGTGAACCTTGGCCGAGCACCGAAGAGTCCGGCAGCCATCAACAGAAGCGACGGCCCTTCCATCATCGCGCTCCAAAACTCCGGGTCGAGTCCAAGAAACTCCCCGCCCTCGTTCACCGAGGTCGGGCCGTGCAGGATCGTGAACACGGGCCACACCAGGATCATCACCGCGCCACCAACGATCATGGCGACTCCGGGCCAGCTACGCCCCCGATCATCGACCGTTCGGCCGGTCAAGGCCTCTCTCATGTCTTCCTCCGCTCCAATCCACACGATCCGCAATCCGCCGGATCGCCGTTTCAAGCGGACGCGACGCACAGAATACGAACACTGTGTGAGCCCATGCCGCGGCGCATTAAGAGATACTTCGCGTTCTCCACGGGACAGGTTCGACCCGACTCGGTACTGAAGAGCAAGTCCTGAGCTCGGGACGGCCCCTCAGGCTCGGACTGCTCCCGCCCCGACTGGGTCAAAACCCGGGGGCCACCGGGTGGCCTCGTCGTATCGGGCCAGTCTCACAGTGGCCATCACCAGGTGGCGGCACGTCGACAGCCGCGTCCCCCGTAGGTCTGCCTTCCACAGTGTCGCCTCCACCAGATCTGCACCCGACAGGTCGGCC
>DATIPT010000132.1:0-19667 GCA_035471625.1 Anaerolineales bacterium
CGAACTCCATGCCACGCGTGCGGAGTTCCAGCGAAAGAATAGCCTCTCGGTCGAATCCTCGAAGCCCGCAATGGAAGTCGCTCAAGCCCACTCGGAATAGCAGGTTGCCGATCAGAGTCAGAACAGGATTGCCAAGGTAGCGATGCAGGGGAGGCATTGCCCCTGGGAGGATCTCGCCGCGCAAACGTGTCCCCATGACCAATTGATCCCCGCCACGCAGGCGCTCGAGGAACGGACCGATCTGTGTGAAGTCGTAGCTATCATCGGCGTCGCCCATAATGATGTACTTGCCAATTGCCTGCCGGATCCCTTCTCCCAAGGCAGCGCCATACCCTCGAACGGGGACGTCAATGACCCTTGCACCTTCACGGCGGGCGATCTCCGGGGAACCATCAGTGCTACCGTTGTCCGCAACAAGAACTTCGTATCCTCTAACTTGGCATCTTCTCGCACCCTCGTGAGCGTTGTGGATGCATTTCGCGAGGGTGTCCGCTTCATTCAGGCATGGAATAAGAACGGTCAGCTCGGCCACCTGGACAACCTCACATCAACACAACTGAATCTTGCGGCCCCGACCTGTCAGGATTCTGAAGGAGGACCCTGCCTCCCGAAACTGCGCTGCTCGGCCACCTGCCCAAAACAAACCCGCTCTTGCGGGAGCCCATTGTGGTGCCCTATTGAACTCTGCGAAGGCAGGGCTCGCACCATGCGATTCAAGACCCGCCATCGTGCCGCTTGTCCACGCCGCTCGCTGCCCGAACCTCGCCGACTTCGAGCACGTCGACAGGGATACCATCGATCTCCCGCGGGATCAGGTCGGCGGGAGCCAGTTGCGCGGCCGGAACCTTCCGGCTGACCAAGACTACAACCGCCACTTCGTCCGTCGGCTCGCCCTTTCTTCGCCGCATCCCGACCCCAACCCCGAGGACGTTGGCCTTGGCCAGCAGGTCCGCCTCGTGAATCTGCTTGACACGGATCGCCTCGAGCGTCTTGGAGTCGGGCGATTCGGTCATACCATCTCAACCTCCAGGGCATCCAGCACGGTCCGCATCGGATTGTAGATCGTTACCTGGTCGGAACCGGCGAAGAGAAGCCCCACGGCGACCGGCGCGTCGGCAGCGACGAGCACTGACCCTGAATCACCCGGCTTCGACATCGGCCCCGAAAGGACTTGCCGCTCGAAACGCGCCGTCTTCCCCCCATAGTCAACGTCGACGGTTGCTTCGACAACCGTGATCACACCTGTCGTCAACCCCGTCGTTCGCCCCGATTTCCGAACCGCTTGTCCCAGCGCCGGGGTCCCGGATCCGGTGAGCCGCCCGATCTCCAGGACTTCATCGGCGAGGTCCGCGCCCATCCAGGGCCGGGCGACGGCAGCATCCACCTGGTTGACGGCTTGTGTGTCCTGACGGTACGCCGCCAGGCGGTGCTTCGAGCCAATGGCCGATGCCACCGCGTTGCCCAGTTGGACGAGGGTGCGAGCGATGCCGCACGTCGCCGGTTCCTGCGAGTACGCGATCGGGACGAAACGCTCCAGAGAGGCGATCGGGTCAGTCTCCTCACGGCCGCCGTCGGCCACGCCCGGCTGGAGGATCGGGTCTTCCGGTGCAGCGTCGTTGCCGTTGGCCAAGACGTGGTTGTTCGAGAGGATCAGACGGGTGCCGGTTGCTCGATCCCGCACGGTGCAACCCAGAGTCCCGGCCGTGATCTGGAAATGGCCGATGCTCACGCCTCCTGGCGCCGGTCGCCAGCGCTCGGTTCGGGCGGCGTGGGCCTTGAGGTCGCCGACCTCGCGGACATCAGTCGGGACACCGTCCACTGCGGCAGGCACCCTTAGATCCGGAGCCATGCCGGCCGAGGCGATCTTCCTCCGGGCCAGAGCCACAACGCAGATTTCATTGGTCAACCGCCCGCCGCGTTCGCGGAAGCCGACGCCCACCCCGACGATGTTGGGGAGGGCCAGCAGAGCTGTCGCGTGGGCGCTCTGGGCTCGCCGAGCTTGACTGACTTCGGTCACATCTCCCTCCCCCTGGGTCTCGCAGCCGCCCTGCGCTTCAGATGTGGATCGCGTGCCCGGAGGCGGCATGGGCCGCCTCCATCAGGACCTCCGAGAGGGTCGGATGCGCATGCACATTGCGGGCGATCTCCGCCGGCGTCAATTCCATCATCTGGGCCAGGGTGAGTTCTGGAAGGAGCTCGGTCACCTCAGGACCCACCATGTGCGCCCCCAAGATCTCCCCGTATTTGGCATCGCTGACGATCTTCACCCAGCCGGCGTAGTCACCCAATCCCAGCGCCTTGCCGTTTGCCTGGAACGGGAAGCGCCCCACCTTCACCTCATGGCCGCGCTCCTTGGCCTGGGCCTCCGTCAGGCCGAACGACCCAACCTGAGGCTGACAGTAGAAGGCGCGCGGCATGTTCTCGTAGGCCAGGGTCACCGTTTCCACGCCGCCGATATTCTCGGCGCAAATGATCCCCATCGCCGAAGCGACGTGCGCCAGCATCAGCTTCCCGGTGACGTCACCGATCGCCCACACACCCTCAAGAGACGTCGCCATCCGATCATCGATTTCGATGAAACCTCGGTCCGAAAGGCGGACGCCCACGGCTTCCAGGCCGAGGTCCTTGGTGTTCGGCCGGAACCCGGCGGCCACAAGGACTTGCTCGGACTCCAGGTCCTGCGCCCCGTTCGCCGAACCCACCCTGACCTTGACCTTCGTCTTGAGCGCCTCGACCGATTCGACTTTGGTCCCCTCCAGAATCTGGATCCCCCGTTTCGTGAACGCCTTGACGAGCTCCTTGCTGACCTCTTCGTCCTCCGTCGGGGCGATCCGGGGGAGCATTTCCACCAGTGTGACCTCGGTCCCGTACGAGTTCCAAACCGTGGCGAACTCCAAGCCGATCGCGCCGGCCCCGACTATGATGACCGACTTGGGCAGGCGCTCCTGCAGAATCGCCTCGCGATAGGTCACGACGCGCTCCCCGTCGGGCGAGACGCCCGGGATCGTCATGGGGCTTGCTCCTGTCGCGACCACGATGTGGCGGGCCGTGTGGCTGGCGGCGCCTTCCGAACCCTTCACCTCGACCGTGCCGGGCCCAACCAGCCGGGCCTCGCCCATGTGCACATCGATCTTGTTCTTCTTCATCAAGAAGCCGACGCCCTTCACCAGCCGATCGGAAACCTGGCGGCTGCGGCGGACGGCCGCCGGAAAGTCGAGCTTGAGGCTTTCGACTTTGAACCCGAAGTCGTCTCCCTGCTCCCGCAGCAGATGCGCGATCTCCGCGTTTCGCAGGAGCGCCTTCGAAGGAATGCACCCGACATTGAGGCACACGCCCCCGAGCCACTCGCGATCGACGACGGCGGTCTTCAGCCCGAGCTGGGAGGCGCGGATGGCGCACACGTAGCCGCCGGGGCCGGCTCCGATCACGATCACGTCGTAGGCAGCCATAGATTCTCCTTGTCTCCGCGTTGTCAGCCGATCCGGCCTGGAAACCCCGGCGCGCTTTCAGCCCGCTTCGGGGTCGGCCCCTGCCAGCTCAACTCCACGTCTCCAATCGCTCAACGACGACCGAGAGGAACCGATCGGCGACCGCCCCGTCGAGCATCCGGTGGTCGAAGGTCAACGTCAGGTAGGCCATCGGCCGGATGGCGAAGGCATCATCCCCGGGCGATTCGATCACGACGACCCGCTTCTGCATCTTCCCGACCCCCAGGATGGCGGCCTGAGGCTGGTTGATGATCGGCGTGGCGAACAGCGAACCGCTCACGCCGTGATTCGTGATGGTGAACGTGCCCCCTTGGACGTCGTCGGGCTTGAGCTTGCGCGACCGCGCTCGGTTCGCCAGGTCCTTGATCGCGGCTGCGACCGCCAGCAGCGAGAGCTGATCGGCGTTCTTGATCACCGGCACGATCAAGCCCTCATCCCCGAGCGACACCGCCATCCCGACGTGGACCTGACGATGGAGAACGACCCCTTCGTCGGTCCAGGAGGCGTTCACCCACGGCACCGCCTTCAACGCGGCAACGCTGGCGATCACGAAATAGGCCGAGTAGGTCAGATCGACCCCATCCCGGGCGAAGATCTCTTTGTGAGCCTGGCGATGGGCCACGACGCGGCTGAGATCCGCCTCCATCACCGTCGTGACATGCGGGCTCGTCCGCCGCGAGCGGATCATGTGCTCGGCGATTTGACGCCGAACCGCGTTGTGAGGAATCACGTCCCCGGGAGCCGGCCCTGCCTTCGGCGGGCCCCCGAAAACCTCCTCGCTCGGCCGGAAGAGCTCACCCGATGCCGGTTGTTCCCAGGCCGGGACAGCCGCCGGGATCGATCCCACGTAGGCGAGAACGTCCTTCTTCGTGATCCGCCCTCCGGCGCCGGAGCCCTTGACGAGCGAGAGGTCGATCCGGTGTTCGGCGGCGATCTTCGCCACGACCGGCGAGATGAAGCCCAGATCCGGCCTCGCGGAAGCCGCAGCAGGCGCCGGCTCACGAACGGGCTCGGGCGCCGGGGACGGCATCTCCGCCACAGCCGGTCGGGGCGAGGTCGGGTGAGCCGCCGTGGACGCCGGCGGAGCCTCGGGCACAGGCTCGCCCGCCTCACCGATCACCCCCAGAATCGTCCCTGCCTGGACCGTCTGCCCCTCGGCGATGAAGACTCTCAACAGGATCCCGCTTGCGGGCGCCGGGATCTCGGTGTCGACCTTGTCGGTATTGATTTCGAGCAACGGCTCGAACTCGCTGATCGGCTGGCCCTCGGCCTTCAGCCACTTGGAGACGGTGCCTTCTACGACCGACTCGCCGAGCTGCGGCATGATGACTTGGGTCGACATGCGCTACTCCCTATCTGTTCTGTGCTCACCAGCGCACTGGACGTCGTCCTTTGACCCCACGCCTAGAACGCCGCCAGTTCCCGCATCGCTCCCGCAATCTTTACCGGGTTCGGGAGGAACCAGTCCTGGAGCGGATGTGAGTACGGCATTGCCGGCACGTCGGGACCGCCCAGCCGCCGAACCGGCGCGTCCAGATCGGTGAAGGCCTCATCCGCCAGGATGGCGGCGATCTCTCCGCCATACCCCCCGGTCAGGTTGTCCTCATAGATGATCAGGGCTTTGCCCGTCTTGCCGACCGAGCCGAGCACCGTGGCCTTGTCGAGCGGGAGCAGGGTCCGCAGGTCGATGACCTCGACCGAAATCCCTTCCTGAGCAAGTGCATCGGCGGCCTGCAGCGTGTAGTGGTGCATCATCCCGTAGGCGATCGCAGTGAGATCCGTGCCGACGCGCGAAACCCGGGCGACGCCCAGCGGCTCGAGGATCTCCTCTCCTTCGGGGACCTCCCCCTTGATCAACCGGTACCCCTTCTTCGGCTCGAATACCAGGACCGGATTCGGGTCTCGCACCGCCGCTTTCAAGAGTCCCTTGGCTTCGCGCGGCGTGGAAGGCACGACGACTTTCAGGCCCGGCACATGGGCGAAGAAGGCCTCCAGGGACTGCGAGTGATACAGTCCGCCTCCGATCCCGCCGCCGTACGGCGCCCGGATCACCATGGGCACGGTCCACTCACCGTTCGAGCGGTAGCACATCTTGGCCGCTTCGTTGACGATCTGATTGAACGCCGGATGGATGAAGTCGGCGAACTGGATCTCGCAGATCGGTCGCAAGCCGTAAAGCGCCGCACCGATCCCCACCCCGATGATCGAGAGCTCCGCCAGCGGGGAGTCGATAATCCGGCCGGAGCCGTACTTCTCGAACAGGCCCTGGGTAGCCCGGAAGACCCCGCCGCGCGGTCCGACGTCTTCGCCGACGATGAAGACCCGGTCGTCGCGCGCCAGCTCCTCATCCATCGCCTGGCGCAGACCCTCGATCAGAGTGATCTCAGCCACGGCGAATATCCTCTACATACACAGGGTAGGACGCCTCGGAGACCTCGGGGTACGGTGCCGCTTCCGCGGCCTGGATGGCGTCCGCCACGGTCTTGCCAATCTCTTCTTCGAGAGACGCCTGCTTCTCCGAGGAGAGTACCTTGCTCTGCTTCAGCCTCTGCTCGAACGCGGACAATGGGTCGCCGGCCTTCATGGCTTCGACTTCTTCGCGGGGTCGATAGCTGCGGTCGTCGTCATCCGATGAATGCGGCGTGAGGCGATGGACGCGCGTCTCGACCAACGTCGGGCCGTCGCCGCGGCGCGCCCGGTCCGCCGCTTCCGAAACAACGTCAAAGACGGCCAACGCATCCAGACCGTCTACCGTGACACCGGGTAGGCCCAATCCGGACGCCTTCTCTGCGACCGTGGCCACGGCCATCTGCTGCTCCTGACGCACCGAGATGGCGTAGACGTTGTTCTCGACCAGGAAGATCACCGGCAAGCGATGGATCGCCGCCCAGTTGACCCCCTCGTACCACTCACCCTGAGAGGTCGACCCTTCACCAATCGACGTCAGGACGACTGCAGAGTCCCCGCGCATCTTGATCGCAAGGCCGATCCCAGAGGCGTGGGGAGTCTGCGTGCCGACCGGAGAGGAATGGGAAACGACGTTGGCCCGCCGCAGGCTCCAGTGACTGGGCATCTGGCGGGCGCCCGAGCTTGGCTCGCCTTTCTTGCCGAGAAGACCGAGCGCGAATTCAAGTGGGGTTAGTCCCAGAGCGAGGAGCATGGCCAGATCCCGGTAATACGGCACGAACCAATCCTTGCCCCGTTCCAGGGCAAAGGCCGCGCCGACCTGGGCCGCCTCATGGCCGATCCCCGAGATGTGGAAGGCGATCTTTCCCTGCCGGTGAAGGACCCAGGCGCGCTCGTCCAGGCGTCTCGCCAGCAGCATCACGCGGTACATCTCGAGCAGAGTTTCTTTGGTTGGCGTCTTCATCCGGACCTCAACCGGCTCACAAGGGAACGTGGGTTCAAATCCAGCATGTCAGCCCGGAGTCGACGTACTGGGGCGACGAGGAATCGACCGGCAAGGCGTTGTGGCTGCCCCGGCGGGCTCGGCCGGGCCGAAGGGCAATCGATGATCCCAGTGGGACAACGGGCGGTAGCAATCGAATCTTATCCGGATCAGTCCAGAATCTCAAGATGGACCCACGGATCATGACCGTGGAAGCGTGATCCCCGTCACGAACCGGACGGCGATTGCCTTTCGTCTCTCAGGAAAGGCAGGCGCGGCGCCCATCGCGGCACGGCCTCGGCGTAGTCGGTGTAGGGCCGCCCAAACTTCCGTCGAAGGTTCGGCTCCTCGTAGAGGATGACGAAGAGATGAAACGCCACGAGGAGGGCCGCGGCGTAAGCCGCCAGGGCCAGGGATCGAAAGAGCACCGCTTCGGCAGCGACCGTCATGACTACGCCAAGGTACATTGGATTTCGGACGACGCGATAGGGGCCCGTGACCACCATGCGTTGGGGTGGATCGATCGGCGCGAGGGTGCCCCGGCCCTCGCGCAAGAACATCCACACACAAGTGCTCAGAAGAGCGAGCCCGGCGCCTCCGATCCCCAACGCCGTGATCTCAAGCGCGCCGAGGTTGGGCGGAACGACACCCAGTCCGCGTGAGACAAACCCGAATGGAATGAGAACCGTAGCCACGCCTGGGAGGAGAACGACGGCAAGGAGGGCCCAGAGAGTGAGCAACCGACCCCCTCTCATGCCCGCAGGCCAGGTGTCCGATTCGAGACCGTCAGCGATTCGCCCGGCGGCGCAAGACCGCGTCGGAGGCCTCCCGCCGCTCGCGCTGATGCTCGCGCCAGCGCCTTCGCCGGGCCAGCCACGGCCGCCCATAGATCACGAGAAGGGGAATCGACAGGAGGGCAAGCTGGGCCAGGATCAAGAGGACGATCAAGGCTTCCTTGCCGCTCACCCGATCGGGGACGAGATAGAAACTGAAGCCGCGCCTCGGGTGGACCATCACGTAGGTTCCAGCCGCGGGGACCTCAATTCGCATCACCGGCCGCCCTGGGACCCGGGGTTCATCGAAAGGGATCAACCCTCGATCGATGTACTCGACCGGGATCGTCTCGCCGGTATCGGCGCGCTGGATGACCAGCCACGGGGCGGCATCCACATCGATCATCGTGTTGGTCGTTTCGAGCAGTGGGACATCGGCAATGTAGATGGCATAGGTATCCGGGCGTGGAAAGGTCACCGCCGTCGGTGGCGAGCCCATCGGGACCGTCACGATCTCGTTTCCCCGAACGGGCTCAAGGATCCCCAGCACACGCGGCACAACCAAGAACGGAGCCCCGACCCACTTGACGACGCTCGAAGCCGAGCAGATGACGACCACGAGGACAACGCCGAGGAGAATCCCCACGACGATGCTGCGCAACGTGGGTTGAGGCGGCGGAGGTGTCGTCATCCTGAAGTTGTGCCTCCTACGGCTAGCCTATTGCCCGGGCAGTCGGTCGGCGATGACTTCGACGATATCACGGACCTCGATCGTTGAGCCCGCTTCTTTGGCGGCGTCGCCGAGCATGATCAGGCAAAACGGGCATCCGACGCCGATCACGTGCGCGCCCGTGGCCTCCGCCTGGCGCAGACGGCGCAGACTGACGCGTTCCTCGCCATGCTCCTCCTCCTTCCACATCTGCCCGCCTCCGGCGCCGCAGCAGAACGAGCCCTGGCGGGCCTGCTCCATCTCAAGGGGCTTCACTCCGGCTCCCGCAAGCGCCTCTCGTGGCGCCCCGACGATGCCGTTCTGTCGGCCCAGGTAGCAAGGGTCATGGAAGGTTAGCAGGTCGGAGGCCGCGGCCGTCTCCGGCTTGAGTCGCCCCTGGGCGATCAGCTCCCCGAGGAATTCCGAATGGTGCACGACCGTGAAGTTTCCGCCGAAGGCCGGGTACTCGTTCTTCAACGTATGCAGGCAGTGGGGGCACATCGTGAGGATTCGCTTCGGTGCTACACGCTTCAAGGTCTCGATATTCGCCTGGGCGAGTTCATAGAACAAGTACTCATTCCCGGCGCGACGGGCCGAGTCCCCGGTGCAGCGCTCCTCGCTCCCCAGGACGGCGAAGCGGACTCCCGCCGCCAGCAGCACCCGGGCCAGGGACCTGGCCGTCTTCTGCGCCCTGGCGTCGGTGGCCGGAGCGCAGCCGATCCACCACAGGATCTCCGGATCGGTCACCTGGGTGACCAGGGGGACGTCGAGTCCCTCCGCCCACTCGAGCCGCTTCTCAGGACCGATCGCCCACGGATTGGCCGACCGCTCCATGCCGCGGAACGCCGCCTGCAATTGATCAGGGAACACGCTCTCGGTCAGGACGAGATGGCGGCGGATCTCGAGGATGTCGCGCATCGGCTCGTTGCCGACCGGGCAGACTTCGACGCACGCCCCGCAGGCCGTGCACGCCCAGACGGCCTCCGCCGTGATGGCGAAGTCCAGCAGGGTTTGCGAGCTCTCGGCGCCGGCGGCGAGACGGCCTCCCTCCTGGTTCAGGAAGTAGCGCTTGTTGATCTCCAGCGCCGCCGGGGATAGGACCTTTCCCGTGGTGTAGGCCGGGCAGGCGTCCTGGCAGCGGTTGCACATGATGCACGCGTAGGCGTCGACCATCGCCGTCCACGAGAGGTGCTCAAGCCGGGAAGCCCCGAACTGCTCGATCGAAGGGTCGTCGAAGTTGAGAGGATCGAGCGCCCCCATCGAGAGACGCCTCGGCTTGAGCAGGAAGTTGAGCGGTGCAAAGAACAGGTGGATGTGCTTGGAGTACAGGAAGTAGGGCAGAAACGCCAGGATCAACCCCAGCGCGAGCCAGAAGCATACATGGATCGCCGCCTCCAAAGCCGCCGGTCTTAGGCCACCCCAAACCCCGGCCAGCGCCGAGGCGAAGGGTTCCCAAGGGTCAAGTCCCTCCTGCGCCAGGACGAAACTCCGTCCCACGAAGCGGGCACCGACATGCAGCACGATGAATCCGGCGACGATCGCCGAGTCCCGCCGGATTCCGCGGTGCGCCTTTGGGTGCAGCAGGGTCGTGTCGCGCACGCCGAGCGAGACCGGTCGGGTCACGAATCGGCGCAGGATCAGGTAGGCCATCCCGAGCAGGACCCCCACCGAAAGCAGGTCCGCCCCGAGACGGAAGAGGTCGCCGACGGGATGATCCGGGAGGAAGAGATAGCCGGGGAGCATCGCCTCGGCAACATCGACCAGATTGACGAGGATGTAGAACGTGAAGCCCCAGCCGACGAGAGCATGGAACAGGCTGGTCCACCTTCGGACCCGGAAGGTTGGCGCAAAGGTCACGAACTTGAACGCCGCATCGAAGAGGCGGCGGCCGAACTGGCCGAGTTCTGGCCGACCCTGGCCGCGCCCGATCGTCCGGATGATCCGCCGGGCGGCAAGGAAGCTAAGAGAGAAGCTGATCAGGACGGCCAGAGCGAAGAGGATTCTCTCCACGGAAGTGAGCATGGCTCTTCTCCGGCGGGCGTGGGGGGATCCGATGGAGGCGGCGGTCTGTTGTCGGAGTGTAGCACAGCGGTGGAACCGGGCCAATCAGACGGCGGCTGCGCTTCGGCCCGTTTGCCAACGCCGAATCGCACCTCTTGCAAGGCAAGACCGCCCCCGGCCGCAACCGGGGACGAGAAGGTGCGCGGCGGGTCGAGGGCCGACGTCAGGCGGCCTTCGCCGGCAGTGGAAGGTCGACCGTTTCGGGAATCGGGTGGGCGGCGAGGTAGGCTCGCACGTCGTCAAGCGCCTTGCGGAACCGGAGCAGCAGCTCCTGGTCGCTCCCCTTGAACCGCCTCAACGACTGCAGCGCGCAGCTGGTGCACCCCTTCATGGCCCGGTACGAATCCGTCTCGCAGCCGAGGCAACCGTCCAGGCGGATCATCATCAAGGAGAAAGCCAGGGCGTCGGGATGATCGGGCGGCAGCGCGATGACTCGGTCGACCAGGTCTCGAAACCGCGGCCCTCGGGCCCTAGCCAGGTGGGGAATCGACCGAGGGGGGAACAGGATCTCGTTCTCGGCGTACATCCTTGGGGCGGTGCCGCCTCCCTGGGCGAAGCCAACAGAAGCCACCTGCATTGTAGAGAAGGCGGAATCCGCCAGGGATAGGACCTTGGTACCAGTGGTGCTACCTGGGGGTGATCCCACCGCCAGGGGTGGGAGACGGCGGGTTAGGCCCCGCCGGAGCCGTAGGAGGCCTCGTCCGTCGGGGTCTGGCCGGACGGGTCGAACACGTAGACGTAGGTGCCCTCGTCGGCAAACTCGTAGAACCACTGAGCGTCCGTCATCGGCAGGTTGACACACCCTCGCGACGTCGTCGTCCCGAACTTGGCGTGCCAGTAGGTGCCATGCAGCGCGCGGGCTTGATCGAAGTAGAGCACCCAGGGCACGCTCTCAAGGTGGTAGAAGCCTGCTTCCCCGGGGATCCCTCCCGTCATCAGGTCACGTTCGAGCTTCGCCCAGACCTGAAAGGTACCCGGTTTCGTCCAGAATCCGTTCCGACCCGTGGAGACCATTGTGGCGTACACGAGCCGGCCGTCTTCGTAGGCGGTGACGGTCTGTTCGTACAGATTGACAGAAACCCACTTGTCGCCCTCGACTCCGGGCGGCCGGGTGGCATCGGGGACGACCCGGGCGACGTTGCGCTGCTCGATCCACTCGTCGCGTCCGACCTGATACCAGTCCCACTCCCCGACCCGTCGGGTGTCGTAGATCTGGACGACGTCGAACTTGCTCAGCCAGTGATCGGTATAGATTTCGGTCCCGGGTTCACGTGCAGTGAAGGTCCCCGAGATGACCCAGCCGAAGGGACGATCGGGAGTCCGGCTGAAAGCCTGACCATGGTAGGTGGGCGGCTTGAACTCGGAGGCGTCGCTCGAACTGACGTAGCCGCCCGAGGTGGCATAGGCCGCCCGGTCGCCGCTGTCGAAGCGAGAGGAGTAGTACAGATACACGAAACCTTCGGGGATGGATCCCCTCGCACCTTCCCCGGCAAGCGCCTCCTCCGGGCTCGAGAACAATCGGACCGACTTGTTGCCGGAGCGGAGATACTCCATGGGCACGTAGTAGAAGTGCCCGTCGAGCGGGACCGTCGGGAGCGGCATGGTCGGGTACAGCCCCGCCTCCGCCAGCGACAGCAGCGCCGCCCCGGGACCGGTGGCGGGACACAATTCGGGATGCCGCACTTGAACCCGCGGCGGGCACAGGTAGTCCGAGGCCGGCGGCGGGCCGCCGATCGAAGCCATTCCCAGCAGGGGAACGGTGAGGAAAGTCGCCAGGTGGAGGTTCATGGTGAGCCGGCTGGATTCTACCCGCGTCGGCCAACCCCCCGGATGAGAGCCCGATGAGGGCCCCGCCTAGACGCGACCCGTGATCTCTCCGACGGCGCGCTGGACGAACGCCTCCAGCGGCATCGCCCCCAGGTCGTCTCCGGATCGCACCCGAACAGCCACCGCCCCGTCGCTCACTTCCCGGTCTCCCACGACCAGCATGTAGGGGATCTTCTTGAGCTGGGCCTGGCGGATCTTCGCATTCATCCGTTCGGTCCGATCATCCACTTCGACCCGGACGCCCGCCGCCTGCAGGCGCGCCGCGCTTGCCCGGGCATAGTCCACGTGCCGGTCGGCGATCGGGATCACGACGGCCTGGATCGGCGCCAGCCAAACGGGGAAAGCCCCGGCGTAGTGCTCGATCAGGAATCCGATCATCCGCTCGTGCGTGCTCAACGGCGCCCGGTGGATGACCAGCGGCATCTCCTCCTGGCCCTCCCTGTTGATGAAGCGAAGGTCGAACCGATCCGGCTGGGCGAAATCGACCTGGTTGGTCGCCAGGGTGAACTCGCGCCCGGTGGCGCTCCAGATCTGGACATCGATCTTCGGACCGTAGAAGGCTGCCTCGTCGGCGACCTCGACGAACGGGACGTTTCCGTGCTCCATCGCCGAGCGAGCCATCGCTTCGGTCTTGAGCCACAGGCGCTCGTTGTCGACGTACTTCTTGCCGAGGCCCTTCTTGTGGTGCGTGCTGAACCGCATCACGTACTTGTCGATCCCGAAGATCCGGAAGTACTCGAGGTACAGCTGGACAACGGCCAGGAACTCCGACTCGAATTGCTCCTCGGGAACATAGATGTGAGCATCGTTCATCTGCATCGAGCGGACCCGGAGCAGGCCGAAGAGTTCCCCGCTCTTCTCATAGCGATAGCACGTGCCGTACTCAGCCAGGCGCAGCGGCAGGTCCCGATACGACCGGGGCAGGCTGGCGAAGATCTTGTGATGCATCGGGCAGTTCATCGGCTTGACGTAGTAGCGCGTGCCCTCCATCTCCATCGGGGGATACATCGAGGGCGCGTAGTACGGCAGATGCCCGCTGTGAAGGAACAGGTCCTCCTTGGCCAGATGCGGGGTCCGCACGCGCACGTACCCGGCCTGCGCCTCGGTCTCTTTGGCCAGGCGCTCCAATTCCTCGATCATGACGGCCCCGTTCGGCAGCCATAGGGGAAGCCCCGGGCCGACTTCCTCGTCGTAGACGAAGATCTCCAGCTCGCGGCCGAGCTTGCGATGGTCCCGGCGCTTGGCCTCTTCGAGCATCTCCAGATGCTGTTCGAGTTCTTCGGCCGTCGGCCAGGCTGTCCCGTAGATCCGCTGCAACATCGGGCGCGACTCATCACCGCGCCAGTAGGCCCCGGCGACGCTGAGGAGTCTGACACCGTCCGGATTGATCTTCGCCGTGCTGTCAACGTGCGGGCCCCGGCACAGGTCGGTAAACGTGTCATGAGAATACGTTGAGATGACAGGCTTCTCGTCGATTTCGTTTCCGTACTCGTCGGTCCCACCGCGCTCGAGCCCGTCGATCAATTCGATCTTGAAGGGCTGATCGGCGAACAGCTCGCGGGCGGCGTCGGCCGAGAGTTCGCGCCGCTCGAAGATGTGGCCGCCGGCCAGGATCTCCCGCATCCGCTTCTCGATCGCCTCCAGGTCCTCCGGCGTCAGGGAGCGCGGCAGATCGAAGTCGTAGTAGAAGCCGTTCTCAATCGGCGGGCCGATGGCAATCCGGGCCTGCCCCTGGAACATCTCCATCACCGCCTGGGCCATGACGTGCGCCGTCGAATGCCGGATCCGGTAGAGCTCAGACTCCTCATAGCGTTCCACAGACATCCTGCACCTCCGAACAACATCGGCCCACGCCTGCTGGGGCGTGGGCCGATCGGCCTCGCGGTTCCACCCAGATTGCCCTGCACCGATGGTGCAGGACGCCTCGGTCGGCCGATAACGGGGCCGAGCCGTTCACCCTACTGGCCACGAACTGGCGTTCGGGGTCACGCTCACGGGGGGTTTTGGCCGGGATGGATCCCGCCGGGGGCTCTCAGCTGTCCGCCCCGGTCCCTGTCGGGCCAGTCCCGGTTACTCGTCCCGGTCTTCGCGATGCGCGCTGCGGTTGTGGGGTCGAATCCTAGCCGCAAGCAGCGATTGCGTCAAGGAAGGCGGGTGCTTCCGGCGGCCTCCGGCCTACAGACTCCGACTGCGGCCCATGTTGGGCATGATCCATTCATCCTGATAATGATCCCGCAGCATCCGGTAGTAGACCAGGGCCTCCTTGTTGGGCAGAGGGTAGTCCCACTCCTCCCTCAAGCGCTCTTTCTCGAGCCGGTAATCGGCGTCCGAGACGTCGTCTTCGGCCCGCTCCGCCAGGACGTCGGACGAGCCGGCCCCTTTCGAGAACTTCATCTTTGGGCGGTAGACGATCTCATCCGGCAGGAGACCTTCATAGGCGCGACGGAGCAGATCCTTGGCCGGGCGACCGTCGGTTTGCAGCTTCCATTCCGCCGGAATGCTGAGGGCCAGCGAAACCGACTCGACGTCCAGGAAGGGAACCCGCGCTTCCAAACCATGGGCCATCGACATTCGGTCGCCGCGCTGCAGGTTGGTGTTGTGCAGAGCCTCGGTGATGTGGACCAGTTCGCCTTGCAGATCCTGCGCCTCCTCATAGCGCTGAAGGTAGGCGTAGCCGGCGTAGAGCTCGTCGGCGCCTTCTCCGGTCAGCATCACCTTGACATGGTCCGACGCCATCCGGGCCAGGACGTAGTTGGGAATGGCGCTTCGTACGAGCGCCGGGTCGAAGGATTCCAGATAGTAGATCACCTCGGGAAGCACCTCGAGCATTTCACGTTCGGTGTAGATGTACTCATGGTGCTGTGTGCCCAGCACCTCAGCCATTCGTCGCGAGGCATCCAGATCTTCTCCCCCGGCAACGCCGACCACGAAGGAATGCAACCCGGGGTTGTCCTGGCTGGCGATCATCGAGACGATGCTGCTATCCAGGCCGCCGCTCAGGCTCACCCCCACCGGAACATCCGACATCATGCGCTTGCCGACCGCCGATCGCAGGGATGAACGGATGGCCTGCAGGGCATCGTGGTCCGTTTGCACCTGCGGCAATTCGTCGTGCAGGGTGTCTTCCACCCGGTAGTAGCGGTGCCAGCCCCGCCGGCTGTGATACCAGTGCCCCGCCGGGAATTCATGGATGTCGTCCGTCACCAGAGCCAGCGCCTTCACTTCCGAGGCGAAATGCAGGCCCCCTCCGTTCTTGTACCCGTAGTAGAGCGGCTTGATCCCCAACGGATCGCGGGCCAGGAACAGCTCTCCCCGCCACGAAATCGCCAGGGCGAACATGCCATTCAGCAGTTCAACAAACCGCGGCCCGTACCGTTGATACAGGCCCAGGATGGTTTCGGTATCGGTGTGCGTCCGGAAGTCTTGACCCGGCAGGCGCATCTTACGCAGGGTCATGTGGTTGTAGATCTCACCGTTGAACGCGATCCACGCCTCTCCAAGCTTGAGGGGCTGGTGGCCTCGGTTCACATCGACAATCGCCAGGCGGGTGTGTCCCAGCGTCGCGGCCTCCGTGGGAACCACGCCCACGCCGTCGGGGCCGCGATGCTGGATCTGCATCACCATTTGATGAACATCTTGATGGGAGTTGCCTTCAAGGG
Organism: Anaerolineales bacterium; assembly: GCA_035471625.1. Taxonomy (GTDB): domain Bacteria; phylum Chloroflexota; class Anaerolineae; order Anaerolineales; family E44-bin32; genus DATEVL01. Next base: position 15,906 of record DATIPT010000132.1, read on the forward strand.
CTCCTGCAATGCCACACATTGGCACCCACCTCCTTTGTGTTTGCAGTTGCCGCCGCAGGCCCCCTGTTTGCGATCGATCTGGCGTCTGCTTCCGGCAGACAAAACGATGTGAAGAAGAGCCAACCTTCACATCGCCTGCGACTCTCCTGATTGTTGGTCCGCGCAAGCCATTCTACCATGGCCGATCTTCGACGAACCTTGCGGCCCGCGTCTGTCGGATAGCAAGACCTCGCGACGCGTCGCAGGATAGCGTCGACCCGTTCTGCAAACTCGAGGGCCGATAGGAAACGAAGCCGAGCGGTGTACCTCGATCCGGATCCCTGAAAAAGCAGAAGAACCGTTCGACGATACCGTCAAACGGTTCCTGTGGGCGGTATAGGACTCGAACCTACGACCTTTGCGATGTCAACGCAACGCTCTAACCAACTGAGCTAACCGCCCTGAACCGTCATTATAGCCGCCCCGCCTCCGCTTGACAACCACGGCTTCCACGATCCCCGCGGAGGTCCGGCTCGCCGGCAGGCCGCCGCCTGTCCTTCGGAGGGCCGCATGAGAGTATGGTTAGAGTCGCTGGGCGACCGGCGAAGGCCAGGAGCCGGAGTGCTAGAATGCACCCGATGAGCGAGTCAACCGAAGCCGCCTCCCCGCAGCCATCGGCCAAGGAGAAACCTTCCGACTACGTCGTCCTTCGGCGGAGCCATCTCGTTCTGGCGCTGGTCCCCCTGGCGTGCGTCCTCGGGCTGGCTTCGGGGTACCTCATCTGGGGTCGGCCGACCTCCCTTTCGGCCGGGCAAGCAGTCGCCGACGAGCCGGAATCGCAGGCGCCGCAGCGTTTCGACGTCGGGCCCGACGATGATCCGTCCCTCGGCCCGGCGGACGCCCCGATCACGATCATCGAATTCAGCGACTTCAACTGCCCCTACTGCAAGAAGTTCCACGCCGAGACCTTTCCCCTCCTGATGGCGACCTATCCGGATCAGATCCGTTTTGTCTACCGGGATTTCCCGGTCACCAGCCCCGAGTCGTTTGTCGCCGCGCAAGCGGCGAATTGCGCCGGACGGCAGGGCGCCTACTGGGAATTCCACGACGCCCTCATGTCGGGCGATCTCGGCCTCGGCCGCGCTGCCTACGAGGCCTATGCCGACCGCCTCGACCTGGATGTGAACGCCCTGGGAACGTGCCTGGACGAAGGCGCCGAAGGCGCCGAAGTCGAAGCGGATGCCCGCGAGGCGGCGTCCCTGGGCGTTAACGGCACACCCACCTTCTTCATCAATGGAATCCCACTTGTCGGTGCGCAACCCCTCATCAGTTTCAGGAGCGTGATCGATGGCGAACTCAACCCCTAGACGCAGCACCAAGGCCAATCCGACTCCGCCGGTCAAGGCCGAGGCTTCCCCCGACGCCATGACCGCCACGCGGTACAGCACGTGGCAAGTGATCGGGATTGTCGTCGTGGCCCTGGCCGTGGTCGCGGTCGCGTGCGGCGCCGGCCTGACGATCGGCTTCGGCGCCGGACGCGCAAGCCGGGCGATGGTGCCGCTATGGTCGGACGACGCCGGTGTGATGCCTCATATGCCGTACGGGCAACAGGGTATGCCCTGGTACGGCCCCATGCCATACGGCGGGCAGATGCCCTACCACGATCAGATGCCCTACTACGAGCACATGCCCTTCCTCGAGGAGTCGCAGCCGGCACTCCCGGCCACGGCGTATCTGGGTATCGCCTACGAACCCGCCGACGAAGGCGCCGCCGTTGGCCAGGTCCTTGACGGCAGTCCGGCCGAACGCGCCGGGCTGCGGGTCGGGGACGTCATCACCGCCGTGGATGGGATTCAGCTCGTCGGCCCGGGCCAGCTGAGGCGATTGATCCAGGCGCATCAGCCCGGGGACAAAGTTACGCTGACGATCCTGCGCGGCGAGGACAAGCAAACGGTCGTCGTGACCCTGGGGTCCGCCCCCGCGACTCCCTAGTTGCGGATCTCCCTGGCTCCACCAGAGTCCAACCGCCGCCGGCGCAACGCCGGCGGCGGTTTCTTCACGACGGATCCTGACCTCAGGCGGCTTCGCCCGCTAGGCCGTTCGAGCCCAACTCTGCGCTTTCCACCTCATCGAGGAAGTTGAGCAAGAGGCGGTTGAAGACCTCCGGGGAATCGACCGGCGTCGCATGACGCGAGCCAGGCACCTCGGCGAAGCGAGCCCCGCGGATTCGGTCCGCCAACTTGCGCTGTTCGCCGACCCGGACGGTCCGGTCCTGCGCCCCGGCGACGATCAACACCGGGCATTCGAGACGGGCCACGTCTTTCCCCAGGCGGCTCCGTCCGAGGGCCGCCAGAGCCCGCAAGTAGTCGCCTCGCCGGTTGTTCGCCAGTCGCTGCTGAGCCTCCAGCCGGATCATCTTCTGATCCTCCTCGGGGAACAAATCACGGGCGACCAGCCAGCCGACCCAATTCATTCTTCCGAGCAGGACCGACGCCAGCAGGGGAAAGCCCAGGAGCAAACCGCCCAGACCCAGGCTCAACCCGGATGGCGTTCCGACGGCCACGACGGAGGCGACCCCTTCGGCATTCTGCGCCGCCATCTCCAGGCCTACGGCGCCCCCCAACGAGAGACCCACGACGTGTACCGGTCGGCCCCAAACCTCCCGGCACAGGCCGGCTGCCGCCCGGGCATAGTCTTCGATGCGCGGCACAAAGTGGAAGCCGTCGCTCTTGCCGAAGCCAGGTAGGTCGATGGCGGCGATGGCGCGCCGGCCCGCCAGGACATCGCCTTGGAAGATCCAGTCATCGCCCGAAGAGCCAAGTCCGTGGATCAGCAGGACCGGAGTCCGCTGGGCATCGGCCGGTCCCTCCGGGGAGTAGTGGATCCGGATTCCATCGTACGCATAGGAGGCCATCACTGTACTCCCCGGCTCAACTGTAGGAGTCTTTCAACACAGACACCGGGAGTGTGATCAGCCCTTCGTCGGCGTCTCCGATCTGACTGGTCCGTCCCGGCCGCTGGTCGACCAGGAAGGCGGTGTAGGCGCCGACGAGGGCGTCAAGGGAATCGTGGGAGTACAGGCCGTCGAGCGGAAGCTCGCCCGTCAGCAAGTGATGGCGTGAGACCTCTTCGATGACGTGGACCGGATTGGCCAGGTCGACGCCCTCCATGTACAGGACCATCTGCCGCTGCAGGCGTCCCTCCAAGCTGGTCTTCTGCAGAGGACGGCGACCGAGGAGCGTGCCGTAGCACGCATGCGGGTGGACCTCGATCATCGTGGGTCCGGCGATCTCACTACCCTGGCGGTAGAAGGTGAAGCCCGCCTAGGCCAGCTGTCGATAGAGTTCGAAGCCGGCCCGCATCCAGGCCGGCGCCTTGGCCGCTTTCGATGGGGTGGCGTACAAGCGCAGGTTCCGTCGCCGCAGTTCATACTCACAGACCTTCCAATCCCCGAAGGTCTTCCCGCGTGCGGGAAGGCCGAACCGCTTGCGGACATCGGCCTTGCGCATCAGGCCCTGGTTCGGCGACTGCGGCGCGTCGACAGCCACAACCGGATCAGGCCAGCGGCCGATGAACTCCAGGCAGCCGACGGCATCGGTCTCCTCGACGGCGACGACGCGCAGGTCATCGTCCAAGGCTGCCAGGCTGAAGGGGCGCTTCCCCGCGGTCGGATCGATTCCGATGAAGACGTCGTTGGCGCTCATTATGCCGAGGCAGGATTCTCCACTAGCGACGCTTCCCCACAAAAGGCCCCCCTCCCCAAGACCGTCGGGGGAGACGCGT
>DATIPT010000133.1:0-22852 GCA_035471625.1 Anaerolineales bacterium
GGTAGTGCGCCCACACCTCCTTTCGGCCTTCCCTGTCGAACGCGACGACGTCGAACGGTTCCGAGCTGCCGCCTGCGGTCTCCATCCCCGGGGCGCTGCCGGGCATTCCGGCCACCGCCAGCCCCACGATGTCCGGGCGCTCGCTGAGCAGGCGGTCGATCTCGGAAACGGGCACGTGACCCTCTATGGCGTAGCCATCCACGATGGCCGTGTGGCACGACTGGAGCTCGTTCGGGATCAGGTAACGGGCCTTGAGCTCGGTGAGGTCGTCGACGTCGTTGACGACCACCGAGAAGCCGTTCTGCTCCATGTACTCGCCCCAGTTGCCACAGCAGCCTCAAGTAGGGGATCGGAAGACCGAGACGATCGGGCGAACGGGGTCGGCGGCCGGCAACCCCGTGGCCGGCGGGGCCGCGGCCGGCCCGGTGCACGCCGCCAGAAGGCCGACCCCCAAGATTGCGAGAGCCCACTTCATTCGACTCCCTCCCAGAGATGTGATCGAACCATCAACCGACCGACCTCAGATCCAGACAGCGCCGAGGGCTAGAGCGCCGTCCGCGCCCTGGCCAGGTCGTCGGCCACGATGACGAGTCTGGTCCCGGTTGCCAAGTAGGCCAGATTCACGTTGACCCCGGCATTGGCGATCTTGCGGGCCGTCTCTCCGAACGCTCCCGGCCGGTCCTTGATCTCCAGGAGCAAGACGTCCCGCAATCCGCTGACACTGACGCCGGCGCTCTCTAGTGCGGTCTTGGCGCGGGCTCCGTCCTCGACGAGTACGTGAAGAACGCCCTTGCCCTCACTGGGGAATCCGCATAGGCCATCGATATTGATGCCGGCCTTTCCCAGAACTTCGCCAACCTCCGCCAGGGTTCCCGGGCGGTCCTCAAGGTGGATCGTCAAGTCCTGTGCCACGAATCGCCTCCCTTCGGCTAGCCCATCGGATGATCTCGTCTCGAATGACGGTGAGCCTGATGACCAGACTACACTAGTTCGGTGAGGTTTCAAAGAAAGAGTCCTGTGAGAGATGAAGCAAGGGTCCATCGTCGCTCGATGGCCTGGAGGCGACGTCTTGCGCTAGGGCGGGGTGACAGAGCCGGGCTATCCGGCCCTTTGAAGCGGAACGGCCCCTGTACTCTGGAGGATGATCGTCGCTGCGATCAGCACAACGACGGCCAGGACTACGATCAGCGTGAGGCGTCCGAGAGAGCGGGCTTGCAGGCCTTGGCCCACAATCGCACCTGCGATGCCCCCCTCGAGAATCTGGGCTGCGAAGGCGGCGGCCAGGATCCCAGGACTCACTGTGCTGATCGAATAGAGCCCGAGGCTAGAACTCAGACCCATGACTGTTCCCAGGGCTAGTCCGAGAGCAAGGCCCTTGCGCCATCCTCTCGCCGAAGTCTGGGCAAGAATCCAGGTCAGCAAGGCCGAGGTCAGGAAGAGGGCCAGGTAGCCCAGCGGGATCCGTCGGAAGGCTTCTGCTCCCGGGAGCAGGAACGGGGTCGACTCAATGTAAACGGACGCCAGGATTCCACCGTGGATGAAGAAGTCCAGCCCAAGGCTGGCGAGCCAGACGAGTAATGTCAGGCGGAGGTACCGCTGAAGCGGGATCGGGCTTTCGTCCCTTGTCGCTCCCGACATGGGCAACCCTCCCGTCGTCGACCCCCCAAGCCTGCGATTGCTGGCGCGATCAGGATGTCGCGGCCTTCGGGGAGGTCCATCGAAAGGTCCCCGGCGCCCCCGGTTCTTCTTGAGCAGGTCGATCCCCTTCGCGTTCGGCTGGGGGCTGGGCGCTACGCCGCTTGAGGCGTTGACGATCGCTTCGTAAGGTACACCCCGGTCAGGTACGTCGATAGGAAGATCAGCGCCCAGGGGATCCAGGTCCCGAGAAGGCTCGCAAACATCTCCATGCTGCGTTCGATGATGAGCGCCACGAGGAAGACGTCCAAGAACACGACGATGCCGACAAATGCAAGGGCGGTCACCAGGGGGCTGGTGGCGCCGAATCTCGTGAAGTAGATCCACGAAATCGCTGCAAAGATCAGCGGCGCGCCAGCCGCGTGGACGACCAGCGTCGTCTGCATCGAGGTGAGGCCCCGGCCGATGAAGACGATCGCCCCACAAAGGGCCCAGCCCACGATCCCGAGGAGTACAAGCATGATGAGGTTCCTTGATCTGCGCATCCTTCTCCTCCTTTGGTATTTCCAATGGGCCCCCCGAGGCCCAGGCCAATTATCCTGATTTTGGACGGGCCGCACCGGCAAGTCCAGTTCGTTTGGCACCCGTCGTTGGGAAGGTGCTCCTTGCAGGCCCGGGCAAGACAGCAGCCGACGGGGTCCGACGATGTCGAGTTGCTATGAGATCCTGATCCCAAGGCGGGAGCCGAAGCCGGCCGACGCCGGCCGCCGGCGTGCTCGAACGATCTTCCTGCTCCGTTTCGCGTCCCGGACCCACCAGAGACACTGACGGCCGCTAGCTGCGGCCTTGCGGCTCCCCTGGAGCGGGCGCGCGATTCCCGTACCGGTCAAAGGACACCACCTCACGCACGGGCTTGCGCGTCGTCGGGCCGTAGGGATCGATCGGCCATCCGAGCGGGATCATGGCACAGGGGGTCACGCTCCAAGGGAGGCCGAGGATCCGACGAGCCGCCGGAAGGTTCCAGAGCGGAACGGTGATGAGCGCGGCGCCCAGGCCTGCTGCGCGTGCGGCCAGCAGCAGATTCTGGACCGCCGGGAAGATCGAGCCGAAGTAGCTGGTGGCCGATACGTGGACAAACGGGACGTAGAACCCCTTCAAACAGGCGACAACGATGACGGGGATCTCCTCGAAATGGTCCGCCTGCCAGTACACCGACTCCATGATCCGGCGCCGTCTGGCAGTGGGAGGGGCGGCTCCACGCCGCGCCCATCGGTACGTCCGCAGGGTCCGGCGGTGGATCCGGGCGAAGGCTTTCTTGATGCCCGGGTCACGGACGACGATGAACTCCCAGGATTGGGCATTGCTGCCCGAGGGAGCGCGTATGGCCAGGTCGAGCAGCCGGAGGACCAGGGCGTCTCCGACCGGATCTGGCTTGAGACGACGGATGGCGCGTTGCGTTCGCATGGCTTCGGCAAGGGGCATATCGAAGTTCGGAGACTCCAACATCATCTCTCCCATCACGGTGGACACGGCGGTTTTGCGGGTGGCAGGAGGCCCGGTCGGTGCCTGTCAGGTGCAGCGCGGAGGGGGGCCATCATGATACGCTGCGCCCGGGCCCTGCGAGCAGCCGCCGGCGCGGGGCCGGCTCCAATCGAGTCGCCCAACGTTGCGGTGCGAGCTGATGGCGCGCCCGTCAAGGCCGGTCTCTGGGAAACCACCGCCTGCATCAAGTGCAGACGTCCTGTTCCCTCCGGTCTCGGTACGAGTCGGCGGCAATTCGCGTGCCGGCGACGGGCACGTTCGGAATCCGTCCGTCGGCGACTGCCTACTTGAAGGGGCTGGCCGTCTGAAGGGCCAGCAACAACTCGGCCACCTTCGGGTTCTCGGCCAGGATCCGGTATTCCAGCAGCCGTGTCACCGAGAGGAGGTCCTTCCAGTCGGAGGGAAGCCCTTCGTTGCCGATCAAGAGCTCCTTGGCTTCCTTCAAAGAAGCTGCAATGTACTCGGAGGTGTCTTTCCGCCCGGCCTCCTGATCCAGGGCATTCAAGATGTTCTCGAATTCACCGTTGTCGAGCCAGATTCCGTGGCCTGTGGGGCAGTAGTCAACGGTGACCCCCGTCGTTCCGTATGCGATCCCCGCCATCTTTTCGCCACATTGCGGGCACGTCCGGACTGACCAGGCCACGGCAAACGAATCCTGTTCCGACCAGAGGTCGAAGTCCAGCCAGTTCAGGTCGGGCTGGGCGGCATCCTTCGCCTTGCGAAGCTCCTCTCCTTGGAACCAGAGCCCCCGGCACCGCACACACGCCTCTACTTGGACAGATTCGACGGCGCGGCTTTCCAGCGAAGATCCATCCACCGGACATTTCATAACAGAACGCTCCTCGTAGGTACTCGGTCAACCCCGGGATAGTGGATCGCGTCGGGGCGGCTCCCAGCGCTCGCGCATCATCACCGCGCGTTCAGCCCCACCTGGCACTCCGGTCGCGTGTATCCGGCAAAGGGTCCGGGCCCAGTATCGCGCCGAGAGACGCACCTGTCACGTGGGGTGAATGGGGCCGGCGGCATCGAGAATCCGGGGACTGACGGATGGGCCAAACCGAACTGGTGACACGGGCCCGTCACCCGACGACGGCCCGGACAGATCCGGGGCTTGGCTCCAAGTCCCCGGCAGGAGCCAATGGATTTGACAGCGACGACAGAAGAATGCTATTCTGGGTCTACCGACCGGTCGGTAGATTAGGGTGAATCGGACCGATATCGTCCAGGCTGCTGCCCAGGTGTTCCGCTCGAAGGGATACCACGGCGCTTCGATGCAGGACATCGCCGACGCCGTTGGGCTGCAGAAGGCCAGCCTGTATCACCACGTCTCGGGAAAGCAGGAGATCCTCGGGGCGATCCTCGACGAGGCGCTCGATCGATTGATCGCGGACCTCGAGCCGGTCGTCGCCTCCGACGCGCCTGCCGACCGCAAGCTGCGCCAGGCGATTCGGGTCTACCTGAAGCGCCTGACGGAGAACGCCGACCTTGCCGTGGTCTTGCTGATGGAGCACCGCCGGTTGGAGGCACCTCTGCGTGAACCGCACATCCGCCGGCGCGACCGCTACGAAGCCCTCTGGCGCGAGATCCTCCATCAAGGGATCGAACAGGGCGCGTTTGTGTCGTACGACGAGTCCTCCACAGTGTTCGCGCTGCTCGGGGTCCAGAACTGGATGATCACCTGGTTTCGGACCGACGGCCGACTCTCGGTCGAAGCGATGGCGGATTCCTTTGCCGACCTCTTTCTGGATGGGCTGAGGCCGAGGCAGGTGACTGCGTGAGGCGCGCACCGACCCGCTTCGAAGCCGGTCCGGCGCGCGTCTATCGGATCCCGTTGGACCTGTTCCCCGGGCTGAGGGGGTACGCCCACTTGATCTGCGCGCCTGGGCTGACGGTCTTGATCGACACCGGCTCCGGCCTGGGGGACTCCGACGAACAACTCGAGACTGGGCTCGAAGCGGTAGCCAGGGAATTCGGGGAGACGGCCGGGTGGGGCGATCTCAGCCACGTCGTGATCTCGCACGGGCACATCGATCACTTCGGCGGATTGCCGTACGTACGATCGAAGTGCGCCGCCCCGGTCGGAGTCCACCGCCTGGACAAGACGGTCCTGGCCTCGTATGAACGGCGGCTCGGGCAAATGGCCGGGCGGCTTCGCACCTTCCTGGTTTCGGCCGAGGTTCCGATGGAAGAGATCGAGACACTGATGGAGATGTATCTCTTCACCAAGAACCTCTACACCTCACAGGCTGTCGATTTCACCATCGACGCCAGCGAGTCGACGCTCGGCTTGCTTCGGATTCTGCATGTCCCCGGGCACTGTCCTGGGCAGATTGTCATCGGCGTCGGCGAGATCGTCCTAACCTCGGATCATGTGCTGCCGGACGTGACGCCGCACATGGCCCCGGCCTCGCTCGCTCGCCACACCGGCCTGGCGACCTACCTCGACTCGCTCAAGCGCCTGGAGACCTGGCATCGCGGATCGGGTCCGGCTCTGGGCGGTCACGGATCGCCGATGCCAGACTTGAAGGCGCGAATCAACGAGATCCGGCGCCATCACGAGCAACGTCTGGCGGATGTCCAGCAGGCCCTGAGCGAACCGCGGACGATCGCCGAACTCGCCGACGCTCTGTTCCCTTCGGCCAAGGGGTATCACCGGCTCTTGGCCTTGGAGGAGACCGGGGCGCATGTCGAATTCCTGAGCCAGCGAGGGCGTGTATCGCCCGAGCCCGCGGGCCGGACGAATGGGAGGCGACTGCGGTTCCGACGCCTGGAAGGAGCGCCGGCGGTCACATTGACGGAAGAGGATCGGTCGGTCGACCGCGCCTGAGGAGGAAGATCATGTATGGATTCGAGCCGACGGATGAGCAGAAGATGCTCATCGACACTGTCCAGAAGTACGCCACCAAAGAGCTCCGCGAGGCCGCTCACGACGCGGATGAGGCCGGAGGTTTTCCGCCGGAGATCCTCCGTCATGGATGGGAGCTGGGGGTCCTCCAGGCCAGCGTCCCGGAGGCCTACGGCGGATTTGGGGAGCGATCGGCCGTCACCGGGGTCTTGGCGGCGGAGGAGCTGGCGTGGGGGGATCTGGCCGGTGCTATGGCGATCATGATGCCTGGCGCCTTTGCCCTGGCGGTGCTTGTCGCCGGAACCGAGGAGCAGCGCAAACAATGGCTCCCCGGAATCGTCGAGGCCGATTGGAAGCCCTTCGTCCCGGCAATCACCGAACCCCAGTTCGACTTCGGGCTCGACGACCTGCGGACGACGGCCGAGCGTCAAAATGGCGGGTATGTCCTCAACGGCGAGAAATGCATGGTGCCCTTCGCCGACACCGCCGAGGCCTTCCTGGTCTTCGCCAGGTTGGATGACCGGCCGCAGGCTTTCATTGTTCCGCGCGGGGCGGACGGTCTGACCGTGGGTGACCGGGACTACTACCTCGGGCTGGGCGCGCTGCCGACACACAAGCTCCAACTCCAGAAGGTCAAGGTGCCGACCGCCGACCGCCTGGGGGGCGAAGACGGGTTCGATCCTGCGCCCCTTGCGGCCGCCGGCAACACCGCCGCGGCGGCCCTGGCCGTCGGGATGAGCCGCGCTTCGTATCAGTACGCCCTCGCGTACGCCAAAGACCGGGAGGTCTTCGACGTGCCGATCGCCCAGAAGCAGTCTATCGCCTTCGGCCTGGCCGAGATGGCGATCGAAATCGAAGCCATCCGGCTGCTTGTGTGGGAGGCTGCCTGGCGCCTCGACGCGGGACTGGACGCCGCCAAGGAGGCCTACCTGGCGCTTACCGGCGCGGCGGACATGGCGATGATGGTCACCGACCGGGCCGTGCAATACCTCGGAGGCCACGGGTACATCCGAGAGCATCCGGTCGAACGATGGATGCGCAATGGCCGGGGTGTCGCCCTATTCTCCGGTCTGGCGATGGTTTGAGAGCGGGGATGATCGCGATCCGGACTGCCCGCCCTGAACGCCACGAAGGCGGAGAGGATCCCCGCCTGGGCTCTGCTTGGAAGGAGTGACGCCATGATCAGCTTTGAGATCCCCGAGAAGCTGCAACAGACCTACACCCTGATGACGATGATCGCCGAGAACATGATGCGGCCGGTCGCCCGCTACTTCGACGACCACGAGCACGAGATCCCGTGGGAGTACATCAACTTCATGCACGACGCCAACAAACAGATGGGCGGCGGTGGGATGGTGCCGGCCTCGGAGAGACCGAAGAAGAAGGAGGGGGAGGAGCCGAGGAAGGAAGGACCTCGGATCGGCTACCAGCGGCTGGCCGTCAGCGCCGAAGTCCTTTCGTGGGGGGACACCGGCCTGTACCTGTGCTCCCCTGTCGGGTTGCTCGGAGCGGCCGCCGTGACGGCCACCGGGACTCCGGAGCAGAAGGAGCGCTTTCTGACGCGGTTCACCGGCGACAAGCCGGTGATCGACGCCATGGCCCTGACCGAGTCGCACGCCGGGTCGGCGATGCCGGCGATGGTGCGCACGACGGCCGTGCGAGACGGGGACTCGTGGGTCCTCAACGGCGAGAAGATCTTCGTCACCGGCGGCCACAAAGCGCTGATCGACACTCCCGGATTCGTCGTCATCTGGGCCACCATCGACCCGTCCGCTGGCCGGGCGGGGGTGCGGCCGTTCGTTGTCGAGGCCGGAACTCCTGGCTGCAGCGTCACCAAGTTGGAGCACAAGCTGGGAATCCGCGCCAGCGACACGGTCTCGATCGTGCTTCAGGACTGCCGGATTCCCTTCGACAACATCCTGGGGAGCCCGGAGGTCGAAAGGAAGACGACCGAGGGTTTCAAGGGCGCCATGGCGACCTTCGACGCCAGCCGGCCGATGGTTGCGGCGTCGGCCATGGGCGTCGCCCGCGCCACGCTCGAAGCCGTGAAGGAGTACCTGGAATCGAAGGGGATTCAGATTCGCTACGGGTTGCCGCGCGCCCGCCTGACGAACATCGAACGTGAAGTGATCGACATGGAGGTCCTGCTGCGCTCGACCTGGTTGTTGGTGCTCAAGTCGGTTTGGATGATGGACGAGCGCAAGCCGAACAACCTGGAAGCCTCGATGAGCAAGGTGCGCGCCGGGGATGCCGTCGTGCGAATCACCCAGAAGGCGGTCGAGATGCTTGGCCCGGCAGGGTATTCGCGCGACCTCCTGCTGGAGAAATGGCTGCGCGACGCCAAGATCAACGACCTGTACGAAGGCACCGGCCAGATCAACCGCCTGATTGTGGCGCGGCGGATCCTGGACTACGGCCGTCAGGAACTGTCGTAGGCCGGTTCCTGCAGATCGACCAAGGAGAGCCGAGTATGTCGTACAAGATCCAGAAAGCCGTAGTTCTCGGCGCCGGGACGATGGGCGCGGCGATCGCCGCCCATCTGTCGAACGTCGGGATCCCGTCCTTCCTCCTGGATATCGTTCCGACGGAGTTGACCTCCGACGAGGAAGGGCGCGGGTTGACGCTGAAGGACCGTGTCGTGCGCGATCGCATTGCCCGCCAGGGCCTGGAGCGTTGCCTCAAGGCGCGCCCGGCCAATCTGTATCACGCGGACCTGGCGCGGTTGATTCGTGTGGGGAACCTCGAAGATGACTTCGAGTGCGTGGCGGAGGCCGACTGGATCATCGAGGCGGTGATCGAGCGCCTCGACATCAAGCAGCCGCTGATGGCGCGGATCGACGCGGCCCGCCGCCCCACGGCGATCGTCAGCACGAATACCAGCGGCATCCCGGTTCACACGATCGCCGAAGGGCGCAGTGAGAGCTTCCAGGCGCACTTCCTGGGGACTCACTTCTTCAACCCGCCGCGCTACCTGCGGCTCCTGGAATTGATCCCGACCGCGAAGACCGATCCGGAGGTCGTCGAGTTCTTGCACACGTTCTGTGAAGACCGGCTGGGGAAGGGCGTCGTCCGCTGCAAGGACACGCCGAACTTCATCGCCAACCGGATCCTTTCGATCGCCGGATCGATCGGATTGAACTTCGCCTTCAACGAGGGCTACACGGTCGAGGAGATTGACGCGCTGACCGGCCCGGCGATCGGGCGGCCGAAGACGGCCACCTTCCGCTTGAACGATCTGATCGGCATCGACGTGCTGGGTCACGTTTCGGGCAATCTATATGAAGCGATCCCACAAGATCCCTGGCGAGATGTCCTCATCGATCCCAAGGCGGAGAAGATCGTCGGGACGATGATCGAGCGCGGCTGGTTGGGCAACAAGACCGAGGTCGGTTTCTACAAGAAGGTCACCGTCGAGGGCAAGCGGGATTTCTGGCCGCTGGACCTGGAGACACTCGAGCACCGGGCTCCGCAGAAGGCCGATTTCCCGTCGCTCAAGGTCGCCAAGGGGACCGAAGACCTGATGGAGCGCCTGGCCGGTCTGGCGTTCGCTGAAGATCGCGGCGGAGGCTACGTCTGGCATCTGCTGTCGCGGCTGGTAGTCTACGCTGCCCAGTGCATCCCGGAGATCAGCGACGACATCCTGTCGATCGATCGGGCCTGTCGCTGGGGCTTCATGTGGGAACTAGGCCCGTTCGAGACGTGGGACGCCCTCGGGGTCCGGCGAACGGTCGCGCGGCTGCAGTCCGAAGGCGTCGAGATCCCGGCGTGGGTCGAGACGATGCTGAACGATGGATGCGAGTCGTTCTACCGTCGCGAAGACGGCGTCCTCAACGAGTACTACGAACCGGCGGCGCGCGGGTATCAGACCTTCCCGCCAGATCCTCGAGAAGTCTCCATCGATGCCCTGCGGGCCGAAGGCCGCGAGCTGGAGCGCAACGACAGCGCCAGCCTGCTGGACATGGGGGATGGCGTCCTGTTGCTCGAGTTCCACAGCAAGGCCAATTCCCTCGACGATGACATCTTCACCATGGCCCGGGCCGGCCTCGACCTCCTCGAGAAGGACGAATGGGTCGGGATGGTGATCGGCAACCAGGGGAAGCACTTCTGCGCCGGCGCCAACATCTTCGCCATCGCCGTCGCTGCCCAGCAGGGGGAGTACGGCCTGATTGACGAAGGGATCCGCGGGATGCAGGCGACGCTCAACCGGATCCGCTACTCTCCGAAACCGATCGTCACCGCGCCGTTCGGGATGGTGCTCGGCGGTGGCTGTGAGGTTGTCATGGCGAGCGCCCGTTCCGTGGCGGCGGCGGAGACCTACATCGGGCTCGTCGAGAGCGGGGTTGGGCTGATACCGGCTGGGACCGGAAGCACCGCGGTGGTGCGCCGGATCCTGTCCTCGGCGATGGCCGTTCCCCAGACCCTGCCGCACAGCTTCCTGCTGAAAGCGATCGAACAGCTGTGGCAAGCCAAGGTGGCGACCAGCGCCGTCGAGGCTCGCGCCATGCAGTACCTGAGGGCTGAGGATCGGATCGTCGTCAATCCGGATCACCTCCTGGCCGCCGCCAAACAGGAGGTCCTGGCGATGGCGGAGGCCGGGTACACGTCCCCGGTTCCCTCGCTGCTCTACGCCATCGGTCGGGACGGGTACCACGCGGTCAAGGTGCAGCTTGGGCAATTCCAGGAAGCCGGGTATGCTTCCGAGCACGACGTCTGCGTCGGCACGCATCTCGGGCACGTTCTGTGCGGCGGCGAGTTGAGCGGAGGCCAGTGGGTTCCGGAGTCGTACTTCCTTGATCTGGAGCGCCAGGCCTTCGTCGACCTGTGCAAGCAACCGAAGACGATCGAGCGGATCTGGTTCATGCTGCAGCACAACAAGCCGCTGCGAAACTAGACACTGGGCATCGGGCGATGTGTGCCCGATACGGGAGGCAACGATGACGCGCGAAGCGGTGATTGTGGAAGCGGTCCGGACCCCGGTGGGCAGAGCGGCGAGAGGGACCACCCGTGATGTTCGACCGGACGACTTGGCGGCGTCGGTGATCATGGAATTGCTCCGACGGACGAAGGGCAAGCTCGATCCGGCGGAAATCGACGACTTCATCCTGGGATGCGCCTTCCCCGAGGGCGACCAAGGGCTCAACATGGCCCGGCCGGTGGCGGTCCGTGCCGGCCTGCCGGTCGAGGTGCCGGCGATGACGATCAACCGTTTCTGTTCAAGTGGTCTCCAGGCGATCGCTATCGCCGCCGAGCGGATCATCGCCAACGGCGCCGACAGCATCATCGCCGGCGGGGTCGAGTCGATGAGTGCCGTCCCGATGACGGGCTTCGCCTTCAGCCCCAATCCATGGCTGACGGAAAACGCGCCCGAGGTCTACATGAATATGGGGTTGACGGCCGAGCGGGTGGCCGAGGCCTATGAGGTCACCCGTCAGGCCCAGGACGAGTTCTCCTATCACAGCCACCGCAAGGCGGCCGAAGCCGTCGCCGACGGTCGTTTCGACGACCAGTTGCTGCCGATCGAGTTCGAGGAGGTGCGGCTGGAAGATGACGGAACGGTCGTGCGGGAAGACCGGCGGCTGGACGTTGACGAGCACCTACGGGCCGACACGACCGTCGAGAAACTGGCCAAGCTCAAGCCAGCCTTCAAGCAGAACGGGACGGTCACGGCGGGCAACTCGTCGCCGCTGAGCGATGGAGCCGCCGGGGTGATCGTGATGGAGGCCGGTCGGGCGGCCGCACTCGGCCTCAAACCGATGGCGCGCTACGTCGGGTTCCATGCCGCCGGTGTCCGTCCGGAGATCATGGGCATCGGCCCGGTGGCGGCGGTGCCGCGGCTGCTGAAGCGCCTGGGCATGAAGCTCGGCGATATCGATGTGGTAGAGCTCAACGAGGCCTTTGCCGCGCAGGCCGTGGCCGTGGTCCGCGAGCTAGACCTGAATCCGGAGATCGTCAACGTCAATGGCGGCGCCATCGCCCTCGGCCATCCCCTCGGATGCACCGGCGCCAAGCTGACGACGCAGGTGCTGTATGAGATGAAGCGCCGCAAAGCCAAGATGGGGATGGTGACGATGTGCATCGGCGGAGGCATGGGCGCCGCCGGGGTCTTCGAGAACTTGAACTGAACACGGATCCGAACTGACGGATCATTGAATCGAGACACAGAGGAGACGAGGATGGCTGAAGAACTGACGATCGCGAAGTTGATGGACCTCATGCCCAAGGCGTTCCTGCCCGACAAGGCCGCCGGAGTCGACGCGGATATCCAGTATCACCTGACGGGGGAACAGGGGGGTGATTGGGTCGTCACGATCCGCGATGGGGCGTGCAAGACCGCGCAGGGGACGGTCGAAAACCCCAAGCTCACGCTGACGGCCGACGCATCCGACTACATCGCCATCATCTCCGGGAAGCTGAACGCCATGGCGGCTTTCTCCGAAGGGCGGATCAAGCTCAAGGGGGATCTGGCCCTGGCGATGAAGCTGATGAACTTCTTCAAGCTTCCGGCCTGATTGCCACCCGACTGACACCCGTCGGCCGAGGCACGCGGGGCGCGCTCCTCAAGTTCGGAGCGCGCTTCGATTCAGGGAACAGGCTCGGCGCGCCGTCGACCGAGCGGATCGACCTCAGGCGGAGACGTCGTTCTTGAGGATCAGGCGCGTGCGGGTTGCGATGGCCAAGGCCGGATCAAGTCCCAGGGCTTCGAGCACTTCATCCGGTCGGCCGGAGGCGCCTTCCCGCGCCGACAGGCGCATGGTGAGCTGGTCCTCCTCCCGGTCGTACCCGAGCGCCTCGATCAGGGGCCGCAGATCGTATTCCTTGCCACGTCGGGTGCGCGGCAGGCTTTCAGCTGCAAGCGCGGCTTGGACCCGCCGGTCGATCTCGTCCGCCGGCGGGAAACCGGCCGACCTGGCGTGATACTCCGCCGCAAGGACTTGCCGGGGGAGCGATGGACCGGCCGGGTCGACCGCCATCACCCGATCGATCCGGATGCCGGGCGGTGCTGCTGACTGCAAGCGGTCTTCCACGGCCTCCGGAGGTTCACCCTCGTTCAGCCAGACGTCGATCAGGTCGTGCTCGCTGGTGCAACCAAGGGGCAAAGCCGCCGCCAGAGTCATCCTGGGATGAGGGCTGAAGCCTTGCGTGTACGTCAGCGGTAGCTCGGCCCGGCGGAAGGTCCGCTCCCAGGTGCGGTGAAGATCGAGGTGTCCCGTAAATCGCATCGCCGCCGTTTTGGCGAACTCGACCCGGTAGCGGAACGTGGGGCGATTCGACATCCTAGATCGCCAGCAAGGGCAGGGCCTCGGCCGGGATCCGCTTCGGGGATCGGACTTCGGGGCATTCCCAGACATCGCCGGGGTTGAGGCGACGCAGGTCGGCGAATCGCGGCAGGATCCCGCAAGCGAAGCATCGTTCCCGGCAGTCGATCCGCGTCCGGCCTTCGAGGCTCATCAGGTAGTCCTCGGTCAGGAACTCCTTGCGGACGGCGGCGTCGATGTGGTCCCACGGGAGCGGCTCGTCGATGGGACGTTCGCGATGCGTGTAGAAGGCCGGATCGAGTCCGGCGTCACCGAATGCCTCCCGCCATGCGTCCATCCGGAAGTGCTCTTGCCAGGCGTCGAAGCGAGCGCCGCGTTCCCAGGCGCGCTGGACGACCTCGCCTATCCGGCGGTCGCCGCGCGAGAGCCATGCCTCGAGCATCGTCTCGTCCGGATGGTTCCAGTTCAGCTTCAGGCCGGGTCGACGCAGCGCCCGCTTGAGGAGCGCCTGTTTGGCGCGGATCTGCTCGACGCTGTCGCACGCCACCCACTGAAACGGCGTGTGGGGCTTCGGGACAAAGGTGCTGACGCCGGCCGTGACCTTGGCCCGACGCCCGATCACCTCACGACCGACCTCCAGGACCTGGTGGCACAGGCCGGCGATCGCCTCCACGTCCTCCAGGGTTTCCTGAGGATGGCCGATCATGAAGTAGAGCTTGATCGTGTGCCAGCCGCGTTCATAGATCGCCCGGGCCGTTTCGAGGACCTGTGCCGTCGAGACGGGCTTGTTGATGATCTGGCGCATTCGCTCGGTGGCCGCTTCGGGAGCGAGCGTGAATCCGCTTCGATGCGCCTCGCCCTGCAGCAATTCCATCAACTCCGCCGAGAACGACTCGATCCGCAGAGAGGGGAGGGACAGGTTGAGGTTCTTGTCGGCGAATCGATCCCGCACGGCGCGAACCAGCGCAAGGATCTCGTCGTAGTCGGAGGATGAGAGGGAAAGCAGGGCGACTTCCTCGTATCCCGTGTGGCGCAACGATTCTTCGATGGCGGCGAGAATCTCTTCCACAGGGCGCTCGCGCACGGGCCGCGTGATCATCCCAGCCTGGCAGAAGCGGCAGCCGCGGGTGCAACCGCGCATGATCTCGATCGCCACCCGGTTGTGAGTCACGTCTAGGTACGGGACGATCGGACGCGTGAGCGGAGCGGGCAGGGAGGCGACGATCCGCTTGATGACCCGTTGTGGCGCCTGCGGCGAGAGGACTTCGACGCCGGCGAGGGTTCCGTCCATTTCGTAGTGAGGGCGGTACAGGGAGGGGACATACACGCCCCAGATCCGCGCCAGCTGCAGGTGAAGCTCGTGGCGCGACGCGTCCGAGCGACGCCAGGCGGCGACGACGTCCACAATCTCCTCGATCACGTCCTCGCCTTCCCCGATGACGAAGGCGTCGAAGAAGTCGGCCATCGGTTCCGGATTGTAGGTGGCGTGGCCGCCGGCGATGACTACGGGCTCGTCGGGCTGGCGATCGGCCGTTCGCAGGGAGATCCCGCCGAGGTCGAGCATGTTGAGGGCGTTCGTGTAGAGGGTCTCGTAGGGTAGGGAGAAGCCGATCAGGTCGAACCTCACCAGGGGGCGGTGCGTTTCAAGGGAGAACAGGGGAAGTCTCGCCTCCCGCAGCGCCGCTTCCATGTCGGGCCAGGGGGCAAAGACACGCTCGGCGAGTGTGTCCGACCGGCGGTTGAGGATGTCGTAGAGGATCGCCAGGCCCAGGTTCGACATGCCGAGGTCGTAGACGTCGGGGAAGGCCAGGGCAACCCGCAGAGACACACGGTCCCAGTCCTTCACGACCTGGTTGAGCTCCCCGCCGGTGTAGCGGCCGGGTTTCTGGACTCGGGCGAGGATCCGCTCCAGGGCGGACTCGACGTCAGGTGGCGGAGTCTCCTTGGCTATCACGAATTTCTCCGATGCGATCTATCTTATCACGCCGACCCTCGCGGAGGTCTGCGGAATCCCGTGCGCGTTGACACGGCTTTGCCGCTTGTGGTAGCATCCGCTCGTTGCCCCCATCGTCTAGTGGCCCAGGACGTGGCCCTCTCAAGGCCAAAACGGGGGTTCGAAACCCCCTGGGGGCACACCCCGGCGACCCTCCACCTGCGAGGGTCGTTTCTTTTCTCCATGGTCGTGGAGGGCTAGGTTGTGTCGACTGCAGGAAGACCGGTGAGGTCGGGTTTCGTCGTATTCCGCCCGTCGAGCAGCCACCGGGTCGCCGAGACGAGTGCGGCCCGCGAGATCGGTTTTGCCAGGTAGACATCGGCGCCGGCCTGCAACCCCGCCTGGCGGTCTTCGTCGCGCGTCTTGGCAGAGATGAACGCGATCGGAAGCAAGGCCGTCCGTGGATCCGCACGGAGACGCCGGCACACCTCGAAGCCGTCGACTCCGGGGAGCATGACGTCGAGCAGGACGACATCCACCGGCTCAGCCTTGGCCATCGAGAGACCTTCGTCGCCGGTTCGGGCGCGGACGACGTGGAAGCTTTCCATCTCGAGGATGTGAGCCATCAATTCGGCGCTGTCCGGTTCGTCTTCCACCAACAGGATGGTGGGCATGGAAGCGATCCGCCTCCGGCCGGGTCGGCCGACGTCCTCCCTCAGACGACCTCCCGCGCACGCACACGGCGCGACGATTCCAGGTACTCGTCCAACATCTGCACGTCATAGCGTCGATGCCCGCCCGGGGTTCGGAACGGGCGCAAGAGACCGCGTTTCTCGATTCGATTGAGGGTGTTCAGACTGATGCCAAGATACGATACGGCTTCGCGGGCGGTCAGCAAGCGCGGGTTCGATGACATCTCCTGTCTCCCTCGAATCCTCAATGCCCCGTCGAGCCGGGGAGGGAAGCCCTCCGGCTTGCGACGATTCGGCACGGGTTGGTACGGTTCTTATCGACTATAGAGGGCCGGGGGACCTTCCCTGGCAGGGAAAAAGGTCCCGGATAGTTGACTGTAAGGTGCGCGGAAAGATCCCGGCTGTTGCGTCCCTCCCAGAAGGGATAGACTTGGACCATGCCAAGGCCGAACCCTGGCTTGCCGGTCGGGCCGTGACCAAAGTACCGGGAGCTTCCGAGCCGCGTTCGAAGACGAGCGAGCCGCCCATGCTTGTCCTCCGCCAAATGGCGGCGGCAGCGATGCTGGGCGCGGCGATCTTCCTGGTGGAGGCCGGCGTTGCCGAACTGGTCCTGCGCGCAGATCGGATCTGCCAGACGATACGCGCGGAGAACTGGGCCTTCGCGGCCAGGGGGTGTCAACCGGAAGTCGTGCGATGGTTCTTGCAGGGGCTCTCGCGCGGCGTCGTCGGGGCCCTGGCGCCGGAAGCGTCGTTCTTCTTCGGAGTGATGACGATGGCCGTGGCCTACGGCCTCCTCGCGTCGCTCCTGGGCCGCCTGCCCCTGAAACAGGGGATCCCGGCCTACTTCGCCATTCAGATCCTGCTGGCCGGCCTCTTCGGTGTACTGGGCTTCTTCGTCTTCTACGTCACCTGAGCACTTGGGCCGGGGCGGGGAAACAAGAAGCCGTCCCGGAGGACGGCTCCCTGCTGCGCCGCGGCATCTTCACCCGAGGGTGAGGAGGGATGCCGCGGCGCATGCACAACCTAAGTCATAACTCATCGGCATCACCTCCTCTTCGCTGGGATAGCGGAGATGAGGCGCTCTCTCGAGCAGGAGCCGAGTATGACATGTCCGACGCGTCCTGTCAACGAGGGTCGAGGTCCCCGGCGTGTTCTACAGGATCAGCATTGCGTCGCCGAAGGAGTAGAAGCGGTAGCCCTCGGCCATGGCCGTCTGATAGGCCTTCAGGATTCGTTCCCTCCCGGCGAAGGCCGAAACCAACATCAGGAGCGTGCTTCTGGGGAGGTGGAAGTTCGTGATCATCGCGTCGACGGCGCCGAAGGCGTGGCCGGGTAGGATCAAGAGGCCGGTCCAGCCTTCGAAGGGCAGGGCGACTTCCCCGGGCGCCGCGCCGCGAGCCGCGGTCTCGAGCGTCCGAACCGATGTCGTCCCGACGGCGACGATGCGACGCCCGGACTCGCGCGTCAATCGGATCGCCGCCACCGCCTCTTCGTCGAGGCGGCACCACTCGCGGTGGATCGGGTGTTCGCGCGGATCGGAGACCTTGACGGGGGCAAACGTATCCAGGCCGACGTGAAGGGTGACGGTGGCAGTTCGGATGCCGGCCTCTCCCAGCGACCGCAAGAGCTCCGGGGTGAAATGCAGGCCGGCCGTGGGCGCTGCGGCGGATCCGTCCGTGCGGGCGAAGACCGTCTGATACTCGTCCGGGGAGCGGAGCGGGGCGGTGATGTAGGGCGGCAGCGGCGTCTCGCCGGCCTCCCGCAGCACAGCGGAGATCGACTGCTTGAATCGGACGACCCGGAGCGAGCCCTGGACCGACTCGATCGTCGCCTCCGGACCCCGCTCGATCTGCAACCGGGTCCCGGCCCGCAGGCCGCGACCGCCGACCATCGCCTCCCAGCGCTGCGGCGCGATCCTGCGAAGCAGCAGGAGCTCCACCCGGCCGCCTCCCGGAACCTTCCGGGCATGCAGCCGCGCCGGGATGACGCGTGTCTCGTTGAGGACCAGGAGATCCCCCGGAGCTAGGATCGAGGGCAGGTCGCGAAACCGGGCGTGGCGGATCGCTTCAGCCCGGCGATCGAGGACGAGCAAACGGGACGAGTCGCGCGGTTGAGCCGGATGCTGCGCGATGAACGCGGCCGGGAGTTCGTAGTCAAAGTCGTCGGTGCGCACTGGAACTTACTTGTTCAGCGCCCGCACGATGAGGTTCAGCACGATCGTCAGGATCAGGCTGAGCACGAGCATCGTCGCCAGGGGGACAAAGCAGGTGGCGGCCTGTCCCTGGATCTTGAAATCGCCCGGGAGTTGGAACAGGGGGAGGCCGAGGCGGCCCAGCAAGACGATCAGCAGACCAATCCCGGCCAGGCCCAGTCCACAGATGATCAGGATCCTTCCGATCCCGGCCGGGTCGGTCATGGAGTGTCCCCGCTAGATCTCCGGAAGCCGAGGTTGAGGGGAAGCCGGAGGCTCGAGGCCGAGATGGGCGTAGGCCTTGGGCGTGGCGAGCCGGCCCTGGCTGGAGCGCTCGATGAACCCGAGCTGCAGAAGGTACGGCTCGACGACGTCCATGATCGTATCGGGCTCCTCGCTGACGGACGCGGCGATCGTCTGCAGCCCAACGGGCCCGCCTCCGTACTTCTCGATGATCGTGCGCAGGACCCGGCGATCGCCTTCGTCCAAGCCGAGGTCATCGATCTCCAGCAGACCCAGCGCCTCGCCGGCGACCGCCTCCGTGATCTGTCCGTCGGCGCGGACTTGGGCGAAATCCCGCACCCGGCGCAAAAGCCGCAGTGCGACGCGCGGCGTGCCCCGCGCCCGGCGGGCGATCTCGTGTACTCCGCCGCGGTCGGTCTGGACGTCGAGAATCCCGGCGCCGCGCTCGACGATCGCCTCCATCGACGGGATGTCGTAGAAGTCCAACCGGTGGACCGCCCCGAAGCGCGCCCGGAGTGGGGCGCTGAGCAATGCGAGCCGTGTCGTCGCGCCGATGATCGTGAAACTCGGAAGCTGGAGGCGAAGGGATCGGGCGGCCGGCCCCTTGCCCATGACGATGTCGAGGGCGAAGTCCTCCATTGCCGGGTAGAGGATCTCCTCCACCGCCCGGCCCAGCCGATGGACCTCATCGATGAACAAGACATCGCCGGCGTCGAGGTTGGTCAGGATGGCGGCCAGATCGCCGGCCCGTTCGATCGCCGGGCCCGAGGTGATCCTCAGATTGGCTTCCATCTCGTTGGCCAAGACGTGAGCGAGCGTCGTCTTGCCGAGTCCCGGCGGGCCGTAGAACAAGACGTGGTCGAGGGCTTCGTGGCGCGACTTGGCGGCTTCGACGAGGATCGCCAGGTTTTCGCAGACACGCTGCTGACCGATCACGTCCTCGAAGCGACGAGGGCGGAGACGGACGTCAGTCCAGTCGTCGGGTCGACGTTCGGGAGAAACGACGCGCGCTGCGGCCTCGGTCATGCCGCGATTATACAAGAGCGGTCATTCGCCGCTGGTCGGACGCACGGCGTGGCCGCCGAACTGTTGCCGCATCGCCGCCAGGATGCGGGCGGCGTAGCTTTGCTCTTGCCGGCTGCGGAAGCGCATCCACAAGGCCAGGCTGATCACCGGGGCAGGGACATCCAGTTCGATCGCCTCTTCGACCGTCCATCGACCTTCGCCGCTGTCGGCGACCCAGCCCTGGATCGCCTCCAACTTCGGGTCATCGGCCAGAGCGTTCGCCGTGAGATCGAGCAGCCAGGAGCGGACGACCGAGCCGAACCGCCAGACCTCGGCGATCTGGTGCACGTCGAGCTCCAGGTCTTCCTTGGCCGCGAGGATCTCGAAGCCTTCGGCGTAGGCCTGCATCATCCCGTACTCGATCCCGTTGTGGACCATCTTGACGAAGTGTCCGGCGCCGCTGGGTCCGACGTGGCCCCAACCGCGGTCGGCCCCCGGGGCCAGCGTTTTCAAGGCCGGCTCGACCACCACGACCGCATTCTTCTCGCCGCCGACCATCAGGCTGTAGCCCTCGGTCCGCCCCCAAATGCCGCCGCTCGTTCCGGCGTCGACGAAGTGAATCCCGCTCGGGCGGAGGCTGGCGGCGCGCCGCTGCGACTCCCGGTAGTTCGAGTTGCCGCCGTCGACGATGATGTCGCCGGGCTCCATCACGCCCGCGATCTGATGAACGGCGTCTTCGGTGACAGAACCGGCCGGCAGCATGATCCAGACGACCCGCGGCGGTCGCATCGCCGTCCCGATGGCCTCGATCGATTCGAGCAGGATTGCACCCTGATCGACAAGCGGCTTGGCCTTCGACGCGTCCCGGTTCCAAACATAGACCGTGTGTCCGCCTTCAAGGAGGCGACCAGCCATGTTGGCGCCCATCCGTCCGAGCCCGATCATCGCAATCTGCACGTCAACCCTCCTGCATGCGCGTAGCCACATCCAGTGTTGCGCTACGCATTCTAGCGTCCGGGAGGGTGAGGGTCAACCCGAGAGCGCGAAAGGCGATCCTGGCTCTGACGGGGACTTGGATCCAGTTCGGGCATCTTTTACGGCCATCGGGCGACGGAAGGGTCGTCGACCGTCGCAGGCAAGCCACTCCGACAGGCGGAGGATCCGTGAATGGCAGTTGGCGCGACGCCCGTCCCACCCGGCGCGTTCCCGTCCGTGACACAAGGCCCGTTGACGCCGCGCGGCCCCCCGTCTATACTCTCCCGCATAGAAGGAGGGCCTTCCGCCTGCGCGCCTGACCCTGCCAACTGATGACATTGCTTGAGAAGGTTTCATCTCGTGGCGCGGGGTTTCTGCGCCGATTGGGCGGGGAAGGAAGGGCGCCGTGCTAGGGTTGGGCCTCCGGCAGGTTCAGGACGCGCTGAACAAGAAGGCTGACGAAGTGCAGCACCAGTTCGTCGCCGTCAGCGATGAACTCGACGCCGTCAGTCGGAAGATCCTCGAAGTTCGCGGCGAAGACCGCACCCAGCTTCGCGCAGAGCAGGAGTCGCTGCGGGCGAAGCAGGTCCAGCTCGCCGACGAAGTCAACCTGTGGCGCGATCGCGCCCGGGCTGTCACCCAGCAGCGTGGTGAAGCCAGCCTGCGATCCTATCTAGAAGAACTCAAGGGATTCGGCGACCCGATGGTGACCTTCGCAGCCCAGCAGGCGCTCGAGATGATGGACGCGCCCGAGGATGCCTTGGAGCGGCTCCAGGCCGGACAGGACACCCGTCCGGTTTCGCCGGCCCAGCGCCTCCTGCAGCGGGCTCGGACCGAGTATGACATGCGGGGAAGCGACGGCGGACCGCGCCAGCGGGCGGCGGTTGAATTTGCCAACCGGCCGGGTGTCTCGCAGGATGACGCTCCCCTGTCCGAGCTCGAAGCCGCGCTGACGGATCCCGATCCGCTGGTGCGGGAGACGGCGACCCTTGCTGTCGTGCAGATCTACCGCTTCCGTGCCGTCCGGCTGGCGGAGCTCGACCAAGCACACGAGGCGGTCCAGCGCCTGGCCGCGATCCCCCATCGAGCAGCGGTGGCGCCGCTCATTGAAGTCGTGTCTCACCCACGCAGCGGCTACTTCACCACGCCCCAGGGGACGGTCGAAGGCGACAACGGCAAGTCGCGCATGGTCGCCCTGCTGCGCCTCGTGGAGTGGCACACGCCCGACGCCCAGGCGGCCATCCATGGTCTGCGCTTCGATCGCGACGCGCACATCGTCAAGGCCGCCGAGAAGTCGCTCCAGCTCTTCCCGGGAGAGTGGAAGGGGCCGCTGAAACCTCAGCCCTGAGCCCGCCGCAACGCTCTAGGCGTGTCGGAGATCCAACCAGCGCGCAAGACGCCAGTCCATCTTGAGCGATCTCGCCGCCTAGCCGCCGGCCCTCCGGCGTCTAGCGACGACCCAGACCGCAATTCCCAGGAACCCCAGGGGGGCAAGCCATTCCAACCAGACTCCGCCCAGGGTGTATGCCGTCGTCACGTGCTCCGCCGGGACCTGCGCGACAAGCGTCCGATCGGTCGCGCCGAAGAAGTCGGTTTGTGCCAGGACCCGGCCATAGGGATCGACGGCGATCGAGAGGCCTCGGTCGGTCTGTCGCACCAGCGACATCCCGTTCTCGACGGCGCGGAACACGGCCATGTGCGTGTGGACCGGGTCGATGGCGAGCCAGTCCCGGCTTGGAACGAGCAACAGACCCACGCCATTCCACCCAGTCTGGCGGATGACGGTTGGATAGTCGGCGTCGTAGCAAATCGCGGCCGACAGGACGCCATAGGGCGTGTCCACGCTCTGCAAGACTCCGTCGCCGACCCGCGTGGACTCGAGGATGGCGCCGCCGAACTTGATGTGTTCGAACGCGATCTGGCCCGACGGATCGATCAGGATAACCTTGTTCTCGAGAAACATCTGGGTTTCGGGATCCACAGTCGCCATCGGCAGGGCGAGGTAGATCCCGTTCTGACGGGCCACCTCTTGGGCCTGGGCCACGCGGGATTCCTCGTCTGTCGCCACGGCCACGGCAGACACTTCCGGCCACATGATCACCTTGGCTCCCGCCGCAGCCTCGCGCGCGGTTTCGCGGAAGTACGCGTTCCAGTGATCTTCCAGAACGACCTGGGCAGCCGGCGAAGTGAGAGACGCGTCGTCTTGGGCGGTCATCAGTTCGCCGATCGCATCCAGCCCTTGTGCGGTGATCCCGGCCACCCGAACGGTCGCTCCCGTGGCTGGGATCGGGGCAAGGCTCAAGCGTGCATAGCCGAAGGCAAGCACGAGGAGAAAGACCGAGCCGAAGATCGCCAACCCTCTTCGGGTCTCGCCTACGCGACCGCCGTGCTCCCAGACCCAATTTGCGACCGAGACGAACCATCCCATCAGGAAGGTGATCCCGATCATGCCGGTCACCGAGGCGAGCTGCATGAGCGGCAGATTTCCGTACTGGGTAAAGCCCCACGCACCCCAGGTACCCAAGGGGTTGAGAT
>DATIPT010000134.1:0-45897 GCA_035471625.1 Anaerolineales bacterium
GGGCCTGCCGCGGCGGCCTGCGGAGGTGTCCACACCGTGACGGGGACGATCCTGAACATCGCCGCCGTCTTGCTGGGCGGCCTGCTCGGCCTGGCGCTCGGCCGCCGGTTCTCCGAACGCGCGACCGCGACGATCATCGCCGGGATGGGGCTCTTCACGGCCGCCATCGGCGTCCGCATGTTCCTGGAGACTCAGAATCCGCTCTTCCCGCTCGGCGGGATCGTGCTGGGAGGATTGCTTGGCGAGGCGCTCCGGATCGAAGAAGCCCTGGCAGGGCTCGGGGCGAGGCTGGAGGCTCGCTTCAACCGCGGCCGCCCGGAGGACTCGGCGACGTTTGTACGCGGGTTTCTAGCCGCCAGTCTGCTTTTCTGCGTGGGCCCGATGACGATCCTCGGATCGATCCAGGATGGCCTCACGGGGGATTACCACCTGCTGGCGATCAAGTCGGTGCTCGATGGCTTTGCGGCCCTGGCACTTGCCTCGACCCTGGGGGTCGGGGTGCTGTTCTCGGTCCTGGTGATCCTGGTCTATCAGGGCGGGCTCACGCTGTTCGCGGCTCAGGCCCAGGCTTTCCTCACCGACTCAATGACGACGGAGATGACCGCAGTCGGCGGGGTCATCCTGATCGGGCTGGCCGTCGGCACGATGCTTGAGCTCCGCAGGATCCGTACCGGCAACCTGCTTCCCGCACTCTTCGTGAGCCCGGCTCTGGTAGCTCTGGCGGGGTGGATCGCGGCTACCTTCGGCTGAGGCACGAGGCCACAAACGAAACAAGGGGCGTCCAGGTGGACGCCCCTTATCGTTGGTGTGTGGCGGGCGATCTAGCCTTCCGGGAGTTCGGCTTCGATCGCCGCTTCAAAGACCTCCCAGGGCTGGGCGCCAATGAGCGGATTTCCGTTGATCAGGAAGCTCGGGGTCGAATTCAAGCTGCTCTCCAAGGCCAGCAGGGCATCCGCCGCAACCGCCGCAGCCGCGTCGGCCGAAGCATAGCACTCGTCGAAGGATGTCATATCGAGGCCGATCGCCTCGGCCATCGCTTGGAGGCGCTTCTCGGTGTAGTTGCCGATGTTCTCACCGGTCTGGTTGGCGAAGAGGATATCGTGGTAATCCCAGAAGCGGTTCTGGCGGCCGGCGCACACGGCCGCCGTGGCGGCCGCGTGGGACTCCTGGGCCGGGTCGTTCCGGTCGACGACCGGGAAGTGACGGTAGACGAAGTAGACCTTGCCCTCCCGAACATAGTTGTCGATGATCTTCGGGAGCGTGTCGTCGTGGAATCGCCGGCAGAAGGGGCACTGGAAGTCGGAGAATTCCTCGATCACGACCGGGGCGTTCGGATCGCCGATCGCATGGTCCTTGGGGGAGGGGTAATCGTAGGGATCGGGAACGGTCACGTTGCCGACCGGCGCCAGAGAAGGAAGGAGCGCCAGGAAGGCGATGACCAGGATCACGCCGCCGATGATCACCGCCAGGGTGACCCGCTGCTGGCGGCGGCGCTTGGCCTGTCGTTCACGGTAGTCGGCTCGGGATGTCATACGGTCTCCGTCGGTGATGAGTGTGCGGCCGTCGTGCGGCTGGGCTCACCCGGCGCGGGCGGTAGCCCAACCGGTCAGGTCCGAGAGGACCTCGGCCCAATCGGGTTCGTTGTGAATCTCGTGGAAGAAGCCCTGGTACAAACGCATCGTCTTGTCCGAAGATCCGACCTGCGCGTAGAAGGACTCGGTGGCCCGGGGGTCCACGATGCGATCGGCTTCTCCGTGGGCAAGCAGGACCGGCAGCCGGAACTCGGCGGCGTGGGCCAGGGCATCTTCGCCGCCGTCCAGCATCGTGATCCCCAAGCGGAACGAGAGCTGGTCGTGAATGACAGGGTCGGCCAGATAGGCGCGGACGACCTCCGGATCGCGTGAGAGCGCCGCAACCTCCAGCCCGGAAGGCAGCGTCCCTTTCGGGAGGATCGGGCTCAGTACTCTGCCCAGCAGCACCTTGATGGCAGGGGCCGGGAAGGCCAGGCGCAGCCAGGGCCCGGTAGCGATCACGCCATCCAGGCCTTCAGGGTGGAGTCTGCCGTAGTTCAGGATAGCCTGTCCGCCCATGCTGTGGCCGTAGGCGAACTTCGGAGCGGCCGTCGCCATCCCGATCAAGCGGCCGTAGTCGTCGAGGAGCTGGGCGTAGGACGGCGCATAGCCTCTCGGTCCGTCGGAATGCCCGTGGCCGCGCCAATCCATTGCGAGGACGGCAAACCCGGCGTCGGCAAAGGCCCCGGCGACGTGTCGGTAGCGCTCGGAATGCTCCCGCAGTCCATGCGCAATGCAGATCGTCCCACGCGGTTTGGCGGCCGGATCCCATCGGTACCAGGCGAGACGCAGCCCGTCGCTGGCGGTCAGGTGGCCGCGATCGGTCGCGGGCGGATGGGCGGGTGGGGGCATGGGAAGGACTCCGGTACGGCCTTGCGTCCGGGGTGCCGGCGTTTGTTGGGAAGCTGCAAGGCCCCGGGAATGCGGCGCATTATAACATCGGAGATGCCGGCGGAATCCTCATTCTTGGGATCATCGACCGCCGGGCGGCACTCATGGCACTCTCTTAAGGAGGCGGGTGAGGATGGCCGTTGCCCCAAAGCTCAGACGTCCCTACTTGGCGGTTCCCCAGGGGGCGAACGGCGCCCTGCGGGTACTGGTCGTCGATGATGAGGTTGCCTTCGCCAATGTCATGCGCGAGGTGCTGGACTCATTCGGCCTGAACGTCCGGGTCGCGTTCCGCGCCGATCAGGCGCTGGAGATGATGCGCGAGGAGGCCCCGGATCTCCTTATGGTCGACGTCATGATGCCAGAGGTGGATGGCCTCACCCTGATCCGCAAGGTCCAAAAGGACCCAGCCTGGCTCGGAATTCCTATTCTGGTCGTGAGCGCCCGCGCCGCCAAGGTCGATCAACACGAAGCGCTGTTTGCCGGAGCCGACGCCTTCCTCGCCAAACCCTTCACCGCCGACGAACTCCGGCAAGCCCTGCGTCCGTTTCTGCCGGCCGGCCAGAGCTTGTAGCTCGACCCCGCAAGGAACGTGCCGGCCCGGTTGGGCCGGCCGTCGCGCCTGCATCGCTCGCGCTCAACGCTGCCCCTCGGGTCACTCCCCGGCAGGCATCTTGCATCTATGAATCTGACGGCCGAGCGTCCAGATTGCGGCCGATCAGGTCTGGCAATGGAGAGAACCTCGGAGGCATGGCAAAGCTCGCATTCCCGGTCGGTGTCGCGCAAGGGGCTTCCGGCGAATCCCTCGATCCTGGTCGTGGACGATGATCCGACGTTCTGCGCCATCATGGCCGAGATCCTGCGGATGTACCACGCTCAGGTTCAGACGGCGACCAGTGCGGAGGAGGCCCTGGCCGTACTCGAGCATATGACGCCGGATCTGATCCTGACCGATGTGATGATGCCCGAGATCGACGGCCTGACCTTCGTGCGGCGACTGCGGGCCGGGGGATCCTTCACCCGCACGCCGATCATCATCGTCAGCGCTGGCGTCTCCACCCGCGAACAAGATGCCGCGATCCAGGCGGGAGCCGACAGCTTCCTTGCCAAGCCGTTCTCTCTTGTCGAACTCCAAACCGCGGTGGGAACGCTGCTGCCCAACTAGGCTTTGCCCCCGCCTGTCAGGCGAGCGCGATTTCGAACATCGGATAGCGCTGTCCCGTCTCACGGAAGCCAAGCCTTCGATAGAGTTCCTGGCTTCGGCGGTTGTCGGCCTGGGTGTTCAGAGTCACCGCGTCGAACCCGCGACGACGCAGTTGGTGGAGCAAGTCGACGACCAGGGCGGCCCCGAAGCCGCGACCCTGGACGTCCGGGTCGACCGCGAGGCGCGCCAGGTGGGCTCCGAAGGGCGACGCAGTCGTGATCTGGTAGCCCACGACGTGGTTGTCGACCTCCAGGCAGGTGGCCACGACCGACTGCTGCAACGCCGCGGCCAACCCGTCGGGGCCATTCCGCCACAGTGGCGGAAACGCCCGCCCGTCGACTTCGTAGACCCGCGAAAGGTCGCTGCCAGCCATCGGCCGGATGCGGTCTGTGAGCAGCGGCTCGCGCGGCAGCGGCCGGTAGCGCCACTCGAAGAACACGACGGAGTTCACCTCGCGGAATCCGGCAGCGTTGAGCAGGGGGCGCATCCACTCGCCGGAAAGAAGGCAGCCGACGAGAGGGATGTCCATGCCGAGGGCGACGGCCGCCGCTTCGGCCCACAGCGTTCGCCAGGCCGGGAGCGGCGCCAGGCCGGGCGCCACGCAGAAGCTCCGGACCCAGGCACACCCTCGGACCTCGGGCGGCGCCGAGAGTTGTGCCTCCAGACGCTCACCCCGGAAGCCCAACAGGTTGGGGGGCTGATCGAGCACGTCGAGAGGGTCGCGCCAATCGAGGTGAAAGTGACGCCAGTGAGCCTGGCTCAGCAGCGCCGCGACGTGGGAACGGTCGTCAGAAGTCGCCGGCCGGACCTGGAGCTCCGGAGCAGCGCGCACGGGTTCAGCCCCTCAGCAGGCCGAAGGCGCGGTTGATGATGCTCCGGGCGAGGCGGCGGATCGGCCCAGGGCTTGGGTGCACGTCAAGGGCGACTTGGGCCGTCGCCGCCGCGGCCATGGGATCGCCCCCCTGGAGCTGGAGCCGCGACAGCGCCTGGAGGGTATCGGCTTCCTCGGACCTGGCGCCGAGTGCGTGAAAGCGGCGAATGGCGTCTTGATAGCCGTCGATCGCCGGCTGCATCCGCCCGCAGGCGGCCAACGCCGCCGCCCGATTGCCTGCCGCCCGGGCGGCCTGAAGCCCGAGCCCAGCCTCTTCGAACACCTGGCCCGTGCCTTCCACGGCTTCGAGCGCCTCCCGGGCGCGGTCGAGTCCGAGCAGGACGACGCAGAGGTTGTTCCCCATCTCGGCCGCTTTCACGACGTCGTCCCCCGCGGCGTACACCTCGCGGGAGCGGGCGAATCCGTCGGCGGCGCGTTGGAGGTCGCCGCTGCGGTAGGCAGCGAGTGCGGCGGATTCCAGATCGTTCGGGTCTTCGTCGGCGCTCATGGAAGCGACTCCGGAAGGGGGAGGCCCGCCGGCGGTCCAGTTTCGAGACGACCTGGGACAACCGCCGGCCTGCGGGGATAAAGAGAAGCTCGCGAGGTTGCCTCGCGAGCCCTTGCAGGATCCGAACGTCGGCTCCGGGTCACAGGGAGATTTCGAGGAAGCCTTCTCCCATCGTCCGGACTTTCTCGACGGGGAGGTCGCTCATTCGCAGAGCCATGCGCAGGTATGGTTCGCTCCCATCGGTGCCAACAAACGCCCGCAGATCCGCCGGAAGGCGCAGGAAGGCGTCGAAGGCCTCCTGCACGGCTACCCACTCTCCGATGGGCCCGCGCGAGTCTTGGTAGTCGCCAAGGTCGTCCCCGAGGACACCGCAGATGGCTTCGAGCTCGGCCAGTGGGATGGGCCGTTCTCCTTGCTCGTAGCGGCTGATGCGGCTGGGAGGGATACCGGCGGCCTTTCCCAATTCACGCTGGGATAGGTCGGCGGCCTCACGGTGGGCTCGGATCGTTGCCCCAATGAAGTGCTGGCGCAGCGATACCATGACCGTCGGATTGAACTCGGCCTTCTTGCCGGCCTCGGCCTTGGACGGGGTCAGGAATCGGCCGAGGGGTACGTTGAGCTGGTAGGCGAGGATTTCGAGCTCCGGGAGGGAGATCCCGCGCCGGCCGCGCTCGTACGAAGAAAGGACGGCGCCGGACACGCCGATCAGGGATCCGGCGTCCTTCAGACTCTTCCCGGACGACAAGCGCGCTTGGCGGAGCAGGGCGCCGAGCATCTTGGTCCGCAGTTGGATCGACTGTTTTTCCGCCATGCCGCTTCCCTCCGACGGTCGCTTTGCCGGATTATAGCATCGCCGATTTCGGATCCGGTCTTGCTATCCCTCGCCGGCGGCCGGCGGTATGTAGTAGCCGAGCCCCTGCCGAGTCAGGATATGGATCGGATTCTTGGGATCCGGTTCGATCTTCTGCCGCAGACGGCTGAGGCAGACCCACAGGATCTCCTTGTCGTCGCGGTACTCCGGCCCCCACACGGTGGTCAGCAGTTCTTCGGGCGACAGCATCTTCCCGACGGACGCCGCCAGGGTCTGCAGCAGTCGGTACTCGGTCGCCGTCAACATGACGGGCTCCCCGGAGGACCTGACTTCGGCGCGGGCCAGGTCGATCTGCAGCTCATGGTGGGTGAAGACCGGCTCGTGGAAGGCCCCGGCGTCCTGGCGTTCGGCGCGGCGGAGCACGGCGCGCACGCGGGCGAGCAGTTCCTGGGCGGAGAAGGGCTTGACGATGTAGTCGTCGGCGCCGACGTCGAGACCCTTCACGCGATCACGTTCCTCGCCCTTGGCCGTGACCATGATGATCGGGACCGTGGAGAATTCGCGGATGCGCGCACAGGCGGTGAAGCCGTCCATCACCGGCATCATGACGTCGAGCAAGATCAGATCGGGTTGGGAGGCGGCGACGCTTTCGACGGCTTGCTGTCCGTCGGCTGCGCTCGTGACGACATAGCCCTCGGTCTTCAGATTGACTTCCATGAGCTGGACATAGCGCGGCTCATCATCGACGAGCAGGAGTGTCTTTGGATCAGTCATCGGTTCCCTCCATGGCCTCCAGTTCCGCACGCGGCAACAAGACGTAGAAGCGCGTCCCTTCGCCCGGCCGACTCTCGACGCCGATCTCCCCGCCGTGGGCTTCGACGATCTTGCGGCAGATATACAGCCCCAGGCCCGTGCCGCGCACGGTTCGCTGGCTTCCGGGGACGCGATAGAAGCGTTGGAACAGGCTCGGGATGTGATCGGGGCCGATTCCCGGCCCGTGGTCGACGACCTCGAGCGTGACCGCCTCGGGGTCGGCCCGAGCGCGCAGGACAACGGGGTGCCCCGGGGCGTACTTGGCGGCGTTGGAAAGCAAGTTGTCCAGAACTTGGGCGATGCGGGTCGAATCGATCTCGAGTACCGGAAGGTTGTTCGGCGACTCGATCTCCAACTGCATCTCCGGGGAAGCCGCGCGGGCGCGTTCGGCGACGCTCCGCAGGAGCGGGCCGAGGCGGGCCGGCTCGCGGGTCATGCCGATCGCGCCCGACTCGAGCCGCGACGAGTCGAGCAGGTTGTCGATGAGCTCGCGGAGCCGGTCGGCTTCCTCATCAATGATCCGCAGGAAATCCGACCGGGTGGCGGCATCGAACTCCGTGTCTTGACGCATGAGGGTCGTCACGTAGCCCTTGATGAACCCCAGCGGCGTGCGGAGTTCGTGCGAGACCGTCGAGACGAACTCGTCCTGCATCCGGGCCAGTTCCCGCTGAGCCTCGAGCGAGGCGATGCGCCGGGCCATGCGCCGGTTTTCGAGCAGCTGCCCGACGTGCCAGGCTACGAACTCGGCCAGGCGAATGTGTTCCGGGGGGAAGGGAGGACCGCCGAAGCGGCCGAACACCAGGCCGCCGACGCACCGGCCCCCCACCATCATCGGCAGGCCGAGGTAGTCGCGCCGGCGGTCGCGCCCCTCGATCGATGGCCCGGCGTCTTCCTGACGGAGCACGGTCTGGCCGGTCTGGAAGGCCTCAACCGCTGCGGGTTCACCCCAGGCGAGATCGGCCTCGCGGGCCCGTCCACGCCCGAGGGCAAGGGCGTAGGACGGCTCGAGGTGGCCGCCCTCCTCGTCTTCCAGGAACAGCGAGACCACGTCGAAGATAAAGATCGTGCGCGACAAGCGGAAGACCGTGTCGAGGCCGGTCTCCGTGTCGAAGGTCTCGGCGACGACTCGGGCGATCGCGTAGACGGCATTCAGCTCGGTGCCGTACGTCAGGGGCTCGACGGGCATCAGCGGGCCGGTCATCGGCGGCGCACCTCGACCGGCAGGGTGAAGGTCAGGGTTGTACCTTCGCCGACCCGGCTTTCGACATTGAGTGGGGCGCCGTGCGCATCGAGGATCAGGCGAACCAGGGAAAGTCCCAGGCCGGTCCCGCCATACCGACGGGTAGGTGAACCGTCCAGCTGGTGGAACGGCTCGAACACCTCGCGCAGGCGTTCCTGTGGGATCCCGATCCCGGTGTCGGTCACGGCGATTTCGACGGCCCGTGTCGCCGCGTTCGCCCGGATCTCGACTCGTCCTCCGGAAGGCGTGAACTTGATGGCGTTGTCGAGCAATTGATGGAGGACCCAGCCCAGCCGCTCGGCGTCCGCCATCGGCTGCGGAAGGCCCTGAGAGACTTCGACGGTGAGGTCGACCCCGGCCTTCGTGGCCTTCTCTCTCGATCGCTCGATCGCCTGGTCGAGAAGGTCGGCGACGAGAATGGGGGTCAGGTTGAGGGTGATCCCGGTGCGCGAGCCCGCCGAGAACTCGATCAGGTCGTCGATCAGGCGCTCGAGACGCTCCGAGGCCCGGCGGACTACGATCAAGGCGTTCTGCTGTTCTGCGGAAACCGCCCCGAGTTGGCCCTCGGCGAGGAGTTCGATGTAGCCCTTGATGTGCGCCAGCGGCGTTCGGAGCTCGTGGGAGACATTCGAAATCAGATTGGCCTTGAGTTGGTTGAGTTCACTCAGGCGCTCGAGCGCGCGTCGGAGCTCGACGGTTCGCTCCTCGACGCGTCGTTCGAGCTGTCGATTGCTTTCTTGAAGAGCAGTGTGCAGTTCCAGGATCTGACGGTTGACGGCCTGGTCGATCGTTTCGCGGGTGGCCAGGCCCATTTCGATCAAGGTCTGACCCAGGGGCTTGCGCTCACCGGTCGCTTCGGCTTCGCGTTGGCGCGCCAAGGCCGCCGCCAGCTGGTTCTCCGTGATCATCTTCTGTTCGAGCAGGTAGGTCCCGAGCTTGGGGACGGCCGTTTCTCCTGCGGGAGCGAGCCGCGGGCCGGCAACGCCGTCCAGTACGGCTCGTTCTTCCAGGAGTGAGACCAGAGTGAGGTCGAGGCCGCAGTGAGGGCAGACGCGGCTGTCGAGCGGCCAGCGTCCGCCGCAATGGGGGCACGTCACCGGTTCAGGCGTGGGACTCGCTGATCGCGTCATCCGCCCTGTCGAAGCCGTCACCGCTCGGAATGATAGTCTCGGTGCCACGGCGGGGCAAGGAGCCGAATAGAAGCGGTTCGATCTGTCTCAGAGCAAGCCCCGTGCCGGGGGAGACAAGT
This sequence comes from Anaerolineales bacterium, assembly GCA_035471625.1. Classification (GTDB taxonomy): domain Bacteria; phylum Chloroflexota; class Anaerolineae; order Anaerolineales; family E44-bin32; genus DATEVL01. Next base: position 9,156 of record DATIPT010000134.1, read on the forward strand.
TCCGTTTCGGGGGGATTGGCCGCCAGCCTTGTGAAATCTCGCACAACACGGCAATGGCATCCCCGGGGGCGCCCGGCTTCCGCCGCACCCGCAAGCACGCTGTAAGGTCGCGTTCGGGCCGGACAACGGATAATGGGATCGGTCAAGCGAGGACCGCGAATGCCGATCCAGACCCTGCTCATCGACGATGACCCCGATCTGGCAGCCGTCCTGCAGACGCTCTTGCGCGGTCAGGATTTTGAACTGCACGCCTTCCTGACCGGCGAGGAGGGGATCGAGGCATGCCGCTCGACGATGCCCGACGTCGTGATCCTCGACTTGCTGATGCCCGAGATGGACGGTTGGGAAGTCTGCGAGAGGATTCGCCAGTTCTCGAACGTCCCGATCCTGATCCTGTCGGCGCTGGGAGCCCCGGGCTCCGTCGCCCGGGCTCTGGATGCCGGCGCCGATGACTACCTGATCAAGCCGGTTCATGCCAGCCTGCTCGCCTCTCGCCTGCGCACGCTCGTCCGTCGGCAGGCCAAGGATCACGTGCGAGCGGCCTGAGGTCCCATCGGAGAAACCGCTGGTCTGGCAACCGCGTTTCGCTCTCCACGCCGCCCACGCAAGTGGGCGGTGCGGATTCTTGCGAACGCTCTGGCTACAGCGCCGTCTTGACGATCCCTCCGTCGACGAGCAGGGCGTGCCCGTGGACGTACGACGCCGCAGGCGACGCCAGCCAGGCGACCGTCCGCCCAAACTCGTCAGGCGTCGCCATCCGTCCCAGCGGAATGGTGTCCACGATCCTCTGGGCCTCGACCTCGGGCGACGTCCCCGCCCGCATCGCTCGGTCTTCGAACAGATGAACGACGCGCTCCGTTCCAGTCCATCCCGGGTGGATCGAATTCACCCGGATGCCCTTTGGGCCGAGTTCTCCCGCCAGGGATTTCATCAGACCCACGACGGCCATCCGGACAGAATTGGAAAGCACCAGGTTCTCGATCGGCTGCTTTACCGCATACGACTGATTGGCGATGATGGTCCCCGATCCCTGCTTAACCATCCGGGGCACGACGGCGTAGCAAAGGCGGACCACGCTCATCAGCGTGAGGTCGACGGCGGCGGTCCAATCGGCAGGCGTCAAGTCGAGGAAAGCTCCCGGCCTTGGGCCGGCAATATTGGTCACCAGGATGTCGATCCGGCCATAGGCGGCGACGGCTTGATCGACGAATCGGTCGACATCGTCTGGCAAGGTCAGATCGGCCTGCAGGCCGAGCACCGGCCGGCCATGGCGGGCCTGGATCTCCTGGGCGGCGGTCGCGATCGCTTCGGAGTGGGCGCCAATCGCGAGCCGGGCCCCCTCGGCGGCAAGCGCTTCGGCGGCGGCGCGCCCGAGGCCGCGCGACGCCCCGGTCACGAGAGCCACCTTGTCCTGGAGTCCGAGATCCATGATGCCTCCTGGGATTCGGTCGTTGGGTCGAGATGAGTCTACGCGCCGGCGCCGGCTTGGCCAAGCCCCGTCTGCACGCTCTCGAAGAGGTCGGAACGCCGGAACGTTGCCAGGTCTTCGGGTTCGAGCTGCGTTTCCAGCTTCCTGAGCAGCGACTCGGCCGTGCGGAGCGGTTCAACCGCCTCGGGGCGTCTCCCCGCGGCCATCATGGCGCGAGCCTGGATCTCGAGGCAGCGGGCGACGGCGTACGGGCAGGGCGTCTGCTCCCAGGCCGCCGCCGCCCGCCCGGCAAGCTCCGCCCCGGATTCGAAGTCGCCGGCCTGGATGGCCAGGATCGCCTGCGCCTCCCGCGTGCAAGCCTGGGTCCGCGGCACATCGTGTTGCTTCTGGACGCGCTGGATCCGCTCGAGGTAGGCGGCTGGATCGTCGACCGGCGACTCGATGGAAGCACTGGACTGCCAGCGGATCGCCTCCAGGAGTGCGATGGCGGCGTCGGCGTGGGTCGTCGGGGCGGAGTCGATCCGATCGAGGAGGTTGCGGATGGCTTCGCCTGCGGCGGCGTGATCCCCGACCAGTCCGCCGGAACGGATCAACTCGATCAACTGAGGGAAGACGGACTGCGGTTCATCCATCTCGGCGAGGATGCGCTCACGCACTTCCAGCAAGGCCTTGTGGGCCTGCTCCGGCCGACCTAGATCTGTCTCCATCATGGCCCGAAGGGCGGTACGCCACACCTCGGTCAGTCCGGCAAGGTAGGCGGACTGGAGAACTTCTCGGTCGAGGGCCAGTGCGTCTCGCCATTCGCCTGTCCGCCACAACGTGCCCGAAAGCTCCAGCTGAGCCGCGGTCACAAAGCCTGGAACGTGATACCGCTCACAGAAGGCGATCATGTCCCGATACACGGGCACGGCGTCGTTGTACCGCCCCAGGGCGAAGAACGAGCTGGCGATGTTCATATAGGCCCGGCAGGCATCATGGACGAACCCCGCCTCGATCGCGTCTTCGGCACTTTGCTCGAGCATGTCCCGGCCGCGCTCGACCTGGCCGATCCCGATGTAGCTCGTCCCCACGTTGTTCAGGGCGTGGATCCGCACTTGCTCAGCGCCGGTCTCGGCCGCCAGAGCCATCGCCCGCTCGCCCCAACGGATCGCGTCGTCGTACTCCGACGCCAGCATGTGCATCTGGGAGATGGAGCTCACGGCGAAGGCGAGGGCTGGGGTGGGTGGCCCCTGCTCGAGGAGGTGAAGCGCCCGATGGTAGTGCTCCAGGGCTTGCTTCCGGTTGCCCACTTCATAGTACAGGCGGCCGATGCGGCGCTCGGCGTCGCCAGTCCCGATCGGGTCACCGAGACGTTCGTACAGATCCCGGGATTCCACGTAGGTGCGCATCGTGCCGTCGGCGCCGGCGACCTGCAGGCTGTCCCCGAGCTTGGCCAGGGTCGCGGCCCGGCCGGTAAGGTCATGGTGGGGCCAGCGCTCGAGCGCAGCCTGGAAGAACCGAACGGCTTCGGCTCGGGCCAGACTCGCGTAGGCGCGCTCGGCAGCTTGCAGCGAGGTCCGGCGAGCCTTCTCGTCCTCCCCGGCCTCGATCCAGTGATAGGAAAGAATCTCGTAGGAGTCCGGTCGGATGGCCTCGATCGCTTCGGCGGCTCGCCGATGCAGCAGCTTCCTTCGAAGAACGCTGACCGACTCGGTCAGGCTGGCTGGGATCAGGGCGTGCAGGAACGTGAACATCACGTCGCCGTTGTGGCGGGTCTCGCTGATCAACTGGGCGTGCTCGGCAGCCTCGAGGGCTTCGATCAGGCGCACCTCGGGCATATCCGTCGCCCGCTGCAACGTCGTGAACTCGAACTCCCGGCCCAGGATCGAGGCCATCAACATCGCTTCCTGGGCGGGCTCGGGAAGCTTGTCGATCCGCGAAAGGATGGCGCCGCGGACGCTCTGGGGGATTTCGAGGTCTGCTACGCCCGGTCGGTGCCACCGGCCAGCCTCGAACCGAAGCTTGCCCGAATCGACAAGAGCCTTGCAGATCTCCTCGATGAAGAATGGGTTGCCCTCACTCTCTCGATAGATGCCGTCGAGGAAGTCGGGGGTGATCTCCTCGGTGAACATCGCCTGAAGGAGGTGGTTGGTCTGTTCCCGGGTCAGGCGGCCGAGCTTGACCCGCACGGCGAGTCGTTCCCGATTGAGGTCCGTCAACAGGCGGCTGAGAGGCGGGTTCTCGTCGAGTTCGATTTCGCGGTACGTGAGGATCAGCAGGATCGGTTGGCGGCGGATCCTGCGGGCCAGGTGGTGGATCAGTTGGATGGTCCCGGCATCGGCCCAATGGATGTCGTCGAGGAAGATCGCTAAGGGCGCGCCGCCGGCGACCGCCTCGCAGTACAACGTGAAGGCCTCGAAGGCCCGCTGCTGCTGGTTGGCGGTGTCGAGGGCTGGATTGGATGGCAGTCCTGGGAAGCGGAGGGCAAGGTCGGGCGCAAACGTGACCAACTCGGCGACGACGAAGTCCGGCAGGGCGTCGGGACCCAGCCCGGAAAGACCGCGGCGGATGGCCTCGGCAACCGGGGCGAAGGGGACCCCGCCCTCGGCATAGCATTCGCCGCTCAAGACGCGCCCCCCGGTTGCCTCGACATGGGCCACGACCTCGCGGACCAGGCGGGTCTTGCCGATGCCGGGCTCGCCGGTCACCAGAAGCACCTCGCCTTCGCCCTTGGCGGCGTGGTTCCAGTGCTCCAGGGTCTCGGAGAGCTCCCGCTCACGGCCGATCAAGCGGCCGCGCACGATGCGCTCGAGAAGGGAGCGCTCGGCCGACCCGGTCGTCGGGGCGGTGAGGGAGTCTTTCAGCCGTCGCTGGGCAGCGAAGGTGTCGGCCGGCCGATCTTCGGGGCGCTTGGCCAAGAGATCCAGGATCAGATCTTCGAGGGCCGGGGGCAGATCGGGCCGGTGGGCGCTGGGAGGGACGACCGGCGCGTTCAGATGGAGTGAGATCACGGCCAGCGCGCTCTCGGCGGAGAAGGGGAGGCGCCCGGCGACCATCTCGTAAAGCATGACGCCGAGCGCATAGAGGTCGGCCCGGCCGTCGACTTCCCGCCCCATCGCCTGTTCGGGTGCGACGTAATAGACCGTGCCGATCAGGACCCCGCTCTGGCTCATGCGGGTCGACATCGACTGGGCCAGGCCAAAGTCCATCAGCTTCACGCCGCCGCCCGGCGTGAGCAGCACGTTCTCCGGCTTCAGGTCGCGGTGGATGACGCCGTGGGCGTGGGCGTGGCCCAGTCCTTCCAACATGCCGCTGGCGATCCTGACGATCGTCTCGAGATCGGTTGGCGGCTTCTCGTGGAGCGACCGGCCCTCGACCAGTTCCATCACGATGTACGGCTGAGGCGCGTTGCCGCTGGAGCGGTCTTCGCCGACGTCGTAGATGGCGACGATGTTGGGATGGTTCAGGCGGGCGGCCGATTGGGCCTCAGCGAGCAGGCGCCGCCAGCCTTCGTCCCCGGAGTCGAGGGCGCGAAGCAGCTTGACGGCGACCGGCCGATCAAGGAGCAGGTCATGACCGCGGAAGACGACGGCCATCCCGCCGCGGCCGAGCTCCGCATCCAGGCGATAGCGGTCATCCAGGACCCGGGGCGACATCCAGGAGCCTCGAGATCATTCGCCCGAACGTCGGGCGAGCAGGAAAGTCACGTCGTCGTAGGGTGCGGTTGCGCCTACAAAGGCCGCGATCGCCAGGCGAAGCCGCTCCCGAATCTCCGTTGCGGAAGCCCGCCGGGCGTCCCACAACGCCGCCTTCAACCGGGACTGGCCGAACAACGCGTGCAGGCTGTCGGTCGCGTCGGTGACGCCGTCGGTGTACAACAGGACGAAGTCGCCGGGGTCCAACTGTTTCTCACTGTGATCGTAGGCGGAGTCCGGATCGATCCCCAGCGGGAAACCGGGAGCCCCGAGCTCGAAGAAGGAGTCCTCGGACGACCGGTAGAAGAGCGGACGGTTGTTCCCGGCATTGGTCACGCAGACTTTGCCATCCGGTTCCAGTCGCGCCAAGAGCAAGGTGACGAACATCCCGTTGGGAGCCTCCGCGCACAGCGTCCGGTTCGCCTTGCCCACGGCATTCGAAGGAAGTTCGCTGGAGGCGATGTTGGCGCGGATCACGCTTCGGGCGCTTGCCATGAAAAGGGCGGCCGGCATCCCCTTGTCTGTCACGTCCCCGATCAGGATTCCCGGAGACCCGTCGCGGAACGGGACGAAATCGTAGAAGTCCCCGCTGACTTCGCGGGCCGGTTGCCACCAGGCGGCGAATTCCCACCCCGGGAAGGACGGAACTTCCTGAGGGAGCAGGCTGGATTGCACTTGGCGGGCCACTTGAAGCTCGCGCTCCATGCGGCCCTTCTCGACGGCCACTTGATACAGACGAGCATTCTCGATGGCAATCGCCGCGCTGGAGGCGATCCCTTGCAACATGTCGAGGTCCTCGGGGGAGAAGACCCCGCTTTGGATGCGGCTGTCGACGTAGATCACGCCCTCGATCTGCCCCTTGAGCTCAAGGGGGACGCACAAGATGGCGCGAACGCCAAGGATGCGGACGCTGGCCCGGCTGGCCAGCCAAGCTTCCTGTTGGGCATCCGAAGTGAGCAGGGGCTTCCCTTCGGACGCGACCCGATCCACAATCCCGCGTGAGACCTGGAACTCAGGGGCCTCGACGGCACGCAGGTCCATCCCGCGTGCCGACGCGAATCGGAAGGAGCCGTCCGGCTGACGCAACATGACAAAGCCGCGCTCCGCCCGCGTGGTCGCAATAACCTCATCCATCACCCGCGTCAAGACTTCGCTCAGATCGAGGGAAGAACTGAAGGTCTGGGAGATACGATAGAGCAGGGCGAGCCGATCTTCGGTCGGAGACATGCCAGTCCAGTGATCCTCCATCGGGCCGCTTTCCGCCCTCGAGCATGGAGCTCGGCCGCTCACCCGGCCGGGCGGAGGAGTTGCGGTTCGCGCCGCATCCGGGACGATTATAAGCCTGTCATCAGGAGACCTGCCGGTGCCCAGAGACAGGCGAAGTCTGGCCTCGGAGAACCAGCTCGAAAGGACAGGTCATCGTAGGTCGATGGCGAAATCGATGACGGTCAGATCCGGCCTGCGGCGCTCAATCCACCCAGGTATCTTCTGGACGACCTTGTGCGCGTGGCGCCCGTCGTTGCTAACTGCAGCACAAGCCAGCACCGCAACCCGAGGTGTATCGAGTTGGTCGATCTCGGCTACCGAACAGTGGAACTCGTCGTGGAGCGCTGCGATCAGCGACTTGAGGGTGCCTCGTTTCTCCTTGAGCGTGTGGCAGGCGGGCAGATCCAATTCGATCGAGATCACCGCCACGTGAACGGTCACCAGGCAACCTCGCCGGGAATTCGCAAGGCGTGAAGGGGGTCCCTTCGCCGGAGTTCTTCGAGCCTGGCGGCCAGGTCCATCTCGCGCGTTGACAGCCCACCTTCGATCCACTCCAGGGCGAGTGCCCCTGCGAATCCGGTGGTCATCGCCTGGGCGACTTCCTCCCAGCCCACCGGTCGACCCAGGACGTCCTCCAGGGTGGTCGCGTGTCGAGCCAGGCGCTCGGATGCGGCGCGCCGAGCGTCCGGGCTGTCGAACCGGAGGGCGCGCACGACGCGGGTGATGTCGCCGCGGAGCGGCAAGGAGCCGTGCTGGAGCACGGCTCGTACCCGGCGGAGTTGGGCGCTCCCGACAAGCTTCCGCCCGCCGATCGTGATCTCGTACGCACTCGGGACTTCAAAGCAGACCGGATTGGCGCGCTCCTCGGGCGAGAGGGTCCCGCCCGTTGGCGGGTCGGCCCGGGCGCCGAGCCGGTCCAACGCGGCGACCAGCCCGGCGCTGAGCCGCCGATAGCTGTCGAGGACGCCGCCTGCCAAGGCCGGGTGATCGATCGGTCCGATGATGGCGTAGGTCAGCTCGTCGGCATGCAGGAGCGCTCGACCACCGGTCGGCCGGCGGACCAAGCCCCAGCCTTGGTCGGCGAGGACGGTCTGGTCGACCACCGCTGCCTGCTGGGAGTAGCCGAGCGAAAGGCATGCCGGCTGCCAGGCGTAGAGGCGCAAAGTCGGCGGCGATCCCCCCTCGCCGACGGCCTGGAGGACCGCCTCGTCGATCGCCATGTTCCGTGGGCCATCCGCCAGGCCGCTGACGAGCAAGCGCCATGAAGTCGCCATCGCCCCCATTGTATCGTCGGCGAGGGAAAGGAGGTTCCTCGTGCTACAATCTCGCCTTCTTTCATGGCACCGCCGGGCTGGGTTCGAGACGCCATCTTCTATCAGATCTTCCCGGACCGCTTTGCCAACGGCGACCCGTCGAATGATCCTCCTCAGGTTCAGCCCTGGGGAGCCCCTCCGACCACGCGGGATTTCCAGGGAGGCGATCTCCAGGGGATCCACGATCACCTCGACTACCTCTCCGACCTCGGCGTCGACGCGATCTACCTCAACCCGATCTTCCAGGCGGGCAGCAACCACCGATACAACGCCTCCGACTACTTGCGGGTCGACGACCGGCTCGGCTCGCTTGAGGATTTCCGCCGACTCCTGCGAGGCGCCCACGACCGGGGTATCCGGGTCGTCCTCGACGGGGTCTTCAACCATTCCGGACGTGGGTTCTTCGCGTTTCAGGACCTGCTCGACCACGGTGAAGCTTCGCCGTGCGGCCACTGGTACCACGTCCGCAGCTTCCCGCTCGACGCCTTTGGGGAGAACGGCAAGGCGAGGAACTACGAGGCGTGGTGGGGAATGCGCAACCTCCCGAAGTTCAATACCGAAGATCCCGAAGTGCGGGCCTACCTTCTGAAGGTCGCTCGTTACTGGGTCGAACAAGGGATCGATGGCTGGCGGCTCGACGTGCCCAACGAGATCCCGGATCTGGCCTTCTGGGGCGAGGTGCGGGACGTCGTCACGAACGCCAACCCCGAAGCGGTTCTGCTCGGTGAAATCTGGTCGGTCAGTCCGGCTTGGGTCGGCCCCGGCGTCTTTGACGGGCTCATGAACTATCCGCTGCGCCAGTCCCTGCTGGAGCTGGCCGTTGAGCGCACCTTGTCGCCGCAGGGCTTCGCCGACCAAGTCCAGGCCCAGTACGATGCCTATCCAGAGGCCTTTCGAGGCACCCACTACAACTTGCTCGGCTCCCACGACACGCCCCGCGTGGCGACCCTGGCCGCACGCGACGGCCGGACCGTGCGACTGCTCAACGCATTGCTCTTCGCGCTCCCCGGGGCTCCCAGTGTCTACTACGGAGATGAAATCGGCCTCGAAGGCGGGAAGGACCCCGACTGCCGGCGGGCATTCGAGTGGGACCGATCGCGATGGGATGCCGACCTACGCGACTTCATCAAATCCCTCATTCGCCTTCGGCGGTCCCGCGTTGAGCTCCGCCGGGGAGATCTCCGGTTCCTTCCGGCGGCCGGGGACGGATCCGTCTTGGCCTTCGTCCGCAACTCGGGGGCCGGGACGTTCCTGCTCGCCGCCAACATGGGGGAGGGGGTTTCCTCTGCGCAGCTCGACGTCTCGGGCATCGGCTGGGCAGGCCATCGCGAGGTCGTCGATTCTCTGACGGGAAGGACCACACCGATCGCCGACGGGAAGCTCGACTTCGAGCTCGCCCCCTTGGGCTTCCTGGCGTTGCACGACAGCTGATCCCCCTTCGGTTGTCGCCCCCGGAATCCGGCTGTAGTATCCTCGGAGTGCCGCCCGGAGGCGTCCGACCACCGCCGGCGCGGCGTCGGACCGGGGCATGAAGCTAATCCTCACCCACGAACAAGCCGACTTCGACGCGGCTGGATCCCTTCTTGCGGCGCGCCTGCTGGACCCGGAGTCGCACGCGGTCCTGCCACGGCGGCTCAACCGCAACCTGCGTGGATTCCTGACGCTGTACGGCGACCGCCTGCCGCTCACGACGTTCGACGATCTACCCCGTCGGCGCGTCGAGCACGTGACCCTCGTCGATACGCAAGTGCTGCCCTCGGTGAAGGGCGTCCAGGATTCGAGCCGGATCCACGTTGTCGATCACCATCCGCGCTCGCCGGAGCTGAGCCCGGCGTGGACCGCTCACATCCAGGAGGTCGGCGCCACGACGACCCTGCTGGCCGAATCGCTTGAGGCCGGTGGGTCTCAACTCGATCCGATCGAGGCGACCCTGCTGCTGATCGGGATCTATGAAGACACGGGGTCGCTCTCCTACTCCGGGACGACCGCGCGTGACGTCCGGAGCGTCGGCTGGCTGCTCGACCAGGGCGCGTCCCTGGTCCTGGCGGGCGAGTTCCTCGACCATCCGTTGACCGACGGTCAACGAGAAGTCCTCGACCGGCTGGTCGGCGCGGCCGAGAGCTTGACGGTTCATGGCGTTTCGATCATCGTCGCCTGTGCTTCGGCCCAAGGTCTGACCGACGAGATTTCGACGTTGGCGCACAAGCTTCGTGATCTCTTCGATCCGGCTGGCCTCTTCGTCCTGGTCGGGCTCGACGGACACGTGCAACTCGTCGCCCGGTCGTCGTCGGCCTCGGTCAATGTCGCCCGGATCAGTGAGCGCTTCGGCGGGGGCGGGCACAGTCGGGCGGCCGCGGCCCTGATCCGCAACCGCAAACTCGAAGAGGTCCGGCGAGACCTGCTGGCACTGCTGCCTGAGATGGTCCAGCCAGCCCGGACGGTGGCCGACATCATGTCGGGCACGCCCCACCTGCTCGGGCCGGAAGTCTCCATCGGGGAAGCCGCCGACAGGATGCGGCGATTCGGCCATGAGGGCTACCCGGTCGTGGAGGCGGGACGCGTCGTCGGGTTGCTGACTCGCCGGGCGGTCGACAAGGCAATCGCCCACGGTCTGGCCGATCGACCCGTCCGCTCGGCGATGGATCCGGGATCGCTGGTGGCGTACCCGGACGAGTCGGTCGAGCAGCTGCAGCGAGCGATGATCGAGCACGATTGGGGTCAGGTCGCCGTGGCCGACCGGGCGCGAGGGGACGTCATCGGGATCGTCACGCGCACCGATTTGCTGCGGAGCCTGGCGGGAGAAACCTGGGCTACCGGCGAGCCGTCGATGGCCGACGAACTCGAGAGGTCGCTTCCGGCGGGCCGAAGGCAGCTGCTGCACCGGATCGGTCAGGCCGCCGAATCCCAGCGCGTCGCCGTGTACGTGGTCGGGGGCTTCGTCCGGGATCTGCTTCTCGGGCAACCGGGGATGGACTTCGATCTGGTCGTCGAGGGGGACGCCATCGCCCTGGCACGGGCGCTGGCCGATTCCTATGGTGGACGCGTCAGCAGCCACCGACGGTTCGGTACAGCCAAATGGCGTCTTGATCCAGAAGATGAACGCCTGCAGGAGGCCCTCGACGGGAACGGATCCGATCCTGGAGCACTCCCGGAGACGCTCGATCTGGTGTCGGCGCGGGCCGAGTTCTATTCCCACCCCACGGCGCTGCCCTCGGTACGCCTGGGGTCGATCAAGCTAGACCTGCATCGGCGCGATTTCAGCATCAACACCCTGGCCATCCGGCTCGATGGGGCCCATTTCGGCCAGCTCCTGGATCCTTGGGGCGGCGGGCGTGATCTTCGGCTGCGCCAGATCCGTGCGCTGCATTCCATCAGCTTCATCGACGACCCCACGCGTATGCTCCGGGCGGTCCGCCTGGAGCAGCGCCTCGGGTTTGAGATCGAACCGCGCACCCTCGAGCTGGCCCGCCAGGCCCTCCCGCTCTTGCACCGCGTCAGCGGGGAGCGCCTGCGCAACGAACTGGAACTGATCTTTGAGGAGCCGCGCCTGTCGGAGGTGATGGCCCGCCTCCACGCGCTCGGCTTGCTGGAGGCGATCGACCCGGCCCTGACTTGGGACTCGTGGCTCGAGGCCCGCTTCGAGGCGGCGGGGACCTTTGCACCGGACCCGCGATGGAGGCTCGAGGCCTCGCCCCCAGCAAACCTGCTGCGATACGGTTTGTGGGTGGTTCGCCTTGGAGCGGAGAAGGCGGCAGGCCTCGGCCGGCGGCTGCGACTGACCCAGCACGACATCAAGATCCTGCGCGATGGGGCCGCACTCGTGCAGGCGCGCCAAGTCTGGTCGGGGGAGGTCGCCACCAGTGAACGCGTCCATCGGCTCGAGGAGGCCCCCACAGAGGCGGTCGTCGTAGCGTGGATCGCGATCTCGGATGATGACCGAGCGCGCTCCATCCTGCAGGACTACCTGGTCGGCTGGCGCCACATCGAACCCGCCCTCGACGGCCACGCGCTGCGTGCACGCGGGATCCCCCCCGGTCCGGCCTATTCGCGAATCCTGACCGCCCTGCGCGACGCCCGGCTGGACGGGGTGGTGTCGTCGGAGGCCGAAGAGCTAGCCTGGTTGGACCGTTGGCTCCCTGAGGCTGGGGTCGATGGATAGGACGAACGGCTTCCACATCCGTCCCGGCACCGTGGAGGATCTTCCGGCGCTGGAGTGGGACGGGGAATATAAACACTATCGGCAGGTGTATCGGGCTGCCTTGGAGGAGGCCCGGCGCGGGCATCGGGCCCTGCTTGTCGCCGAGGTCGATGAGAAGGTCGTCGGGCAGATCTTCTTGCAGTTCGAGAGCCCAATTCCGATCCCCGGGGTCGGCGGGAAGGTCGGCTATCTCTACGCCTTCCGGGTCCGCCCGGAGCGGCGCGGCCAAGGAATCGGCCGAGCCCTCCTGGCTGCGGCGGAGAAGAAGCTCTACCTCTCAGGGGCGGAGTGGGCCGTGATCGCCGTCGCCCAGACCAATCGCGAAGCCCGTCGCTTGTATGAGCGGCAGGGCTACCTTTGGCTGACGGACGATCCGGGGGAGTGGTCCTACACCGACGAGCGAGGCGTGGCGCGTAGCGTTCGGGAGCCCGCCCATCTGTTGTGGAAGACACTCGCCGCCCCGGACTCTGGGTAGGCCGAAGGTCTTCCCGGGCCGATACCCCATCGGCCCGACGCCCCTGGCACGAAACTTGTCCCCTTGGGCCCGGCCGGACCGCCCCTGGAGCGGCGCGGTAAGATTGGGCGGCCTGCGGAAGGGCAATGCACCTCATGGGAAGAAAGCAATGGCGGGGCCCACTTGGAGCGCGCGCGCGCGACTTGCACGCGACGGCGACCATCCGTGGCCTATGGGTGCTTTCCTTCAGCCTGTTGGTTGGGGCTTGCGCTCTTCGTGGGCAAGCGGAATCGCCTGTGATCCCTCCGACGCCGACCGAGGCCCCGAGTCCGCTACCGAGTATGACGCCATCGCCAAGCGTGACACCCGATCCGCTCGCCTTGCTCCCGCCGTCGCCGATTCCGGGAGAGCCGCTGGGGACGCCTACGCCGGATCCGCCACGCCCACAGCCCACGTTGCGGACATCGACGGAATGGCACATCGTCGTCTACGGTGACTCGGTCGGCGTCATCGCCGCCCGCTACGGCATTGGCGCGGGCCAGATTGTCCAGGCCAATGGACTCATCAATGCGAACCTGCTGTCGATCGGCCAGGTCTTGGAGATCCCGCCGCCGATCGTGGACGCCCCTGGACCGTCGCACAAGATCCTTCCCGACTCGGCGCTGGTGTACGGCCCTGCCACCATCCCCTTCGACCTCAACCAGTTCACCGGCAATTGGATGAGCTACTTGAACGCCTACACCGAAGAAGTCGATGGGGTCAACCTGTCCGGACCGGGGATCGTCTTGCTGGTTGCCCAGCGCTACTCGGTCGACCCGCGGTTGCTCCTGGCGTTGGTGGAGGCCCAATCAGGTTGGGTCCGATCGGGGCAGGTTTCGGCGGAGGCCGCCAAGTACCCGGTCGGCTACCGCAATCCTGAGCAGCAGGGTCTCTTCGCGCAGCTCTCCTGGGCCGCCGATCAGCTCAACCTTGGGTTCTATCGTTGGCGAGCGGGCTGGGCCGGTCCGTTCGTCTTCGGGGACGGCCGCGTCGCCCCGGCCGGCACGGGGATCAATGCGGGCACCGCCGGGGTTCAGCACCTGTTCAGCCAGGTGATGGATGTTGAGGCCTGGCGTCAGGCCATGGCGCCGGGCGGCTTTGATTCCATCTACCGCGATCTGTTCGGAGATCCCTTCGCCACGGCGATCGAGCCTGTGGTGCCGGACCCGCCCGGCGGCCAGACCCTTCAGCTTCCATTTGAGACCGGCAAGACCTGGTCGTTCACCGGCGGCCCTCACTCGGCCTGGGGTGATGGGGCCGCGTGGGCCGCGCTCGACTTCGCCCCTCCGGGATACGCTCTCGGATGCGTGTGGTCGGATGAATGGGTCACCGCCATTGGTGAAGGTCCCATCTTGCGGGCCGAAAACGGCGCCGTGATCCAGGATCTGGATGGCGACGGCTACGAACAATCCGGATGGGTCGTGCTCTACATGCACATAAGCGAGGCCGATCGAGTCGCTCCGGGGACCCGGCTACGTCCGGGCGATCGCATCGGGCATCCATCGTGTGAGGGCGGGATCTCCAACGGGACCCACGTCCATGTGGCTCGTCGCTACAATGGCGAGTGGATCCCGGCCGATGGTCCGCTTCCGTTCGTGCTCGATGGATGGGTCTCGGCTGGCTTGGGCGGGCACTACGACGGAACGATGACCCGCGGCGAAGTCGTGCTGGAGGCCTGCGGCTGCCGCAATGAGGAGAACCAGATTGCCCGCTAGGCTCCTGCGCGCTCAGACTCGGCTCTTGTTGGCGTTGATGGTGCTCGCCGTCGTCCAGATGGCTTGCGCCCGCGCCGACATACCGGCACCGATGCCCGAGGTCCGCCCGACAGACGCCGTCGAGCCGACGCGGTCGTCGACCGAGCTGCCGACCTCGGCGCCAGCCGACGCGACGCAGGATCCGCCCATGGCGGCGCCCACCGTGACGGAGACGCCTGCCGCGCCTGAGCCCGTCGTCTCGCCGACCTTCCCACCGACCCCGACATCGCAAGTCGGGCTGTCGGAGACGATCCTCTATCAGGCCCAGCCCGGCGAAACCGTCCGGGCGCTGGCGATCCGCTTCGGCGTCGTCCCGGAGGAGATTTCCTCGCCAGGGGCGACGATCGACGGCGTGAACACGCTGCTCGATGTCGATCAGTTGCTCCTGATCCCGCGCCGTCTGGCAAACACCGGCCCTTCACTCAAGCTCATCCCAGACAGCGAGTTCGTCTTCTCGCCGCACGCCGCCGATTTCGACCCCGAGGCTGCCGCGCTTCGATTCGGCGGATTCCTTACGCGCTACAACGAAGAAGTCTATGGGGAATGGCGGTCGGGTCCGGAAGTCGTGGCCCTGGCGGCGCGTGACAACTCGGTCAATCCGCGGTTCCTGATGGCGATGCTCGAGTACGTCGCCGGATGGGTCACCCGTCCCGACCGGCCGGAAGGCGATGCGTTCCTGTACCCGCTTGGGTACAAGGACCCCGGCACGCCGGGGCTGTACCGGCAGCTGACTTGGCTGGCGAACGCAATGGGTGACGGCTACTACCGTTGGCGGTCGGGTTCACTGACCGAAGTGACGCTCGCCGACGGAAGTCGCGTCCGCCTAGCGCCGGAGCTCAACGCCGGGACGGTTGCAGTCCAGTCCTACTTCGCCAGCCGTCGCGTGCTTCCAGATTGGGAGGAGGCGGTCGGCCCGAATGGTTTCGTCCGAACCTACACGGACCTGTTTGGGGACCCGTGGTCCTTCTACCATCCGCTCTACCAACCCGGTGTCGAGCAACCGGAGATGATCCTTCCCTTCACCGCACGCAAAGTGTGGGCCTTCACTGGAGGTCCGCACGGCGCCTGGGAGCGCGAAGCGGCCTGGGCGGCCCTCGACTTCGCGCCTTCGACGACCCAGTCCGGCTGCGACGTTTCGCCGGATTGGGTGGTTGCCGCCTCGGCGGGGCTGGTGACTCGAAGTGAGCACGGACTGCTCGTCCTCGACCTCGATGGCGACGGCCGGGAGGAGACCGGGTGGGTCATGATCTATCTCCACCTGGCCGAGGAAGGGCGAATGCCGGCCGGTGTTCTCGTTGAGCAAGGGGCCCGCTTGGGGCACCCCTCGTGCGAAGGGGGGATCGCCACCGGATCTCACGTGCACATTGCCCGCAAATACAACGGCGAGTGGATCCTGGCCGATGGCCCGCTGGCGTTCACGCTCAGCGGGTGGCAGGCGCGGTCCGGGACTCGCCCGTATCAAGGGGCCCTGGTCCGGGGAACGGAGACGGTCCTGGCGTGTCCATGCGCCACCGCGGAAACCCTGATCTCGCGCTGATCCTAGGCGGGGCGCTCCTCGTTGTCCTGGCGGCGGGCTGTGTCGTCGCGCCAACGCTCGAGCCGGGACCGTTGTCGGAGCCTTCGCCGGAGGCACAGATCAGCCCGACGCCGATCCCGGAGCGGACCGCGTTCCCCCCCGGGACAGTGTTCGAAGTGATCGCCCAGCAGGGCGACACGCTCCCGGCCCTGGCGGCGCACTTCCACACCACCGTTGAGGAGATCGTGGCGGCGAACCCGGATCTCCCGGACGTGGTCACCACGCTGCCTTCCGGGTACCCCCTCCAGGTTCCGGCCTATTACGTCCCGCTGACATCGACGCCGTTCCACATCCTGCCCGACAGCGAGGCTGTGAATGGCCCGGGTGCAGTCGGCTTTGATCTCCAGGCCGAGGTTGAGAACAGCCCGGGTTTTCTCAAGGGGTTGACGGATTTCGCCCAACGACGGCAGCGACCGGCCTGGGATGTGATCGCGCTCGTGGCGCGCACCTACTCGGTCCACCCACGGGTCCTCCTCGCCCTGCTCGAGTATCAGACCCAGGCCCTGTCGAAACCGGAGCCAGAGGGGAACGACGCCGTGTATCCGTTGGGGTATGAGCACCCACGTCACCGAGGTCTCTATCGACAACTGATCTGGGCAGCCGAGCGCTTCAACGACGGCTTCTACGCCTGGAGGTCGGGCGCCGTCGAACTGGAGCTGGCAGACGGCCGGATCTCGCGACCAGATCCCTGGCAGAATGCCGGGACGGTCGGGATCCAGAGTGTGTTCGCCGGGTTCTACGGGAAGGAGGACTTCGAACATGCCGTCGGTCCGGACGGCCTTGCGCAGACCTGGTCGTCGCTGTGGGGGGACCCGTTTTCGCGGGCGATGGAGACGATCCCGCCCAGTCTCCAGCAGCCGGTCATCGGTCTTCCCTTCCCCCAACGGCGCATATGGGACTTCACCGGTGGACCGCACCCTTCGTGGGGGGACAGTCTTCCGTTGGGGGCCCTCGACTTCGCGCCGCCGGCGGCGATCACGGGGTGCGCCACATCCGGCGAGTACTTCACTGCGCCGGCGCCCGGAATCGTGACGACGAGCGAGTACGCCATGGTGATCCTGGATCTGGATGGCGATGGCGACGAGCGCACGGGGTGGGTCCTGTTCTTCTACCACGTGGCCACGGAGGACCGCGTCCCTGTGGGGACAGTCGTCGAGGCGGGCGATGTTCTGGGTCATCCGTCGTGTGAAGGAGGCCGGGCTACCGGCACCCACGTGCATGTCGCCCGCCGATTCAACGGTGAGTGGCTCCCGGCCGGCGGGCCGATCCCCTTCGAGATGGGGGGCTGGACGGCGTCTTTTGGCGACGCGCCCTACGACGGGACGATGACCAAGGGTTCCAAGGTCGTCAGCGCATGCACGTGCTCGACGGCCGACAACCGCATCGAGTACTCACTTCCCTGAGGGGGGCGCCTCCTCCTCCTTTTCCTCCTCTGCCCAAGTCCTGGGCAACGCGGCCTATCGGCTCGAACGCTTCTTCGCCTTCGCCCGGCTGCCGGCTGGCTTCTTCGCCGCCGGAGGGCGAGGTTTGGCCTTCTTGGCCGCAGGTGCCTTGGGGGCGCCCTGTCTTGCCGCTGGCTTCCTCTTCGCAGGGGTCTTCTTCGCGGGGGGCTTGCGGGCCTTCTTCTGAGAGCCCTTCGTCGGCTTGCGCCCCCGGGATGCGGCGGCCTTCTTCACCTTTCCCTTTCCCTTCCCCTTCTTCTTGGTCGGCTTGGGCGGAGGGGCGACCACCAGGGCCACGCGGGCAACCGGCACGCCGACCAAGGTCAACCGATCCTTCGACTTGACCTCGACCAGGCGTGCGCCGTTGGCCGCCCGTGAGCGGCGCGGGGCGGCCGAGAAAGCGATCGAACGCGTCGCCCCGCGAACCAAGTGCGCGAAGACCTTATCGTCCTCGGCACCAACGCCGATCCCTGACAATCCGGTCCCAGACTTGAAGACCCGGATTCCCTTGCCGTATCGCCCCTGGCTCGGGATCTGTGCCAGAGGAACGCGCTTGCCCATGCCGCCTTCCGTCAACACGAACAGGTCGGCCCCGGCGCGGACGAGGTCCATCCCGACGATGCGCTCCTTCTTCTCGAGGCGCATTCCCATCACCCCGGCCGCGTTCAGGCCGACGGTCCGCACCTCCACCTCGGAGAACCGGATCACGTTCCCCCCGGAGCCAGCCAGGAGGATTTCGTCCTCGCCGAAGGTCATGCGGGCCCAGCCGAGGGAATCGCCGGTAGCCAGCTTGAAGATCGTGAAGGTGCGTGCGGATGGACCGGGAAGGGCGTTGAGCGGAATGCGCTTCACGGCGCCCTGAGACGTCGTCAGGAGGAGCGCTCCGGGGGCATTGTCCGGGATGGCTGCGGGCAGCGCGACGGCCGCAACGGGTCGGACGCCCGGAGGCAAGGGCGTGGCGCCTCCGGCCGAAGCCCCCTTGGCCGGGTCGTCGCTTTCGGGAAGGCGGTGCACGGCCAGGGCGGCGCACCGGCCGTCGGCGCTCATCAAGTAGAGCACATCGCTGGTGCGGGCTCCGACGACGATCGCCGGCGAGTCCTTCCCACTCAGCCGTGGCAGCCGGGCGGAGGGCGTTCGGGAGATCAGTCCCCCTTCGGTGACGACGACCCAAGTGTCTTTGTCTTCAAGCAGATCGCCGGCCGTGAGTTGGCCCTTGGCCTTGCGGACGCGAGCGGTATCGACGATCTGGGTCCGCCGGCGGTCGCCAAAGGTGCTCTTGAGGGTCCGCAGCTCATCGGCGACATACGCGCGCATCTTCCGCTCCGACGACAACAGCGACTCGAGGGCGTCAATCCGGGCCAGGGTTTCCTTGTGTTCTTGGTCGATCTTCTTTCGCTCGAGCGACGCCAAGCGGCGCAGGGGCATATCGAGAATGGCGCGGGCCTGGAGATCGGTGAGCTTGAAGCGTTTCATCAGGCGCTGGCGCGCCTGATCGGCATCCTTCGCCGCCCGGATCAGCTTGATGACCTCATCCAGATGCTGGAGCGCCAAACGCAGACCGGCCAGGATGTGGGCCCGTTCCTGGGCCCGTTCGAGATCGTGCAGGCTGCTCCGCCTCGTCACCTCGAGCCGGTGGTCGAGGTAGACCCGGAGCGCCTGCTTGAGGCCGAGCAGACGCGGTTCGTCGTCGACCAGCGCAAGCATCGAGATTCCGAAGTTGATCTGCATTGGCGTTCGCTGGTACAGCGACGCCAGAACCTTTTCGGGGTCGGCAGTGCGCGCCAACTCAATGACGATGCGCATGCCCTGGCGGTCGGACTCGTCGCGCAGGTCGGAGAGTCCTTCGAGGCCTCCGCTGCGGGTCAGCTCGGCGATGCGCTCGATCAGGCTCGCCTTGTTCGTCTGGTAGGGGAGTTCAGTGACGATGATCCGGGAACGGCCGCGGCCCATCTCTTCGATATGCGCTCGGG
Source organism: Anaerolineales bacterium (assembly GCA_035471625.1). Classification (GTDB taxonomy): domain Bacteria; phylum Chloroflexota; class Anaerolineae; order Anaerolineales; family E44-bin32; genus DATEVL01. Next base: position 28,271 of record DATIPT010000134.1, read on the forward strand.
CCTGGAGCGTGACTTTGCCGCGGCCGGTGCCGTAGGCGGCGGCCAGGCCTTCGGATTCCCCCCGGGGCCGAAGCAGGATGCCGCCGGTGGGGAAGTCGGGCCCCCGGACAAACTCGAGCAAGTCGTCGACCGTGATCTTCTCGAGTCGCGACCAGTTCTCGAGGAGGTGGATCAGCGCGTCGCAGATCTCGCCCAGGTTGTGCGGTGGGATGTTCGTCGCCATCCCGACGGCGATCCCGGTGGCGCCGTTGATCAGCAGATTCGGGAATCCGGCCGGGAGAACCGTCGGCTCAGGCAGCGATCCGTCGAAGTTGGGGACGAAGTCGACGGTGTCCTTCTCGATGTCGGTCAGAGCGAGCATCGCCAGCGGTGCCAGTCGGGCCTCGGTATAGCGCATTGCCGCCGGGGAGTCGCCGTCGATCGAGCCGAAATTGCCCTGCCCTTCGACCAGGGCGTAGCGCATCGAGAAGTCTTGTGCCATGCGCGCCATCGCCTCGTAGACTGCCATGTCGCCGTGAGGGTGGTACTTGCCGAGCACCTCGCCGACGATCCGGGCCGACTTCTTGAAATCCGAATCCGGCCGGATGCCCATGGCGTACATGGCGTGCAGGATGCGTCGGTGGACGGGCTTGAGTCCATCGCGCGCATCGGGCAGAGCGCGCGCCACGATGACGCTCATGGCGTAATCGAGATACGATTGCTGCATCTCGTGGTTGATGTCGATTCGGCGTACGAGTCCTACTTCCATGAGAGATCCCTCGGTTCGGGTGCGGCGGGCGAATGATACGGGCTCCCGCGAGGGGCGTCAATTGTGGGCGGGCCAGAGGAACTGCGCCGCTGCGAAGATCGATTCGCAGCCGCTTCGGTGGAAGACCTCGACGTGGTCGGACGTGGGCGTCAGCGCCCGGTGAAGGCGCCGATCCACACGCCGACGATCACGATGGCGGTGCCGGCCAGGAGTGAGAGCGAGATCGCCTCGCCGGCAAGCCAGGCTGCGACGAAGACGGTGACCAGGGGGAAGAGGAGGAAGCTGTACGACGTGGCCGACGCGGTCCAGCGTTGCAGGACGAACACGTAGAGATAGAAGAGCAGGATCGACCCAATGACCACGAGGTACGTGAAGGCGGCCCACGTCGCGGGTCCGGTGGGGAGGTCCCTGGCCTCTCCGACGAGGAAGGAGAGAGGCAGGAGGACTGCCGTGCCGGCCGTCAGAGCGACGGCGTTGGTGGAGACCGGATCCGAACGCGGGTAGAGCTTGAACAGGACCGACGCCTCGGCGGTGCAGGCGCTTCCGGCCAGGAGGGCGCCCAAGTACACCAGCGGGGTGTTGGCCGCCAACCCGTTCCTGAGGCTCAGGGCAATCCCAAGGAACGCAAGAGCGGCTCCGACCGCCGAGCGCCAACGGAACGATTCGAGACGATGCAGGTAGGCAAACAGCAAAGTCAGGAGCGGGACAACGGCAAGGACGATCATGGAGGTCCCCGCCGGTACCCGGGTCAGGCTCCAATAGAAGAAGGCGTACCCACCTCCCGTCCCGAGAGCCCCGTAGAGGCCGGCTCCGAGGAGTGCCCGGCCCGACGGAATGGGGATGCGGCGCAGCAGGACGATGGCCCAGAAGGCCAGCGCCGCCAGTCCAAAGCGAATCCCGGCGCCCCAGAAGGGCGGGAGCTCCAAGTTGCTGAATCGCACGGCCACGGCGTTGCTACCACCGATCAGGACGACGATCCCAAACGCAAGGAGCGTGGCCCGGTCGGGCAAGGCGGCCGCCGGCGATCGAGCTTGGGCAGGGGCGTGAGACGTCATCGTTCCCTCCAGGCAGCCCTTGAAACCCGGGCCTCCTGCACCGTGCGAATATGACACATAATGTCCAGATTTCATAGGCGTGCCACGATCCCCGAAGCCGTTCCGGCGGGCTCGAGATGAGCCGAGCCGCCCTTGCAGGAGGCGGTCGGGTATGCTAGAATCTCTGCCGCTTCTCCGATACGAAGTTGCGGAAAAGTGGGCGCCCCCCACTTTTCTTCGTATACGACCCGAGACCAAAGGGGTGCAAAGTAACAGGCATGAAGAGCGAGTTTGCCCTGGCGTTCAACGAGATCACGGAGCGCTTCGGCCTCCCACGTGAGACCGTGATGGAAGCCCTGACCGCGGCGATGGCTTCGGCCTACCGCCGGGCGGTCAACGCTTCGGCGGCACAGCAGGTCGAGGCTCGGATCGATCCGGAAACGGGCGACGTGCGGGTCTTCGCCGAGAAAGAGATCGTCGATTCGGTCGAAAACCCGGAGACCGAGACCACCCTCAAGGCAGCCCGGGAGGTCGATCCCGAGGCCGAACTCGGCGGGATGGTCCTGGTCGATTCGACGCCGGAAGATTTTGGGCGGGTGGCCGCCCAGACCGCCAAGCAGGTGATCCTGCAGCGCCTGCGCGAAGCCGAGCGGGACGCCCAGTACGAGGAGTTCATCGAGCGCGAAGGCGACATGGTCCATGGCACGGTGCACTCGATCACGCCGCAGGCCGTGACGGTCGGTCTGGGGCGTGCCGAGGCTTTGCTGCCGCGCAACCAGCAGATCCCGGGCGAGCAGTTCCGCGTCCGCGACCGGATCCGGGTCTACGTCCTGGAAGTCCGCAAGTCATCGCGGGGGCCCGTGATTGTGGTGTCGCGGACCCACCCCTTTATGCTCCGCCGCCTGCTCGAAATGGAGGTGCCGGAGATCAGCCAGGGGTTGGTGGAGATCAAGGGGATCGCGCGCGAGGCCGGCCGACGGGCGAAGGTCGCCGTGGCCGCCTTGCGCGAAGGAGTCGATCCGGTCGGCGCGTGCGTCGGGTTGCGCGGGGTTCGCATCCAGTCGATCGTGCGTGATCTGAACGACGAGAAGATCGACGTCATCGAGTGGAACCCCGATTCGGCGACGTTCATTTTGAAGGCCCTGTCGCCGGCGCGGGTCAGCGGTGTGTACCTCGACGAGGATCCCGAGCGTGGCAAGACGGCCCTGGTCGTCGTGCCGGAAGACCAACTGAGCCTCGCCATCGGTCGGGCCGGCGTGAACGCCCGATTGGCGGCCCGCCTGACGGGATGGCGGATCGATATCAAGTCGCTTCCGGAGGCCGCTTCCGAGTCGATCCACCGCCTCAGCACCGAAGCAAGCTTTGCCGAGTTGGCGCAGCGCGAGGCCGAGACGGTCCCGATGATCGAGGCGATCCTGGCCAAGAAGGCCGAGTCGCGGCCGGTGACGCCGGAGGAATACCAGGTCCTGACGGCCTTTAACGATCGGGTGCAAAAGGCGGTGATGGAGCGGCGTGACGCCGTACGCCAGGCGGAACGGCAGGTCCTGGAGGAGATCCGCGCCGGGATCCCGGCCGGGGCCTACGAGACCGAGCTGGCCGCCACCGGGCTTTCCGAGCGGATCCTCAACCTGTTGGCCACGGGCGGTTTCACGCACGCCGGCCCGGTACTTGAGACTCTCAAGGTCGATGAAGACTCGATCCTCGGTCTGGATGGGATCGGGCCGAAGTCGATGGAAGAGATCCGGCAGACCCTGACGACCTTCGAGTATCCGGAGGTTGAAGTCCCGGCCGAGGTTGTCGAGCCCGAGGTTGTTGAGGTCGAGGTGGAAGCGGCCCCGGCCGAGGCCGAGCCGGAGGTCGTCCCCGAGCCGGAAGCGGTCATCGAGGCGGCGCCCGAACCGGCGCCGGAGCCCGAGGCGGAAGAGGCCGCGGTCGAGATCACCCCCGAAGTCCTGGAGAAGACGTTCGAAGCCATCGCCAAGGAATTGGTGGTGGAGGGGGTTGACGAGGAAGAAGAAGACAAGGAAGAGAAGGAAGTCGAACTTCCCGTTGCCCATCGCAAGAAGAAGAAGACCAAGAAGCCGGCCAAGCTGATGGAATACGATCCGCTGACCGGAGAGATGGTTGTGCGCCGGCGCCACAAGCGCGGCGAGGATATGTGGGAGGAAGAAGCTCCCTGATCGGGGTTGCTGGGCGGAGCAGTGACTTCACGGAGACCGAGGCGCCCGCGGCACATTCCGCAGCGCACCTGTGTCGGGTGTCGGGAGGTGCTGCCCAAGCGGACGCTCATCCGCATCGTGCGCGACGCGGACGGAGTCCGTATCGACCCCAGCGGAAAGGCCCCGGGCCGGGGCGCCTATCTGCACGATCGGCGTTCCTGCTGGGAGAACGGGTTGCGCGGGTCTTTGGCCCGCGCCCTGAAGACCGAACTGACCCCGCAGGCACGCCAGGTCCTGGAAGGCGCGCTCGACGGGATGCCGGATGAAGCGTAACCCACGCTGCCCGGCGACTCATCTGGGAAGGGCCGATCGGCCGCACGGCTGAGCTCGCGTCGCTCGCTCGGCACCGCCCAGGGGGTCATCCGCCGGAGGTGCGAGATGAGTGACACCAGTGAGAAGGTCATTGAGATCCCCGCCAGTATCACCGTGCGTGACCTGGCGGAGCGGATCGAAGCCAGTCCCATCGATGTCATCAAGCAATTGATGGCGAACGGGGTGATGGCGAGCATCAATCAGCCGATCGACTACGATACGGTGGCGATCGTCATCGGGGAATTCGGCTTCGAGGCCCGCCCGATGGCTGCGCCGGAGGCCGAGGTTGAGGATCAGCCGGCGGCTCCTGGCTGGCGCCAATGGATCAGTGACGAGGCTCCCGCCGATCTGGTTGAACGGCCGCCGGTCGTGACGATCCTGGGGCACGTCGATCACGGCAAGACGACGCTCCTCGACGCCATTCGGGAGACGAACGTGGCCGGGGGCGAGGCCGGCGGGATTACCCAGCATATTGCCGCCTACCAGGTCCGCCACAACAATCGGTTGATCACTTTCCTGGATACCCCGGGCCATGCCGCCTTTACCGCGATGCGTGCCCGCGGGGCTCAGGGGGCCGACATCGCCGTCTTGGTGGTCGCGGCGGACGACGGGGTGATGCCGCAAACGCGGGAAGCGCTGGCGCATGCCCGCGCCGCGCGGGTCCCGATCGTCGTCGCCCTGAACAAGGTCGACCGGCCGAACGCCAATCCGGACCGGGTCAAGCAACAGCTCGCCGATGAGGGCCTCAAGCCGGACGACTGGGGCGGCGACACGCTGATCGTGCCGGTCTCGGCAAAGCAGCGGCAGGGTATTCAGGATCTCCTCGAGGCGATCCTCCTGACGACCGATGCCACCGAGATCCGCGCCAACCCGACGGGGCAGGTCTTCGGTACGGTGATCGAAGCCGAGCTCGACCGGGCGAAGGGGGTCGTGGCGACGCTGCTGGTCCAGAACGGAACCCTGCATCTGGGGGATGCGGTGGTGGCCGGCTCGGCGCACGGCGGTCTGCGGGCGATGTTCGATTTCCAGGGGAAACCGGTCCAGGAAGCCGGCCCTTCAACGCCGGTCTCGGTCCTCGGCCTTTCGGACCTGCCGCAAGCCGGCGAAGTCTTCCGGGTTGCGGCCAGCGCACGCGAAGCGAAGACGACGGCCGGGGCCGCCCGCGAGGCGGCACGCGCCGCCGATGTCCAGCGCCCCAGGGTTCGCAGCCTGGAACAAGTCTTCGAAGCTTTCCAGGCCGGTGAAACCCAGGAACTGCGGCTGATCATCAAGGCCGACGTCCAGGGCTCGCTCGAGCCGATTGTCTCCTCGCTCAAGGAACTCTCCGCTGGCGATATCCGCGTCAACATCCTGCACGCCGCCACCGGGAATATCACCAGCGACGATGTCATGCTGGCGGCGGCCTCGGACACGATCGTTATCGGTTTCAATGTGGATGCCGATTCGGCCGCACGCCGCACGGCAGAGGCCGAAGGGGTCGACATCCGGACCTACGACGTGATCTACCGGCTAACGGAGGATATCGAGAAGGCCCTCAAAGGGATGCTCGAACCCGAGAAGCGCACCGTCGAGTTGGGGAGGGCCGAGGTCCGGGCTGTGTTCCGCATTCCCAAGACCGGTTTCATCGCCGGATGCATGGTCCTCAAGGGGGAGATCCGCCGCAACGCGCAGATCCGCGTGCTGCGGGCCGGGAAAGTCGTCCATGAGGGCCCGATCAGTTCCCTGAAGCATCTGAAGGACGATGTGCGCGATGTGCGGGAGGGCTATGAGTGCGGCATCGGCCTGCGCGGCTTCGACTCGTTCGAGGTCGGCGATCGCCTCGACTGCTTCGCCGTCGAGGTCGTGACTGCCGAGTAGCCGCATGCCCAGTGAAGCGCGTGCCCGCAGGGTCGCGGATCGAATCCAGCAGGAGCTGGCGGAGATCCTCCTCCAGGAAACGAGCGACCCCCGATTGGCGATGGTCACGGTCACCGGGGCGGAGGTCGATCGGGAGTTCGGGTATGCCACGATCTACGTGACGACAAGCGATGCGGGGCGCCGGGACGAAGTCCTGGCGGGGTTCGCCCATGCGCGCGGGTTCTTGCGCAGCGCGCTGGCGGCCCGCATCCCCCTGCGATCGTTCCCGCAACTCCGTTTTCGCTATGACGCCTCCGCCGATGACGGTGCGCGGATCGAAGACCTGCTCGAACGGATCAAGCGAGAAGAAGGGCGTGGAACCTGACCTGGATCGGGCCCGGGCACTCTTGGAGCGGGCCAGCCGGATTGCCGTGGTCTCTCATGAGCGGCCCGATGGCGATGCCGTCGGGTCGCTGCTTGGTCTGACGCTGGCGCTGCAGCGGCGCGGGCAAACCGCGGTCGCCGTCCTCGGCGGCGGCCTGCCGGCGCGCTACCGGTTCCTTCCCGGTGCCGACGGCGTGGTCTCCAGCCTCCCCAGCGATGCGGAACTGATCGTCGCCGTCGACTGCGCCGAGTGGAGACGAAGCGGTCTGACGGCCGACGACCTGCGGCGGCCTGTCGGCCTCAATGTCGACCACCATCCCACCAACACCAACTTCGCCCAGGTCAATCTGGTGGATCCGCAGGCGGCTTCCACGACGCAGATTCTCTTCACAGCGTCCGCGGCGCTGGGGCTGCCCGTGGACCAGACGATCGCCACGAACTACCTCGCCGGCCTGGTCACCGATACGATCGGCTTCCGCACGCCGAACGTGACCCCGGAGGTCCTGCGCGTGGCGGCGTCGCTGGAGGCGCAGGCCAGCGCACTGGCGGTCGTATATGAACGCCTGCTCAATCAGCGTTCGTACGCCGCCGCCCGATACTGGGGCGCAGGCCTGTCTCGCCTGGAACGCCACGGCAACCTGATCTGGACCCGCCTGACCCTCGAGGACCGTGTCGGGTCTGGCTACAACGGTTCGGATGACGCCGACCTGGTCAATCTGCTTGGGACGATCGAAGGCGCCGAGGTGTGCCTGGTGTTCATCGAGCAGAGCCGTTCCGAGGTGAAAGTCAGCTGGCGTTCGTCGAATGGCCTGGACGTCGCGCGGCTCGCCCAGGGGTTCGGCGGAGGGGGACACGAGCCGGCCGCCGGCGCGACCGTCTCCGGCCCTCTCGAGGAGGTCGTCGCTCGGGTCGTTGAGGCGACGCGCGCCGCGATGGAGTCGATGGGATCCAGTCGCCGATGAAGGATTTCGGGCTGATGATCGTCGACAAGCCGGTCGGTCCAACCTCGCATCATATCGTCGGGATGGTTCGAAAGGGGACCGGGATCCGGAAAGTCGGCCACGCCGGAACCCTCGACCCTCGAGCCTCGGGAGTCCTCGTCCTGTGCCTCGGTGCCGCCACCCGCTTGAGCGAGTACCTTTCCGGAACCTCGAAGGAGTACGAGGCGCTGGTTCGCTTCGGGGTTTCCACGCGGACCTTTGACACTGACGGCGAAGTGACGCACCGCTCGAACAAGTCCCCGACGCGGCGGGAAATCGACGAGATCCTTCCCTCCTTCCGAGGCGAGATCGAGCAGCGCCCTCCGCCGTTCAGCGCCGTCAAAGTGCGGGGCCGCAAGGCCTATGAACTCGCCCGCGCCGGGGACGAACCCGATCTGGAGCCACGCCGAGTCCAGATCCATCGCCTCGAGATCCATTCCTACACGCCGCCCGACCTGGCGCTTCTCGTTGAATGCTCGGCCGGCACCTATATCCGGTCGCTGGCACAGGATCTCGGCGAACGCCTGGGAACGGGGGCCCACCTCGCCGGGCTCCGCCGCACACGGGCCGGGCCCTTCCGACTCGAAGAGTCGACCCCGATGCCGATGCTCGAGGTCGGGATGCTGACCGGAAAATGGGACCGCTACGTGCGCCCGGCAGCCGACGCCCTGCCGGACGTGCCGGCCGTCCTCGTCGAGGCCGACGGGGTGGAAGCCCTGCGCTTTGGCCATCGCATCCCCGCCGCCCCGGGGTCGCCGTCCCAGGCGAAGGCGGTCGACTCCGAAGGCGAACTCGTGGCGATCCTCGACCTCATCGACGGCTCGATGTGGCATCCCCGCAAGGTCTTTCTTTCCTAGCGTATGCCTGCCTACACCGATCTCAGCCAGCTCTCCCTTTCGTCGAGCGTGCTGACAGTGGGCTCCTTCGACGGCCTGCACCTCGGGCACCAGGCGTTGATCCGGACGGTCGTTGACCTGTCCAAGCGCGGCGGCATGCCGTCGGTGGTGGTGACGTTCTACCCGCACCCTTCGGTCGTTCTTCGGGGCCGCAAGCCGGTCTTCTACATTACCTTGCCGGAGGACAAGGCGGGACGGATCGAAGCGCTCGGTGTGGAGCATGTCATCGTCCAGCGTTTCGACGAGTCGTTGGCCCACACTTCAGCTTCTCGCTTCCTCGATCTCCTGGAGGGCCGGCTGCACATGCGCCACCTGTGCGTCGGGCAGGATTTCGCCCTGGGGCATGAGCGCGAAGGAAACGTCCTGTTCCTGCGGAGAGAAGCCGAACGACGAGGCTTCGAACTCCATGTCGTCCCGCCGGTGATGGTCGGGGGCGAGGTGGTCAGCTCGACGCGTGTGCGCGAAGCGCTTCGCTCGGGGGATGTGGCCCGCGTGGCATCGTACCTGGGCCGGCCGTTCTCGTTGCGCGGCGAGGTCGCGAAGGGGGTCGGCCGCGGGCGGTCCCTGGGCATCGCGACCGCCAATCTCTCGATGCACGAGGAGCAGGCCTTCCCTGGCCGCGGGGTCTACGCCTGCTATGCGCGCGTCGGGAGCGTGCGACGTGCCGCCGTGGCGAATGTCGGCCTGCGTCCCACGTTCTCCGATGGGCTCCCGACGCCCGTGGTCGAGGTCCACCTCTTGGATTGGGACGGCGATCTGTACGGACGCTCGGTCGAGGTCGAGTTCGTCGCCCGGCTGCGCGAGGAGCGCAAGTTCGAGAACCCGGAAGACCTGGTGCGGCAGATCCGCTTGGATATCGAGTCGGCCCGCGAACTCCTCGGGATGGGGATGGAGGATGACGATGGCGGATGAGACTCGGCGCAAGGTGTACTTGTTGGAGCCTCGCCGGCTGAGTCCGGAGACGATCGCCGTCACCTTCGCCAAGACCTCTCGATCTCCACTGTCATTCCGCGAGATCGCCGAAGAACTCTCGGACGAGCAGTCGGCCGCCTTCCACGAGAAATGGGTCGTCGGTTACGGCCATGCTTCGGTGGCGGAGCACGCCGTTCTCCACATTGCCTTCGAGAACGTTTCCCGGTTGGCGATCGAATCGATCGAATCGAACCGTCTGGCTTCGTACACCGAGAAGTCGACCCGGTACCAGCGTTGGGATCCCGACGACTACTATGTTCCCGATGAGGTCCGCGGCGAGGCTTTCGAGGGGATCTATCGCGAGACGTGCGATGCGCTGTTCCAGGCCTACCTCGCCTCGCTGGAGCCGGTCCGTTCGGTCGTGCAGCGCGCGAACCCGCGTCGGGAGGGGGAGAGCGACGAAAAATGGGACGGACGGCTGCGCTCTCGATATGTCGATGCCTGCCGATTCCTGCTTCCGGCGGCGGCCCTGGCCAATGTCGGCATGACGGCGAACGCTCGCGTCCTGGAGCACGCGATCGGCAAAATGCTGGCCCATCCGCTGGACGAGGTCCGCCGGGTGGGCGAGGAGACGAAAGCGGCGACGAAGGCCGAGGTGCCGACGCTGCTCAAGTACGCCGATCCGCTCGACTACGTGCGACGGGCCGAGGCGCAGCTGTCGGAACGGTTGCGTGGATCACCGCCTCAGGGGGCGCCTCCGGAGGCCGGTGACCCGGTCCGGCTTGTCCGGCGGATGCCGGACACGGACGAGGCTGTTCTGGCGGCGGCGCTCTACAGCGCCGCCGGGGAGTCGCTCGGATCGCTCTTGGCGCGCGTGAGTGCCATGTCGCCCGGAGACAAGTCGGCGCTGGCAGCCGACCTGCTGGCGGGGCGCGGCGCTCACGACGCGCCGGTTCGAGCTCTCGAGCACACCGTTTTCACTTTCGACGTCGTACTTGATCAGGGTGCGTACTTCGAGCTGAAACGCCACCGGATGATGACCCAGACGCCGCAGTCGCTCACGACTCGGTTGGGGTACGCGGTTCCCCGGCTCATGGTCGAGGCCGGGTTCCTCCCAGACTACGAGGCGGCGATGAAGAAGGCCGCCGAAGCGTTCGAGGCGCTGGCCGGCTGGAACCACCATGTCGCAGCCTACCTCGTCCCGAACGGCTATCGCCGCCGGGTCGCGCTGACGATGAACCTGCGCGAAGCGTTCCACTTCTGCGAGCTGCGTTCGGCTGCCAATGCCCATTTCTCCATCCGGCGGATCGCGTTGCGGATGGCCGAGATCCTGCGAGCCGAAGCGCCGTTGCTGGCAGAATACCTGCGCTTGCCGGGAGACGTCACCTGGAAGCAGATCGAGGATGAGCACTTCGAGCGAGCCTAAGGAGGGAACAACATGCCAGATCGAACTGCAAGTATCGATTGGACCGGGACTCTCGGGGAAGGGACCGGCGCCGTTCATCTTGGATCGGGGGCGGCCCCGTTGGACTACCGCTTCGCGACGCGGTTTGAAGAAGAGCCCGGATCCAACCCGGAGGAACTGCTGGCCGGTGCCCTCGGTTCCTGCTTCACGATGGCATTGGCAGGTCGGTTGACCCGGGCCGGCACGGCTCCGGCCGCGCTCCATACGACCGCCAAGACCTCGATCACCAAGGTCGAAGGAAACTGGACGATCACGGGGATCACCCTTCAGATCAGCGGGACGGTCGAAGGACTCGACCAGGCCGATTTCGAAGCGCATGCGCGGGCGGCCAAGGATGCCTGCCCCGTGTCCCGTGCCCTCAAGGCGGTACCGATCGAGCTTGTCGTTGGTCCGCTCAGCTCGTAGCCGAGTTGGCTACACCCGGGTGCGCCGGATCCAGTAGGCACCGCCGACGATGGCGGTGCCGGCGAACGCAAACCATTGCAGGGCATAGCTCAAGTGCGGACCCTCGCTGAGGTCCAGCTCGGGGGCTGGAATGGGCAGCTCGGGATCTCCCGAGTCGCTCTCCTGCATCAGGAACGCGTCCAAGACAGGCGCGGAAAGCTGTTGCCGGATCCCCGGGATGTACAAGGCGCGCCATTCTGACAAAGGGGGCTCGCCCGGCGCGGGGATTGGATCGGCGAAGAACGACAATCCCGGCTCGCGCTGGCTCGGCATCAGGACCCCTGCGATTTCGACGATCCCCTCCGCCGACCAGCTTTCGGCAGAGCGGGTTCGGTAGTCTGGGTCGGAAATCCACCCGCGGTCGACCAGGAGTACGTCCTCTCGCCCCTCAAGGACCAGGGGCGTGACGATATGCACTCCTGCAATCTCGTCGAGGGAGCGGTTCGTTAGGTAGATTTCGCCAGAGGCATCGAAGGTTCCCCGCACTCGAGCGCGGCGGTACGCCAGGTCGTCGACCTCGGCCAGATCGTCGGGCAACCGGATCGAGGGCTCCGCCAGCCGGGCTTCGATCGCCGCGTTCTGCTCCCGCCGTTGCCCAAGACGGTCGAGCTGCCAGAAACCGAGCCGAACGCAGACGACGCCAAGGATCATCGCCAGGGCAAAGAAGCCCCATCGCCGAACGGCGTACGAACGGCTGGACCGGACACCCTGGCCTCTCACGGCGGACTCATCGGGACTTGGGCCGAGGGGTCTTCTTCCGGGCGGTCGCCGGCTTGGCCTTGGCGCCGCCGGACCGGCGACGCGTCGCCGGTCGGTCCAAGGCGCCCAGGCGTTTCTCGGCAAGCTCCACGTACTCCCGATGGATCTCGAACCCCACGAAGTGCCTCCCCAGCCGCCGGGCGGCGACACAGGTAGTGCCCGAGCCGGCGAACGGGTCGAGCACCACGTCTCCTTTGAACGTGTAGAGCTCGATCAGGCGGCGGGGGAGTTCCTCGGGAAAGGGCGCCGGATGCCCGATCTTGCGGGCGGAAGCCGCGGGGAAGGTCCACACCGACTTGGTCCATTCCAGGAAGTCGTCGCGCGTGATCGTGCTGTTCCGGCCTTCGGACGGGCGGGAGAACGTTTCCTTGGAGAAGACCAGGACGTATTCATGGACATCCCGCAGAACCGGGTTGGAAGCGCTCCGCCACGATCCCCAGGCGGTGCTGGCGCTTGCGCTTCCGCCCTTGTCCCAGATGATCTCACCGCGCATGCGGAATCCGAGATCGAGCATATCTTGGACGATGAAGGCATGCAGCGGAAGGTACGGCTTCCGCCCCAGGTTGGCGACATTGACGCAAGCCCGGCCACCCGGCGAAAGAACGCGGTAGGTTTCGGCAAACACGCGCCGTAGAAAGGCGCGGTACTCGTCGAGTGTCAGGTCTTCGTCGTATTCCTTCCCGGCGTTGTACGGGGGCGAGGTGACCATCAACTGGATGCACCCGGCGGGAAGGACCGCCATGTCTTCCGAGGATTCTGGGAAGATCCGGTCGACAGCCGTCGGCGGAACGGGGTTCTCCGGGCCGGGCCTGCGCTCCTCCGGCTCCAGGTCCCCGTACATCCGGGCCTTGTAGAAGGGGCTCGAATCGTGGCTCACCCGGCCCGGAGAACCGAATGGGCTACTGGAGGTCTTGCGTCGAGTCATCGCGCCTCACCCGGGGTTGGGGGGAGGCGGAAGCCGAAGTCGGCCAAGGCCTTGGGATCGCTTCGCCAATTGGGCAAGACGCGGACCCGGAGTTCCAGAAAACACGAGCGCCCGCTCATCGCCTCGATCTCCTTGCGGGCTTCCGTCCCGATCGCTTTGAGGCGTTCTCCTCCACGTCCGATCACAATTCCCTTTTGGGATTCCCGCTCGACGAAGATCGTGGCCAGGATATAGGCGCCGCCTGTGTCTCGCTCGCGGAACTCTTCGATCCGGACGGCAATGCTGTGCGGCAGTTCCTGGCGCAGCTGGCCCATGGCCGCGGCGCGAATCAAGTCGGCGGCGATATCGCGCTCGTAGGTCTCGGTGACCTGATCTTCGGGGAAGTAGGCCGGGCCTTCGGGAAGCAATTCGATGAGGCGTGCCAGCAGCGCGTCGCAACGGTCGCCGCGGGCGGCGGAGATCTCCCAGAATTCCCACGCGGGGAGCAGGGAGCGAAAGGCCAATGCGATGCCCTCCAAGCTGGACGAGGAGGCCAGGTCCATCTTGTTGAGCGCCGCGAGGCCGGCGATGGTAGGCGGGAGGAGAGACAGCGTGTCGGCCAGGAGACGATCTTCCGCCGTCGGCGGCTCGGAGGCGTCGAAGACGGCCAGGACGACGTCGGCGTCTTTGATCGCTTCTTGGGCGTCGTAGTTCAGGGCTTCCCCCAGGCGGTGTTGGGGCTCATGCAGCCCGGGCGTATCGACGAAGATGATCTGGGCCCCGGGAAGCGTGAGAATCCCCAGCTGACGGCGCCTCGTTGTCTGCGGGCGAGGCGAGACGGCGGCCACGAGCTGGTTCAGGTACCGGTTGACCAGCGTGGATTTGCCGACGTTGGGACGTCCGGCGAGGGCGACGTAGCCAGCCTTGAAAGGCCGGACGCTCGCGTTGGGATCCATGGGGCCATTCTCCGGGCAAGCCGCGCGAGTGTCAAGGTGAGATGGAAAGAGCCGCGCATGCGCGAGAGCGGCAGGGAGGACATTTTCGACGGAAAGGGCCGACCCGTACGGGATCGACTCGATGGGTTCCCCAGGGCAGGCCCGGTTGACGGCACGCCCCCCGAGCGTTATGATCTCCCGACATCACGCCCGGGAGGATCGATCATGCTTCGGCGCCTCTGCCTTGCCTTCGTGGTGGGTCTCGCTCTTCTCCTGGCAGCCTGCGCGGCGCCCACGCAAACGCCCAAGCCCCAACGCCTCCGTCTGGCGACGACGACCAGCACCTACGACTCAGGACTTCTCGACGCCATCTTGCCTGCGTACGAGCAGGCCCACGGGGTGCGGGTCGACGTCATCGCCGTCGGCACAGGACAGGCGATCGAGATCGGGAAGAGCGGCGACGTCGATGTCGTGCTTGTCCACACTCGCGCCCTTGAGGACGCGTTCGTCGCCGGCGGCTACGGCGTCGAGCGGCTCCCGGTGATGTTCAACGACTTCATTCTCGTCGGCCCGATCGACGACCCGGCGGAGATATCCGGGGCGCTGACGGCCACCGACGCCCTGACCCGGATCTACGACTCGCAGTCGACGTTCGTCTCTCGCGCCGATGACTCGGGCACGTACGCGCGCGAGCTGACGCTCTGGGAGATGGCGGGCCTGTCGCCGTCCCTAACCGACGCCTGGTATCTTCCGATCGGCCAGGGCATGGGGGAGACGCTGCTCTTCACCGAAGAGCAGAAGGGCTACACGCTTTCGGATCGAGGCACGTACCTTAGCATGGCCGAGAGCCTCCCAGGCCTGGGAATCTTGTTCGGGGGCCAGACGATCGCCGGCAACCCAGATCCGGCCATGTTCAATCCGTATGGCGTGATCCAGGTCGCGCCCAAGGATCCTTCGGCGCCGGAGGCCGACCTGGCCAAGGACTTTGTCGACTGGCTGACTTCGCTCGAGACGCAAGCCTTGATTTCCGATTTCGGCGTCGAGACGTACGATCAGCCCCTCTTCTACCCGGCATCGCGTGCCTGGTGCGCCGACCGCGGGGCGGACTCCCCCGGCTGTTCCGGCTCCTGATACCTTGATCCAAGACCCGCAGGGCGTCTGGCCAGTCGTCCGGCTGACACTGATCGTCAGCGGTGCGGCGTTGGCGATCAGCGCCGCAATCGGCATTCCCATCGGAACATGGCTTGGCCTGGCGCGTTTTCGCGGACGGGCATGGGTCCGGGCGGTGATCTACACCGGCATGGGCCTTCCCCCGGTCGTGGTGGGCCTGGCCGTCTACCTTCTTCTCTCGCGCAAGGGGCCCCTCGGAGACTTGGGTTGGTTGTTCACGCCGGCCGCCATGGTCGTGGCTCAGATCATCATCGCGTTCCCGATCGTCGCCGGCCTGACGTCGGCCGCCCTGGAGGCGCTCGACCCTGAGCTCTCGGCACAGGTCCGCTCGGTCGGGGCAAATGCGCGACAGGAGGCGCTGGTGCTTCTTCGCCAGGCCCGCGGCGGGCTGCTCGCAGCTTTGCTGGCGGCCTTCGGCGGGATCATCTCCGAGGTCGGGGCGGCGATGCTCGTCGGAGGCAACATCGAAGGACGGACGAGAGTCCTGAGCACAGCGGTCGTGCTCGAAACGCGGCGAGGCAACTTCGCCACGGCCATGGCTCTCGGCGGGACCCTCCTTTTCCTGGCCTTCGTGATCAACGCCGCACTGCTGCGCCTGAACGTCTCACCACGACTGCGTCGATGACCGACTCTGCGTGCTATCGGCTGGAGGGGATCGAGTACTCGTATGGCGGGCGATGGCGCCTCGAGATCCCGCTCCTGGAGGTGATGGCCGGCGAGATCCTGGCACTCATCGGACCAACCGGTGCCGGCAAGTCGACGCTGCTGCGCCTGCTCCATTTCCTTGAACCGCCGTCGACCGGGCGAATGGCGTTCGAGGGTCGGGAGATCGGGTACCCGCCGCCCTTGGAGCTGCGGCGCAGAGTCGGGATGATCTTCCAGCGGCCACTGATGCTCGCCGGTACGGTGCGGCACAACATCGCCATCGGCCTGAGGTTCCGAGGGGAGTCCGAAGGCGGGCGGGTCGAAGAGCTGCTGCGCCGGTTCGACCTGGAGGCGCTTGCCGATCGGGAGGCGAGGCTTATCTCGGGTGGGGAGATGCAGCGCGTGGCACTGGCCCGGGCATTGGCCTACGAACCGGCCGTCCTCCTTCTGGACGAGCCGGCGGCCAATCTTGATCCCGGACATGTACGGGCGATCGAACGTATAATCCGGGAAGCACACGAGCTGGCAGGGCTGACGATGGTCGTCGCCACCCACAATCTCGCCCAGGCCCGTCGTCTCTCCCAGCGCACGGCCATGCTCAGCGCCGGTCGCCTGATCGAGGCCCAGCCGACAGAGAGGCTGTTCGCCAACCCGATGAGCCAGGTGACGGCCGACTACGTGTACGAAGAGACCCTCTTGGAGAGGCCCGAGTCGCCATGAAACTGTTCCGCCGCAAGAGCAAACCCGATCGGTTCATCGAACTTCTCATTCAGCAAGCCGAGTTCGCTGTGGTGGGGATGCAAGCCCTGCAGGAATACATCAAGCGGCGGGACGAGGGCCTCGCCAAGCGCGTCGGTGAAGTGGAGAAGGAAGCCGACGAGGTCCGCCGGATCCTGATCGATGAGCTGAATCGCACCTTCGTGACCCCGATCGATCGGGAGGATATCTTCGCCCTGTCGCTCAGTATCGACGACATCCTCGACTACGCGTACACCACGATCGAAGAGATGAACATGCTCGACGTCGAGCCGAATGCCTACGTTGAGAGGATGGTCTCACTCCTGACGGATGCCGCTCGCGAGATCTACATGGGCGTGACCCGGCTTCAGGACCATCCCAACGTCGCCAATGACCATGCCGTTCGGGCCAAGGCACTTGAGAACCGGATGGAGACGGTCTACCGTGAAGCCGTCGCCAGCTTGTTTAATATGCCGCGCGACGTCGACCACGTTGTCGAGATGCTCAAGCTGCGCGAGATCTACCGCCATCTCTCGAACGCCGCCGACCGCGGCGACAACGCCGCCAACGTTATCGGCGACATCGTCGTCAAGCGGTTGTAATCACCGCGACTTCCGTCAGGCCAGTTCGACGCTTTCCGTTGCAGGGGACGGGCGTTGCACGCCCCGCGATTGGTTCGGCGCCCCAAGCCAGCCTGCCCTGAGCCAGGGGAAGGGTCGAACCGTTCCGATTGGGGCTGGCGCCTTTGGCGTGCCTCGTCCGGTGATGAAGGTTGGGGGAGCGCCCTACCGGCGCCCGGAAAGGGCTTCGAGTTTGGCGCCGACCTCGCGCCACTGGATCTTGGAGAGGCCGAGCCGCTGGCGGATCCGGTCGGGATCGGTTCCGGAGCGGAACTCCCGCAGGGCGAAAGTCCAGCGACACATGTCAAATGAGAGATGGACCTGCAGGCCGGCCAGTTGGCCGAGGTCTTCCAGGACGTACTCGAGGCGCCTGGGCGACCACGGAAAGAGCCGATCGGTCGGTTCGTACTGGCGGCGGTACTCTTCGTAGGCGTCCGCCCAGGCCGAGTCGAGCGGAAGTTTCCGCTCCTTGTATCGCTTTCGGACGTCGTTGTAGCGGATGTGAAGGCTGGGTCCGTCGACCCCGCGAAGGTCCAGATGGTTGACGTGGATCGCCAGGCATTCTCCCTTCTTGATCCCGGTGTGCAGGAGCAAATGAACGAGGGTGAATGGACGGGCATCCGGAG
>DATIPT010000135.1:0-13207 GCA_035471625.1 Anaerolineales bacterium
CAGCACCGGAGGGCAGGACCTGCGCCAGTATCGATGGAGCTCTGTCTGGAGGTCTGTCTGCGGTACCATCAGCGCCTGCGGATGAGACAGCGTAGGCTTCTTCTCAAGTGGTTTGCGATGGCTGCCCTCATGGCGGCCGTCCTGGCCGGCTGCAACTTCCCAACCCGCCGCCTGACGCTCGACCAGGTCATGGCGACGATGGCCGCCGTCACGCCGGTCGCCACCGCCACGCTGCCTCCGACGCCATCACCGGACCCGGCGGCGACGTCCGTCCGAATCATACGGGCCTTCCCATCCAACGATCCACCCGGGGTTCCCTTCACCTACACAACCCGATCCGGCGACACCCTCCAGGCGCTCGCCGGCAGGTTCGCCGTTGGCCCCGAACAGATCGCCGCCGGTTCCATCTCGCTCACCGCCTACCTCCCTGCGGGCAGGCAACTCCAGATCCCCAACGCTCTCGACGCGATCTCGCCTGGGGGCGATCTGCTCCCCGACGCCGAGTTGGTCTACTCTCCGACCGCCGCCGACTTCGACGTGCAGGCCTTTGTCGATTCAGCCGGGGGTCTTCTCAACCGCTACACCGAGACGCTCGACGACGGAACCACACGAACCGGATCCGCTGTCGTCCAGCGCGTCGCCGACGAGAACTCGGTCAACCCCAGGCTCCTGCTGGCCCTGCTCGAGTTTCGGAATGGCTGGGTCTTCGGTTCGCCGTCGTCCGCCGACGCCCTCAAGTATCCGCTCGGCTTTCGCATCGCCGGGCGCTCGGGCCTGTACGACGAACTGACCGTTGCCGCCAACCAGCTCAACCTCGGCTACTACGGGTGGCGGTCCGGCACGGTCGTCGACGTCACCTCCCCCGGGGTCGGGACGATCCGTTGGAATCCGACGCTGAATGCGGGTTCGGTCGCCCTGCTGCGGCTGTTTGTCTTGCTGACCGACTCGGACCTCTGGGCGCAGACGATGATCGGCCCGCAGGGGTTTCCGGCGTTCTACGAAGCCATGTTCGGCGATGCCTGGCGCCGGGCGGAGATCGTCGGTCCCCTGCTCCCGCCCGACCTGTCTCAGCCAGCGCTGGAGCTTCCCTTCGCGCCGGGTGGGCGCTGGAGTCTGACCGCCGGTCCGCACAACGCCTGGACCTCCGGTACGCCGCGCGGTGCGCTCGATCTCTCGCCGATCACGGGCGGGGATCCGTGCGACGTGTCGCCCGCATGGGCGACGGCCGCAGCGGCGGGGCTCGTCGTCCGCGCCGCCGACCATGCCGTGGCGGTGGACCTCGATGGCGACGGCCGCGAATCGACAGGCTGGGTGATCTTCTACTACCACCTGGCAGACGACGGCATGATCTCGCCCTGGGTGCGGGTAGAGACCGGCGATCCGCTCGGCCATCCGTCGTGCCAGGGCGGCCGGGCGACCGGCAAGCACGTGCACGTGGCGCGCAAGTTCAACGGCGAATGGCTGGAGGCCGACGGTCCGGTCCCGATGACCCTGGGCGGTTGGCAGGTGGTGGCCGACGCCCGCAACTACTACGGATCGCTGGTGCGCGGCGGGGAGGCCGTCACGTCCGATTCCGGCGGGCAACGCGGCTCGACGATCTGGCGGTAGATCCAGCTGATTCGTCGGAGTCCCTGAACGTCCGGAAGGGCCTTAGTTCCCCCTCCACGCGTCGGCGTACTCGCGCGTAATCTCGAGATAGAGACCGCCGAACTCCTGGCTGGGCTCGATGTGGGTGTGCTCCCACCACTCGTTCCAGGTCGTGACGAGAATCCAGTCAGGATCGCTCGCCAGGGCGGCGTTCCAGGTGCGGCGGTAGACGTCGCCATTGGCGCGTGCCTGCACTTGCCCGCCGCGCCGGTCCGGCAACAACCGATCGTCGTAGCCCGGCTGGACGGTCGCTGCCCACAGCTTGGGTGGGCTGTCATTCAGGAGGCCGTAGTGACGGACGGCGTTGCCGGCGGTTATCAACACCTGCTCCAGGTTTGGGATGTTGAAGATGCCATACTGATGCAGCCCGTCGAAGACATCCAGGTACGATGGGGAGTAGCTCATGCCCAACGCGAAGAAGTCCAATCCCTCCTCCCGCACGGTCTCAAACGCTTCGCCCCAGGTGTCCAGCGGCACAGGGTCGGTCGCCCAAAACACGACCACGGGCTTGCCGTCCAACCGGGCGAAGGCCGGGTGGTCGCCGTAGGTCTTCAGCAAGTAGGTCAGCCAGCGGACGATCTCGTCCCTTGGAAGACCCCCTTCCGATGCCAGCGTCTCGAAGTAGATCGTCACCAGGAAGTCTTCCTCCTGCGCGACCTTGAGCAGGGTTCGAAGGTTGTCATCGGTCCGGTCGTGCGGCCCCCACCAGGACGAGATGAAGCCGTCGATGCCGGCCTCCTTCGCCTGGCGCACGTGGCGTTCCATCGTCGTTCGATCGGCCGAAGCGTACGGCTCCGCCGGAACGTCCCTCAGCCACGGACTCGACCAGTCTTGCCGCGTGTACCACGGATAGTAGAAGGCCCACAGAAGGCGGGGGAACCGCGCCTCGCCGGCACCGCTGACCTCGGGGGCCAGGACGGCCAGCGGCGCGAGGTCGATCTCGAAGGCGCGGGCGTTGCGCTCGTCCGGGTTGGGGACCACTCCCTGGTGTACGAACTCGCCGAGCGGTATCTCTTCGTTGCCGGCAAGAACCGACAGGCGCGCCACGCTCGTCCCGATGTGGCCCTTCTCGATGAGCAGATTGAGACTTGCCGCCGGGCCTGCGGCGTCAAGCGCGAAGTCGGCCGTCAGGCCGATGCGCCTTCCGGCATTGGCGTTATCCAGTGACTGGAATAGGTCCGTTTCGGGGATCCCGGGTTGGGCCGTGCTCGGATCGCCCCGAGTCTCGACCAGGCGAGTCGTGAGGAAGGTTTCGGGCGGTCGGAGGACGAGCACGGTCCAGTCGGACGTCGTGGTGAAATCGACTCGCAGACGATAGAAGGCGATCGGGGCGGCGGTGGGTAGCGCCGTTGGCGGCGGTGAAGTCTCTGTCGGTGCGGGCGTCGCGGTGTCGAGGCGCGTGGGTTCCGGTGGTGGGGCCGTGGTCGCCGGCTCTCGACACGACGCCAGGTTCAGCGAAAGAAGAGCAGCGAAGACTGCAGTCCGTCGCATGGGCGCCTCCCCTCTACCAAGCGGCAGCCGCGCCTTCATCCTACATCCGCATGAAGGGACGAGGCAAGTGGAGGCGCTGGGCTTCCCGCGTGAGAAGGTGGCTCAACCGCTAGGAGGTCACCGGGTCCGCAGGCGAATCGGCGAGGCCCGCTGCCTTCCCGCCGAGCCAGCGCCGGCTGAGCAGGAAGACGCACACCAGGATGACGGCGCCGCTGGCGTAGGGCAGCCAGGTCCGAAGATCGTAGACCGCGCCGGCCCAGAGCGGCCCGACGATTCTCCCCAGACTGACGAAGGCACCGCTCAACCCCATCGCCGCGCCCTGCCCGACCGTCGCCCGCTGCGACGTCAACGAATGAATCGCCGGCCGCAGGAAGGCCGCGATCAAGACGAAGAGCGCGACCGTCAGCAGCACCGCCGCGAAGCTCTGGGCGAGCAAGAGCAGTACGAAGGTGACCGCGGCAGCCAGGAGCGCGCCCTGAATTACCACCGGCTCGCCCCAGCGCCGGGTGAAGACCCCGGTCAGCACGCCGCGCCCGACCAGGGCGACGACGCCGACGACGCTCAGGATCAAGCCGACCTGCTCGGGGCCGTAGCTCAGCGCGTCGACGGCGTACAGGCTGAAGATCGCTTCGAAGTTCGACGTCCCGACCGTCGCCAGGAACGCCAGGAGCAGCAGGACCCCGATCGGGCTGCGCAGCGCCTCGCCCAATTCGCGCACGTTGAGGAATCCGATGCGCCCGTCGGCCTTGCGCGCCGGGCGCGGCAGCGACTCGGGCAGGAACAGCCCGATCAGCACGGCGGCGACGACCGCCAGCCCCGCGCCGACAAAGAATGGCGTCGCCAGCGAGCTGCCGGCGAGCAGACCGCCCAACGCCGGGCCGAGGATCAGGCCCAATCCGGCCGCCGCGCCGAGCGCGCCCATGCTCCCGCCGCGATCGCGTTCGGGAGTGCTGTCGCCGATGTAGGCCATCGCCGGCGAGAGCGTCGCCGAGGACAGGACGCCGGAAAGCCCCCGGAAGAGGAACAGCTGCCACAGCTGGGTCGAGATTCCGAACAGCACCATCGACAGCCCGAAGCCGAGCATGCCGATCATGAGGATCGGCTTGCGCCCGGTGCGGTCCGAGAGGCTCCCCCAAAACGGGCCGAAGATCAGCTCCGTCAGCGCGGCGATCGCCACCAGCAACCCGAAGGCGCTGCCGCCCGCCCCGAGGCGTTCGATGTAGAACGGGAAGATCGGGATGACCATCCCGAATCCCAGCATCACGACGATCAGGGCGAACGACAGTACCGCCACGTTCTTGTGGAACGGTAGCTTCATGGGTTAGGCTTCGGCCGGCGTGACGGTGCCGGCGGTTCCGTCGACGATGATCATCTGGCCCGAGCGGATCCGCTTGGTGGCGATCCCGGTGCCCATGACCGCCGGGATCCCGTACTCGCGGGCGACGATCGAGCCGTGCGACAGCGGTCCGCCGATGTCGGTCACGACCGCCGACGCCATGGCGAACAGCGGAGTCCAGGCCGGCGTCGTCGTCCCGGCGACGAGCACGTCGCCCGGCCGCATCTCGTCGAAGTCCTCCGGGCCGAGCAGGACGCGCGCCGGCGCCGTCACCACTCCAGGGCTGGTCGGCACGCCCCGCAGCGCGCTGCCGATCTGGTCGCCCTCGGCAACGGCCCCGAAGACCTCCGTCTTGACTCCCATGATCCGCTTCTTCGGCGGAACCGTCGTCGGCGGGGTGACGAGGGCCGCCTTGCGCGCGAACGCCCGGTGAGCCTCCACCCGCTCGGAAAGGTCGCTCGCGGCGACGCCCGACTCTAGTTGAGCGACGCACGCGTCGACGTCCGCCTTCTCGAGGAAGTAGATGTCGTCGGCGTCGCGGATCACGCCGGCTGCGACGAAGCGCCGACCGAGTTCGGCCAAGCGCTCGCGGATCAGTGGGTAGCCCAGGCCGATCTGGGCAAGGGCGTCTTCTCGCACCGAGGCCAGGCCCTGGCCCCAGTTGAGGGCGGTCTTGAACGCCCAGCGCTTGACGCCGCGCAGGCGCTCAAAGGCCCGGGCGGCCGTCTGCACCCGCTTCTGTTCGTTGGCGCTTTGGCGTTCGTGCGGATCGGCCCCCTCGCCGCGCAGGAAGAGCTTGAGCGTCTCGAGCATCGGCGCCGGGTCGTCGAGGGGCAGCGGCTCGGCAAAATCGAGCTGGAAGACGATGTAGCCGAACTTCTCAACGTGCTCCTCGAAGCGATGGCACAGCTCGGCCCAGTCCGCCAGCTCCACTTCGGCCGGGACCCGATCCGAGCGCAGAAGCTTGACCAACTCGTGCGAGGGGGTGTTCAGCACGATCTCGGCAAGCCCCGTTCGATCCCGGCACCAGGCCGCCAGATCGTAGAGCGACTTCTCCGATTGGACCGGGATATTGTCCCATCCCATCAGCAGCACGTGGGCCGGAGGATCGCCGTTGCGCCTTACCATCCGGTTGTAGACGTTCGTCAGCAGGAGTTCCGAGCCGGCCGAGGCGCCCATCGTGGCGAACAGCAGCGACACGACGTAGTCCATCGCGGCGTGGACGGCCTGCTGGGCTTCGGCCCAGAGCTCGCTGGTCGAAAGCTCGGACGGCGAGGTCTCGCGTTCGGCCTCGACGTAGGCCTGATACTCGGGCAGCAATTCCTCGCGCCACATCCGCGCCACCGTCCGCAGCAGGCGTGGGTAGGCCGGGAGCACCTTGACCAGGATCCACCACCATGAGCTGGCCGGGATGGTCGTGTTGACGTAGGCGTAGGCGTTGATCGTCGTGTAGTAGTCCGAGGGCAGCGACGGATCGGAGTTGGTGATGCGCCGGGCCATCGGCGTCATCTGGTCCATCAGCGCCCGCATCCCCAGCGAGGCGAACAGCGGGCTGAGCGGCTCGGGCATCAGGTCGACGACGCTCGTGCGCATATAGACACCCTTGGGATCTGGGCGCTTCCATTCGATCGGCGCGGCCGCATCGGCGGGTGGGGCCGGGGCCGGCGCTTCGACCTTCACCGTCCCGGCCGAACCGTCGACGGTGACGCTCTGGCCGCTGCGGATCCGGGCGGTCGCCGAGCCGGTGCCGAGGACTGCCGGGATCCCGTACTCGCGCGCCACGATCGAGCCATGGCTCAGCGGTCCGCCGATATCAGTGACGACCGCCGACGCCATGGCGAACAGCGGCGTCCAGGCGGGCGTCGTGATCGGCGCCACGAGAACGTCGCCGGGGTTCATCTGGTCGAACTCGTTCGGTCCGTGAAGCACGCGGGCGATCGCCGTGACCCGGCCGGGGCTCCCGGCGACGCCCTTGATGACGTCGCCGACGCGCCCGTCGGTCTTGCGGCGGGCGCGGCGACCGATCGCCGGCAGGCCGCGCGGCGGGCTGACCTGGCGGGCGGCCTCGATCTCGGCCTTTCGGCGCGGGATCCGGTGCGCCAGCGATCCTGCGGACTGGCCGGCATCCAACTGCTTGGCCGCCGTCCGCACTTCACTCTCGGCGAGCCAGAAGATGTCGTCGGCGCTGGCGATGAGTTCGCTCTCGGCGAAACGTCGGCCGACCTCGCGCAGCATCCGGCGGAGGAGCGGATAGGCCAGTCCGACCTCGGCCAGGCCGTCCTCCCGCAGCGGCGCGAAGCGCTGGGCGCGGGCCAGGTACGTATCGAAGATCTTGCGGCGCCATCCCCTGAGCCGTCCGTGGATGGCGGCGGTCGCTCGCTCACGTCGTGCCTCGGAGTCGAGCTGGCGAGCCCGCGGGTCGGTCCCCTGGCCGCGCACGTACAGGCGGAGCGCGTCGAGCACCGGCGCCGGATCGTCGGCCGGTACGGCGTCGGCGAAGTCGAGGCTGTAGAACGTGTGGCCGTACGCCTCGAGGTGATCCTGGAACCGCCGGCGGAATTCCTTCCAGGTTGTCGCCGGCACATCGACGGGAGTCGACCCGTTCGCCAGGGAAGCGGCGAGTTCGGCGCCCGTCGTCTTGCTGAAGTGAGCCGCAAGGGGCGCCTGTCCTTGCGCCCACAGCGCCAACTCATAGAGTGCCTTGTCGGCGCGGATCGGCAGGCTGTCGAAGCCGAGCAGGTACGTCGGTGCGCCGGGATCGTCGCGGCGCTTGATCAGGAGCTTGTAGGCGGCGGTGAAAAGACCTTCGGTGATCCATGCCGCCGGGAGTACGCCGGAGACCAGCGCCAGGTAGGCGTCGACGGCCGCTTCGGTCAGCCCCTCGGCCGAATCGACGAGCTCGACCGACGACATCCGGGAGAGGTCCTTCGACCTCCATTCGGCGACGAAGGCGTGATAGCGCGGCCGCCCGTTCTCGGTCCAACGCTCGACGGGCCCGGTGAACATCGCCCGCAGGATCCGCGGCGAGCCGAGGAGGACGCGCGCCAGGCTCTTCAGGCTGAGCGAGCCGTTGTAGTAGGCGTAGTGGTTGACGGTGAGGATCGGCCGGGCGGGCATCACCCCCCGCATTTCCAGCGACTCGTCCAGCAAGCGGTGCATGCTGGTGTTGACCGCGTTCAGCCCGAGCGTGGCGAACAGGGGCGAGAGCGGATCGGCCATCAACTCGACGATGTTGTTGCGCATGGCGACGTAGGCGCCCGGCGGCAGCTTCCATTTCGTCGGCGGCTCGACCACCGGCGCGGCGATCGTCGTGATCGGGCGGGCCTGGACGATCGCCAGGGCGCCGTCGCGCAGCGTCCACTCGATGTCCATCGGCTTGCCGTAGAGCTCCTCAATGCGGACGCCAAGGCCGACCAGTTCGGCCGCCAAGGCGTCGTTGAGGGTCGGGGCGCGGCGCAGGTCGTCGGGGACGGGCTGCTCGTGCGTCCCGCCGTCGACCCGCGCCGTCATCATCTGCTTGTCGGCGATCTCGCGCCGGATCACTTTGCCGGTCAGCTTCGAGACCGAATACGAGTCCGGAGTCACACTCCCGCCGACGATCGACTCGCCCAGCCCCCACGACGACGTGATCAGGGCGTCGTCGGGATCGCCCGTCATCGGATCGGAGGTGAACAGGATCCCGGCCACTTCGGCCGTGACGAGCAACTGGACGACGATCGCCAACTGGACCGACCCGGGGTCGATGTTTTGGCGCATCCGGTAGCCGATGGCGCGGGCGGTCCACAGGCTGCTCCAACACTTCTTGGCCGCCTCGAGCACGGCTTCGGTCCCGGACACGTTGAGGAACGTGTCCTGCTGGCCGGCGAACGACGCCTCGGGCAGGTCTTCGGCGGTGGCCGAGGAGCGCACTGCGACCGCCGGATTCGACCCCGGCAGGGAGGCGTACGCCTGGGCGATGGCCCCGGCCACATCCGGCGGGATCACGGCCTCGTCGAAGCGCTGGCGAATGCGGCGTGAGGCCGCCTCCAGCGTCGCCGGGCGCGCCGGGTCGACCTCCGCCAACGCCGCCAGGATCGCCGACTGCAGCTCGTTCTCGTCGACGACCGCCTGATACGCGGCCGTGGTCACATGAAAGCCTCCCGGTACCGGCAGATCGGCCTGGGCCATGCGCGCCAGCGAGGCGCCCTTGCCGCCGACGAGCGCCAGCGTCGCCCGGGGGTCATCGAGCTTGAAGATGTATTCGGTCATCGGTCACCCTCCTGCTTCGGGTGAGGGTCGATCCTTCGCACGCTGATCAGGGTCAGGTTCAGGTCCCACAGTTGGTTGAGCAACCCTCGCAGCGCCGCCTGATCGCGCACCGGCACGGTCAGGATCGTGCCGGCGGGGCTGCTGTCCTGGACCTCGGCCGTGTGCGCCAGCCCGTTCAGCCATTTCGACCATCGCGCTCCGAGATCGCCGTCCACGACGATCTCGAACACCTGCGGGTTGGCTTCGGGCCGGTCCTGGTGCGTCACTCCGGATCCCCTTTCTGCTTGGAGTAGACACGCCGGGTGGGGTAGCTGTCATCCCCCAGCTAGGGGAGATCGGCGAAGACGGGCTTCCCGGGCCTGGATCTGAGCGTCAGACGCCCGGCCAGGGGTACGAGACCGCCGCGGCGATGACGGCTGCAAGCAGGCCCATCACCGGCGCCGACCGCGCGTGGCCCTTGAAGTGGTGAGAGAAGTCCTTGTAGTCCTGCGCCTCGGTGCCAGGCAGGATGACGAACGCCGGGGTGATCTTCGAGACGACCAACCAGTCGAGCAGGACAAGGTCGCCGAGGGTGGCCGCCAGGAACAGGGCCAGCAGATGGATCAGCGCGATCCAGAAGGGGATCTCACCGCCCAGCATGGCTTTCAGGGCAAGCGAGGCGTAGATCGGGAACCCGAAGGTGAACAGGAACCATGGGATGCTGATCAGCCACGCCAGCCGCTTCTCGGCCGCCGTCTGCGGCGGGACCTTCGCCTTCACTGCCTGCGAGTAGTCGGTGTATCCCCAGACGCGGGGGCTGGTCGTGATCATGACGACGAACAGGTACGCCGTCACGAGGCCCCCGTAGAACAGGCTGCTCCCCACGATGTAGGTCCATGTCATGGCGACCGCCTCCGTCGATTGAGTCCGAGCCTTGCAGGGAGGATCGCGCCGACCTGGCGGGATTCAAGCCTGGCGCGCGACGTCGGCCGTCAGTTCTTGAGCAAGCCCAGCGCGCGGGCGCGCTCGACCGCTTCCAGCCGCCGATGGACTCCGAGCTTCCCATAGACGTTCTTGACGAAGGTGCGCACCGTGCTCGGGGCGACCCCCAGCTCACCGGCGATCTCCGGAGTCGTCAGGCTGGTCTGCAGCAGGCGCAGGACTTCGACCTCGCGTTCGGTCAGCGGCTCGACGAGCTCAGGAACCTGTGCGCCTCGGGGCGGGGGTGGCCGACGCTCCGCCGGCGCCGGGGCGGGTCCGCCGGCCAGGATGCCGAGCAAGTGCTGGGCGTAGTGCCGGGCGCGGCCCTTGTGCGATGCCTCGATGAGCAGGCGCTTCATCGGCTCGCCCTCTTCGATGAAGGTGCGCACGAATCCTTCGGCCTCGGCGAACTCGAGCGCCTGGTCGAGATCGAGCAGGGCCGCCTCGGGATCCCCCAGGGCCTGGTGCGCCAACGCCCGCAGCGCGATCAACTCGACGCGGTTGGCCCACACGGCGAGACCGCGCCGATCCTCGAGGGGAGGGTTGAGCACATCGATCGCCTGTTGCGGCTCGCCGCGGCTCAGGTGGTAGCGCGCCATCGTCGTCCGGCCGATCTCGCGGAACAGGCGCGACTGAATCATCCCTTCGAGGTCGCCGCCCCCCGACCTGGGCTTCCGGTCCGCGCCGGAAATCCACGCCTTGGCCCAGGGCTCGGCGGCGGCCAGATCCCCTTGCCAGATGGAGAGGCGGGCGGCGAGGATCTCGATGTAAACATCGTCCATCGACGTCTCGGTGATCCGGGCGCGCTCCAGTGCGGCCCGCATCGCCGCGGTCGCCTCGGCGGCGCGGCCGCGAGCGTGTTCGAGCCGGGCGAGCAGAATGTAGGTCTCCGAGTTCCATCCGGGCAGGAACCGCTCAAGGAGACCGGCCGCCTGCGACCGCAGGGCGTCGGCCTCGTCCAGCTGGTTGCGCTCCAGTGCGATCTCGGCCAGGTGGATGACGATCCGCCCGGCGACCGGCCACAGCCGCCCGTTCGGATCGCGGCTGAGTTCGAGGGCGCGTTCGTAGCGGGCTTCCGCCTTGCGCAGTTCGCCGCGCAGCAAAGCGAGTGATCCCAACCGCCGCAAGCTGGCGGAGAGCCCCAGCCGGTCGCCGGCCCGCTCGCTGGTGGCCAGGTCTTTTTCCAGGAGGCGCTCGGCCGCATCGATGTCCCCGGACATCATGTGGAACCCGCTGAGGACGCGCGTCGCCAGGCCGTAGAAGGGACTCTCGGCCGAGACCCGGGAAAAGGCTTGCTCGGCCAGCGCCTGACCGTCGGCGATTTCCCCGCGGTACATCAGCAGCACCGATCGGATCAGGGCGACCTCCCCGGCGTAGCGGCCCTCCGGATCGGCCTCGGCGGCGTCCTGCAGCAAGCCTTCGATCTGTGAGGATGCCTCGGCCCGCAGGAATTGGATCGTCGCCAGGTAGATCGAGAGGATCGGACGCCTGCGGCGCGCCTCGTTGGGGAGGGATTCGAGCCACCCCAGCGCGGTCACCAACTCACCCTGGCGCCAGGCGATCGGGGCCTCCCGTTCGATCAGGGCCCCGGCCGTCTCTACGTCCTTGGCGCGCATCGCGTGCTGGATCGCCTCGGGGAGCATCGCCTGCGCCTGGTACCACGCGGCGGCGCGGCGATGGAGGGCGTCGACGTCGATCGGCGGATCGGCCTCGCGCAGGCGCAGCTGGAGCAGGTCGGCGAACAGGCGGTGGTAGCGGTACCACTCGCGCCGGTCGTCGAGCGGGGAGACGAACAGGTTGGCGCGCTCGAGGGCTTCGAGCATCATCTGCCCGCCGGCGTGAGACTCGCCTAGGACGGCGTCGCACAGAGGCCCCGACAGGCGATCGAGGATCGACGTGCGCAGGAGAAAGGCGCGCACGTCGTCGGGTTGGCGGGCGAGGACCTCTTCGACCAGGTAGTCGGCGACATGGCGGTGGGTGCCGCCGAAGGTCCGGACAAACTCGGCGGCGCCGCCGGGGGTCGCGCCCGGCTGGGAGGGGAGGGCCTGGAGCGCGAGGCTTGCCATCTGGAGCCCGGCGATCCAGCCCTCGGTGCGTTCGGTGAGCGTCCCGACCTGGGACGACCCCAGTTCAGAACCGAGGGCCTCTCGCAGCAGCTCATCGGCCTCGGCCGGGGTGAAGCGCAGGTCTTCCTGGCGGATCTCGCTGAGCTGGCCGCGCGCCCGCAGCCGGGCGAGCGGGAGGGGCGGATCGGCGCGGGAGGCGATGACCAGGTGCATCGGCTCCGGCTGCTGTTCGATCAGGAACGCCAGAGCGTCGTGGACCGGCTGGCCGGAGACGAGGTGCACGTCATCGAGCACAAGGACGAACGGCTCGGGGATGGAGTTGATGTCGTTGACCAACTGTGGGAGGAAGCTGGCGACCCGCCCCGCCATCCCGGGACTGGTGATCAAGGCCAGCGTGGCTTCGCCGGCTTCGCTCTCGACTTGTTGAAGGGCTCCGATCAGGTAGGTCAGGAAACGGACCGGGTCGGAATCGCGCTCATCGAGCGACAGCCAGGCCGACGGCCGATCGAGGCCGGCGACCCACTCGGCGACGAGTGTCGTCTTGCCGAACCCGGCCGGCGCCGAGACGAGCGTCAGCGGCAGCGCCAGGCCGGCGTTGAGGCGTTCGCGCAAGCGCGGCCGGGCGACGCGTTCGGCCCGGACGCGGGGAACCTGGAGCTTGGTGGCGATCAGGGCGTCGGGCATCCTGTTGACTCGGGACAATGATAGACCAGGAGGAGAGGGTTCTGGCGATCGGACGAAATCCCCTCCCCTCTTGGCTCTTCGCTCCGCCAAGTCTGAGATGAATGGAAGCCCATACGAACGCGGCATGCACTTCGGCCGTCGTCGAACCAGTGGGCGGGCCGCCCTCGGCCCGCCCACTGGTCGCCTTTGTGTTGTGTTGCCCCCCGGTGGAGATCGCCGATCATCTACCCGGGCTGGCTGCGGGCTCGGGCGAGAAGACCCCTTCAAATTGGCTGTTGTACAAGTCGCTGTAGAAGCCCTTGCGCGCCAGCAGGTCTTTGTGCGTGCCTTGCTCGACGATGTCGCCCTCGTTGATCACCAGGATCCAGTCGGCGTCGCGGATCGTCGACAGCCGGTGGGCGATGATGAAGCTGGTACGGCCCTTCATCAGGTTCGCCATGGCCCGCTGGATCAGGACCTCGGTGCGCGTGTCGACGGAGCTGGTCGCCTCATCGAGGATCAGCATGCTGGGATTGGCGACGAAGGCCCGGGCGATCGTCATGAGCTGCTTCTGTCCCTGGGAGATGTTGCTCGCCTCCTCGTTCAGGACCAGGTTGTAGCCCTCCGGAAGCGTGCGCACGAAGTGATCGACGTGCGCCGCCTGGGCGGCCGCAATCACGTCGTCATCGCTGGCGCCGGGATAGCCGTAGCGGATGTTCTCCAGGATCGTGTCGTTGTACAGCCAGGTATCCTGCAGCACCATGCCGAACATGCAGCGCAGGTCCTCCCGGCTGTA
>DATIPT010000136.1:0-1670 GCA_035471625.1 Anaerolineales bacterium
TCGGGACTGACCTTCGGGCCGTATTCGCGCATCCGGGCGCGCTGGGGCAGGTGCTTGGCGATCCAGCGCGGGCCTTTGGCGAAGTAGTGCTCGTAAATCTCGGCGACGGCCTTCTGTATGGCGAGGTAGCGACCCTCGAGAGTCCAGGGGCTGGACATTACGTGAACCATGAGCCTCCCAAAAGCGGCACCTTCGCGGTCCCGCGGTTGAACTGCTGAACTCGTGTGCTCGGCCGAGGCGCCGGGCAGCCCGGACCGTTGCAGTTATAACGACGGAGGAGGCTGATGAGATGCGTGCGCTTTGGCAATCACAGATGGTTTGGACATTAGGATCTGTCATCTGGGTGCGGGCGGAAGCGCATGAAACATTTGCGGGCGCGTGGTCCCTGGATCGGGCAGCCGAACACGCTCGCTCGGTTCACGCCGCCATTCCGCAAATGCTGAGTCCCTCCGGTTGTCTTCCCACCTGGGTCGGCGATTGGGACTCAGTCCTCTAGATCGGGCTGTGGCCGGTTAGGCCGATAGGATGAGTACGAGCGACGAAAGCCGTTCGTGAACTGGCGAACTTCGCCGCAGCCCTTGCACACTCCCGCGCTGGATGGACCGTCCTGACTGGCGATCATCCAGTGATGGGAATGTTGGTCGTCTCCCTCAGTTCTCTGGTTTGGCACCCCTGCGGCTTCGGCCCCGCCTACCAACGTCTGCCGCCGGAACTGCCGGGGCGCGATTCCTCGACACGGATGACGCGTCCATCCAGGGTCTTGCCATTGAGATCGAAGATGGCCCGGTGTGTCTCCGCATCCGTGGACATTTCGACGAATCCAAAGCCTCTGGAGCGACCCGAATCACGATCTGTGGCGACGGTCGCCGACTGGACGTTACCCGCCTGTTCAAAGAACGTCCTCAGGCCGGCGTCTACGGTGTCGTAGGACAATCCCCCTACGTAGAGCCTGGCACCCATGATGACTCCTCCTTCTGTGTTGGCCTTTCGGGCCGGGTGAGTTTGGGACGATTGTGGGGCGGTTGTAGTTGCGGGCTACAGCGCTTGCCGGGCAGGGATGATGACGGGGAATGTGATGTGGAGGCGTGCATTTCCCCGAGCCGGAACAGGGTCACGGCCGAACCGGCGGCGGGCGGTCTCACGGGAATCACGGCAGGCGCGGCAGCGAACGGGATGATCGAATCCGAGCTCATCTGCGATCCCCTGGTCTTCAGCGGTGAAGCCGAAGGAGCGGGCGCAGTCGAAGCAGTTGAGGGCCTTGTCGTGGTAGCTCATTGGTGATCTCCTTGTCTTCCACAGTTGGGAAACAGGTTTGGGTCACCACGAGCAGAAGTTCGCCAGGCTAGAGCCTGCGGGGGCCAAAACTTGCGTCTAGTGGCAGTATAACACGGCGTCGGGGCATCCCGCGGTCGATTGGGCGGAGTGCGACTCCGGGCGTCCGGATATGGCGGCGCCCCTGGCCGGCTTCAAGGTCGGCTCTGGAATGACAACGCGCGTCCAGTATGCCGAACCCCTCCGATAGAACTAGACCTCGCGGTACTCGCCTTCGACGGTGCCCTCTTCGGCGGGGGCCTCGCTCTCGGGCTCGCCCTCCGGCATCGGGCCGCCTTCTTCGGCCTGTGCGCCATAGACAGCGGAGCCGGCCTTCTGAAGGGCCTCTGTGAGACGGG
>DATIPT010000137.1:0-28134 GCA_035471625.1 Anaerolineales bacterium
GGAATCGAGTGGCAGTGGTCGGAGCTGACCGAAGCCGAACCGGCCAGCCAGTCCGTCGTTCCAAACCCCGAGAGCTACACGCTCACGTTTCAGCCGGACGGCACCTACGCCGTGAAGGCTGACTGTAACCAGGTGTTGGGCGCCTACACGGTCCAGGATCAAGTGATGACGATCTCGCCGGGTCCGTCCACCCTCGCACTTTGTGACCCCGAGTCATTGGACACGATGTACCTTGATCTCCTTTCGCGCGTCACGTCGTTCAGCCTGGAAGGTGGAAACCTGACGCTGTTCGTCGATGGCAACGCCGCCCGGATGGTCTTCTACCCGGCCGAGTAGCGGCCGGCGACATTCCCGGAGGAGGTTCCTCAACCATGAAACGGACTCTGATTGTTCTCTCGATAGCGACCCTGGCGCTGGTCGCGGCTGCCGTCCAGCAGACTTCCAGCGACCCGGCGGTGTTGCTTGGCGCGCCCAATGGCATGGATCCGTTCGATACGAAAGTCAACTGGACGCTGTTCGACAATCAGTGCTTCAAGTCGGAGATCACCGGCGGAAAGTACCTGATGACGGCCAAGGGGATGCAGGGCACCCCCTGCTGGGAACTCACCTGGCCCAAGGCCGACAACGGCTATCTCGAGGCAACGGTCGATATGCCGTCGGTGTGCTACGGGGAGGACCGCTTCGGCTTCATTTATCGCTCTCCCGACAACAGCCGGGGCTACCTGTATGCGATCAACTGCCAGGGACAGTACACGCTGACCTCGTGGGACGGGACGCGAACGAACCTCATCGTGCCGCTCACGAAGAGCGACTTGATCAAGACAGGCACCGGGGTATCCAACCGACTCGGGGTGGCGGCCTTCGGGGACCATCATTACCTCTACGTGAACGGCGAGTTTCTGGAAGAGGCGACCGATGCCCTCTTCTTGGATCCGGGCAAGTTCGGCTTCCACGTTCGAGCCGCTCGTGAGCGGCCCTTCACAGTGACTTTCGATGACCTGAAGGTCTGGGTGCTGGAGGAGGAGTTCTTCCCGCCAGGGACAGGTGCAAGCTATCCGGGCGAAGGAGGTCTGGAGCCTGGAACGGGGATCCAGGCCAGTGCCAAGACCAGCCTCAACATCCGAGCGGGGCCGGGGACGCTGTTCCCGGTTCTGACGCAAGTCGTGGAAGGAACAACAGGCGAGGTCCTTGGGATCAGCCCGGACGGCTACTGGCTGGCGGTCAAGGTTCCCACGTCGCTGTACGGAAGCGGAATGGCCTGGACGTCAGCCAGGTACGCCGACATCTCCAATCCGGACAACATCGAGATCCCCGTGGTTGAGCCGCCACTGTTGCCGCCGGGCATCTACACCATCCCACCGGCGCCCGGACAGGCCCAGGTTACGATGGTCTCGCCGGGGGTCATCCGGAGCGGCCCGAGCGGTGAGTACACGGTCTATGGCGTTTCGCCGATCGGCTCCGTCGCCGCCGTCATCGGCAAGAGCAAGGACGGCAACTGGTGGGCGATCAGCCTGCCGCGCGATGTCGCCTCCGACGGAACGGGCTGGGTCTACAAGACCTACGTCAGCGCCAAGAACGTCATCAACGTTCCTGAGCTGACGCCGCCTCCGCCGGCCGGAGCCGTCACGCCTTCGGCTCCGGCGACGAAGGCGCCCGCCGTCGTGGCGCTCGAGAACGTGGATGTACGGACCGGGCCGGGGGGCGCCTACCCGAGTCTGGGCAAGGCGACCAAGGGGACGGTCATGGCCGTCATCGGGAAGAGCGCCGACGACCAGTACTACGTCATCCAGCTGCCGCGCGACCTGGCCAGCACCGGCCAGGGCTGGGTCGCCGCAGCGGTCGTGGAGGCGAAGAACGTCAAGCGCGTCCCGGTCTTCCAGCCTCCGCCCAAGCCGTAGATCTCTGCCAAGCCCGGAGGAGTCCAAGAGCGCCCGCGAGGGCGCTCTTCGCTTGTCGTCGGGCTGGCGAGGACTCGGAGGCGCCGCGCCGATCACTCTTGGGATGTCTCGACCTTCTGCTCCTTGGCCGATTCTCGCCGGAGACGGGCAGAGGCGTTCTTCACGGCCGTGACGACCATCTTCCCGGGTTTCCATTCCTCCCCTTCATCGATGGCCTCCAGCCCCAGCGCCTTGAGATCGATCCGTCCCTGCGCCTGGAGCGTCTCCAAGTCGGACCGAAGCATGTACTTCGCGTACACCTCGATGCTCGTGACCAGCAAGATCATGATCACCGGACCGTAGAGGACCCCGATGAAGCCCATCAGGCTCATCCCGCCCAGAACGCTGAGGATGACCAGGGCCAAGTTGAGATGGGCCCCCTTGGGCACCAGGGCCGGGCGGAGAACGTTGTCGATGTTGGCGACCACGAGGACGAAAGCGAGGATGACGAAGGCACCTTGCCACACATTCCCATTGAGGATGAGCAGGATCCCGACGGGCCAGGCGACGAGGGAGATACCCACCATCGGAATCAGCGCCAGGAACATCGAGACGATGGTCAGGAGCGACACATAGGGAACGCCCGCGATCCACAAGACCAGGCCCATCGCCAGGCCCGAGACAATCGCGATCACGAAGGTCCCGCGGAACATGGCGGTGATCATCATGGCGGCCTTGTCGAGGAAGAGCTGGGTGATCTCGGGAGGGAATGGGACGATATCCAGGACCTCATCCCTCTCGGGGCGGCTGTAGCGAGGCAACAAGACGAACATGATCACGAGCATGACCACCAGGCTGGTGAACGCCGCGGGCAGCGACTTCCCGAAGGCGACGATGGCACCGCTCAACCAGCTGGCGATTGCACTCGAGGTCTCCTCGGCCGCGCCGGCGAAGCCCGCCTGGTCGAGAACGTCGGCGAGATCCGACGGCGAGATTTCCAGACTCTGGATCTGCGCGCCAAGATTGCGGGCTTGGCCGATGGCTCCGCCGACAAAGAAGGCGATCGGGATGGCGATCACGAGAAGGAAGACGACGATCGTCGCTCCGGCAGCCCGGCCCTCCTTGCCTCGAGCCCATCGGCGCCTGGCGAACCAGCCGTAGACCGGCTTGAGGATCACGACGAGCGCCACGGCGCTCAGGATGGGCATGAGGAACGGCCATACCAGGATGAGCGCGAGGACACCCATCACGGCGATCATCCCGAAAAGCACGGTCCGCTGCCTGAGCAAAGATTGGGCCATATCGTCTACCTCCGAGAACCGGGCGAAGGAGAACCGCCGCGACGGAATTGTATATCCAGCCTCAGTCAGATAGCGTGAGGTTGCTCAGCACGGCCGGGAGGCGGGCGCCGACGCGTGGACCTCAGCCGTCCGGACAGAGCGGGACGATCCCGTCGGACTCCCTCAGCGCCGCCTCCCAGGTGAAATCCTGCCCGTCGCTGGCGTAGTAGTACGATGTGCCGTTGGGAAAAAGGGCGACGACGATCCCGCTGTAGCCTAGCATGTGCGGCACCCAGATGTCGCACCCGAAGTCGCTCGGGTAGCGTGCGCCCCAGAACGCGTTGTTGTAGCGCCGGTTGCCGCTGACTTGCACGCCACGATCCGCCGGGTCGCGCTGGAGAGCGGCCGCCAGGATCCCGGGTTCGAGGACCTGGACGCCATCGATCCGACCTGCGTCGACGTTCAGGAAGGTCGAGATCTTGGCAAGATCGTCCGGCACCCACCACATCCCCAGGCCGCCATAGGGCCGACCCTGCCAGTTGTCGTCCCGCGTCCGCAGGACGGTCTGGGCCCCCGGACTGAGGTTGATCGGCTGATAGATCTCCTCGACGGTGAATTCGAAGATGTCGGCGTCGGGCCCCTCGACGGATTTCAGGAAGTTGGCAAGCGCGCCCGTGACGATGAAGGTGTCCGACGTGCGGTAGACCCATTGGGTTCCGGGCGGCGCGCTGTGCGGCCAGTCGAACGCCGCCGCGATGATCTCGTCGTAGTACTCTTCGCTCCAGAACGGATCGGTGTCCCAGCTCTCCTCATCGACCATGTACTCGGCCGTACGGAAGTTGCCGGTGGCCATGTCCAAGGTGTTGTCGAAGGTGACCTCGCTCCAATCACCCGGGCTCGCCGAAGCCTCCGGGACGTAGTCCTTGATCAGAAGGAGGGGGACCTCAGAGCCGTACTTCTGAGCCAAGCGCATCAAGGCCAAGCTGACGAAGGCCGACTTGGCCGTAGAGTATGAGGCGGCGCGCATGGATTCGCAGTAGGGGTACGGGCCGGTGCGGGTTTCACACCCGCCCAAGTACTGGACGCCATCCACGACGAAGCCGTACCAGGTCATGTTCGAGACGCCCACGCCGAAGGCCTGTGGATCCGCGCCCGGGTACACCTCCGCCAGATCCCCGATGGGTCGCGAAGGAAAACGGTGGGCGACCTCATCGGCGAAGGCGCGGCGGATTTCAGCGGCATCGGTCACACCGCCAGGATGGTATTCAGCCTCGACCCATCCCCACAGGTCGGCGCCCAGCGAGACGGTCGTCTCCTGGGTGACCTGGTACCAAACCCCCGAAACCTCCGCGTCGTTGAAGACGAATGTCATCAAGCCATTGAAGACGGCGTTGGATCCCTTCCACACCAGAGAGAAGGGAAGGGAGGCGCGGGACCAACCGCCATCCCCAGGTTCGCTCCAAGCCCGCCCTGGCTCGAGGAGATAGTTCCAGTTGGGGTGTTCGGTGATGATCATGCCTCGCCGAACGGGGATCAGATCGTCGCCGTCCTGGACGTACTCGAAATCGAAGTCCGGGAGGTGGCTGACGGTTGGCTCCACATCGGGATCTCCGCGTACGACCCTCAGTTCGCCCACCGTTTCTTCACCGATCAACTCGAGACGGCCCTCGAAGGTGTGGGCGGGTGCTTCTGCGCCCATCACCGGAAGGAAGGCGGCATTGTCGACGGGTTCGCCGGCCCCGGGGCCGGTTGCGAGCTCTTCGGCCGTCAGCAGGGTTCGTGACGCCGCAACCCCAAGATCTCGCCCGGTTCCGATCTGGTCGCCGGCAATGCGAATTCCACAGCCGGCGAGCACAAGCGCCAGGGCAACCATCCCCGCACGGATCCACCATTTCTTCATCGGCCCACCTCCGGGCTGTCCGACCATGCTCCCTTCGAAGGTACCCGAGATTCCCTGATCGAAGAACACAACGATGCCGACTCATCGAAAGCCACCGAATCCGATAGTTTTTGGCGAATGGGCCCGCCCATGGCCTCCCATCGGATCCCGCAGGGCTCCATTTGAGACGGCCGACGGTCGGCGGCGTTGAGCGACTTCCAGTCTACAATGGGGCCATGTCGGGCGGGACTGCAGCGATGCTTGGCGGCGCCCGCTGGATCTTGCCCGGGCACTTGTTCCTTGACGGGGTGAAAGGAGACGGTTAATGGAGACCTCGATGTCTCTCGTTGCGTTGGCCGGAGCGTTTCTCCTGTTTGCGCTGGGGGTCTTGGCCCTGTCCTATGCAGCCAAGATTTCGCGGAAATCGTAGGCCGGTCTGGAGCCGTCGGGCCGAATGCGGGATCGGGGCCCGTCTCTGCTGGGTGCGAGTGGCATGAAGCCTCGCTCTGACCGCCGATCGACACCGGGGCTTTGGGAGGGGCGCGCCACACCTCTTGCCGCGTTGGCGGTTGGGGCATCTCTTCTCTTCCTCCTGGCCGGCTGCACGAGTGTCCCCGAGGCGACCGTCGCGCCGACCCCGGCGTCGGAGACGCAGGACGAAGAACAGGCGATCTATCCCGGGGACTGGGTCCAAGAGCTTCCGGTTCTCGGCGACCCATCGCTGACCTTCGACCACTTGGCGCCGGAGGACGGGCTTTCCCAAAGCGTGGTTGCGGCGATTGCCCAGGACCCGCGTGGGTTCATCTGGCTGGGGACCCAGGATGGCCTCAACCGCTACGATGGAACCGGGTTTCGGGTCTTCCGGCACGATCGGGATGATCTCACCAGTCTGACCAATTCCTTTGTGAGTTCCCTCCTGGTCGACCATGAGGGTGTCCTGTGGGTGGGGACCAATGGAGGGCTCGACCGGTACGATCCACAGACGGAGAGTTTCATCCATTACCGCAATGACCCGAACGACCCGAACACCTTGGGTTCGGACGCCGTCACCACGCTGGCGGAGGACTCGGAGGGCAACCTGTGGATCAGCACGCTGGGCGGGCTCAGTCGCCTCGACGCGGCGCGCGAGCGCTTCACGCGGTTTGAGCCGAATCCCGAGGATCCGAACACCATCTCCAGCACTACCGTCAACAAGGTGTACGTCGATCACCAGGACATAGTCTGGATCGGCACGGAAGTGGGTCTGGATCGATTTGACCCGGACCTGGGGATGTTCGGCCACTTCCGTCCGGATCCGGATCACAGCGGGAATCTCGTCGGGGCCGTCGTCGCCGCCATCGTGGAGGACCCTTCGGGGACTTTGTGGGTGGGAACGAACGCCGGTCTCAACCGGTACGATCCGAGAACCGGCCGGTTCGTCGTCTATGACCACGACCCGAACGACCCCGATAGCCTGAGTGACAACACCGTCACGTTCCTCTTCGTGGATTCGCGGAGCACACTGTGGATCGGCACCAACGGGGGCGGCGTCGACCGCTTCCATCCAGGCGAGCGAAGGTTTCTCCATGCACGTTTCGATCCGACTGAGCCCGCCAGCCTGGCGTCGGACGGCGTCGCCACGCTCTTTGAGGACGCCACCGGCCTGGTCTGGATCGGGACCTTCGGAGGCGGGGCCGACCGCTATGATCCGCGTCGGGCCCGCTTCGTCAACTTGCGGCGCCACGCGGCCGACATCGAGCCGGCTGCCGAAGGAGGCGATCTCGCCGAAGCGGGCGGTCTGAGCGACAACCTCGTCTGGACGATCGAACAGGATGGAGCGGGTTCGCTCTGGGTCGGGACCGCCACCGGCGGCCTCAATCGGGCCGATCCGGGGGGGAGTGGCTTCCGCCACTATCGCAGCGACGTCGACAACTCCCGGACGATCAGCAGCGACCAGGTGTTTCGAGTGCATGAGGATCGCAATGGAGTCATCTGGATCGGCACCGATGCGGGCCTCGACCGCTACGATCGTCTGACCGACAGTTTCACGCGATTCCCCGTCCCCCCGACGTTTCAAATCCTGGAAGCGAAAGACGGGACATTCTGGCTCGGTACGGCTGGGTGGGGCTTGCAGCGCCTCGTGCGGGCCACCGGGGAAACGGAGGTCTTCGTCAACGACCCCGCCGACCCGCAAAGCCTGAGCGCCAACTTCATGACCGCCATGGTCGAAGATGCCGACGGGAAACTGTGGCTCGGGACCTTCACGGCGGGTCTCAACCTCTTTGACCCCGAGACCGGGACGGCGAAAGTCTACCGGAGCCTCCAGGAGGATCCCGGCACACTGCCGACGGATCTGGTCATCTCGCTGCACATCGACTCTCGAGGGACTCTCTGGGTCGGGACGTCGGCCGGCCTGGCGCGCTTCAACCGGGAGGACGAGACCTTCACCACGTATGCCGAGGCCGAAGGGTTGAAGAACGCCGTCATCTACGAGATCCTTGAAGATGACGATGGTCGACTCTGGCTCTCGACGAACGGCGGACTGACGCGCCTTGACCCGGAGACGGAGGCGATCCGTAACTATGACCTCTCCGATGGGCTGGGCAGCGTCGAGTACAACCAGGCCGCCGGCTACAAAGGGGACGCCGGCGAGTTGTACTTCGGCGGGATCGATGGGATCACCGTCTTTCATCCGGATGAGATAACCGACGACCCGGCGATCCCCCCGGTCACGATCACCGATTTCTACCTCTTCAACGAACGGGTCCCGATCGGCGGCGGGTCGCCTTTGCAGCGCTCGATCACGGAGAGTCCATCAATCACGCTGGACTACCGGGACGATTTCCTCGCCTTCGACTATGCCGCGCTCAACTACCGGGCACCGGAGGAGAACCAGTACGCCTACTACATGGAAGGCTTCGATCCGGACTGGAACGAGGTCGAGAATCGGACGTTCGCCTCGTACACCGGCATTCCCCCGGGAGACTATGTGTTTCGGGTCCGAGCCTCCAACAGCGACGGCGTGTGGAACGATCAAGGCGCCTCGCTGCGGATCGTCATCCCGCCACCGTTCTGGCAGACGACCTGGTTCGCCGTGCTGGTGATCGGGGCGGCCGTCGGGGCCGTGGCGGGCGGGGTTTCGCTCCGGCTTCGCTGGTCGGAGAACCGCCGACGCGAGCTGGAGCGCCTGGTCGACGAGCGAACCCAGGAGCTCCGCGACACGATGGAAGACCTGCGGCAGGCCACCGAAGCGGCGCAGGCGGCCAATCGGGCGAAGAGCGTCTTCCTGACCAATGTCAGCCACGAGCTGCGTACGCCGCTCAACGCCATCATCGGGTTCAGCCAGCTGATGCTGCGCTCGGCCGCGACCGGTCGCGGGGAAGGGCTTTCGCTCGATCAGCGCGAGGACCTGCACGTCATCCTGCGGAGCGGGGAGCACCTGCTGGGTCTGATCAACGATGTCCTGGATCTTTCCAAGATCGAATCCGGCCAGGCGACTCTCTCGGAACGCGCCTTTGATCTCCTGCGGGTCCTGCAGGGGCTGGAGGAGATGTTCCGGCTGCGATCGGAGCAGAAGGGATTGACCTTGGATTTCGAGATGGCGCCGGAGTTGCCGCGCTACATCATCGCCGACGAAGGCAAGATCCGTCAGATCTTCATGAACCTGATCGGGAACGCCGTCAAGTTCACCGATGCGGGCGGTGTCGTCGTACGGGGCGGCTCGGCCCGACCGGAGGAGGAGGCCAAGGGACGCGGGCGCCTGCGACTGGCGTTCGAGGTCCAGGACTCGGGCCCCGGGTTGACACAGGAAGAGCTCGATTCGATCTTCATCCCCTTCATCCAGTCGGTCGCCGGGATTGAGTCCCAGGAGGGGACAGGTCTCGGATTGTCGATCAGCCAGCAGTTCGCCCGCCTGATGGGGGGCGATGTCACCGCCACGAGCGAGCCCGGCAAGGGGAGTCTCTTCCGGTTTGAGGTGCTCGTCCGAAGAGCGGAGAAGCGGGACGTCCTGGATGTCGAGCCGACCCGCCTGGTGGTTGGGCTCGAGCCCGGCCAGCCGGAAACGCGGATGCTCATCGTCGACGACAGCGAGGTCAACCGGAAGCTCATGGTGCGCCTGTTCGAGCCGCTCGGGCTGCAGGTGCGCGAGGCGGCGAACGGCGTCGAGGCGCTCGAGATCTGGGAATCCTGGTCGCCGCACCTGGTCTGGATGGATATGCGGATGCCCGTCATGGACGGTTACCAGGCGACCCGCCAGATAAAGTCCACCACCAAGGGCCAGGGAACGGTCGTGATCGCCCTCACGGCGAGCGCCCTCGAGGAGGACCGCGCGGTGATCCTGTCGGAGGGCTGCGATGACTACGTGCGCAAACCCTTCCGCGAGATCGAGCTGTTCGACATGATTACCAAGCACCTCGGCCTCAAGTTCCAGTACCAGGAAGTGTCGGCCGAGGCGCAGTTTGGGTTGGCACCAGACCGGGAGGTCCTGATCCTTCGACTCAGCGAACTCCCGGCTGAGTGGATCGCCGACCTGCGCCGGGCGACCCTGCTCGGCTACCCGGAAATGATCGCGCAGCTGCTCGAAGCGGAGAAGAATCGGGCACCGGAGGTCGTGCGGTGGCTCGACGAGCTTGCCGCGACCTTCGATCACCAGGCGATCCTCGACGCGCTGCGGGAGGCGGAGGCCCTCCGTGACTAGGCCTTCTCCCGGCGAGGCGGCCGATATCCTGATCGTCGACGACAACCCAAGCAATCTGCATCTCCTTGCCCAGACGCTCGGGGAACGCGGCTACCGCGTCCGCGCCGTGACCAGTGGCGCCCGGGCGATCGAATCGGTCCTGGCGGAACCGCCCGACTTGATCCTGCTGGACATCCGAATGCCCGGGATGGATGGGTTCGAGGTATGCCGCCAACTCAAGGCCGACCCAAGGATCCAGGACATACCGGTCCTTTTCATCAGTGCCCTGGATGACATCCCCGACAAGGTCAACGCCTTCGCCGCCGGCGGAGTCGACTACATCACGAAGCCCTTCCATGTGGAAGAGGTCCTGGCGCGCACCGAGACCCACCTGGCGCTGCGCCGGCTGACGACCCGCCTGGAAGAGACGAATGCCAAGCTCGAGCGGGAGCTTCGGCTCGCCGGCAAGCTCCAGGCGAGTTTCCTCCCTGTCGCCCTGCCGGACGTGCCCGGCTGGCGGCTGGCGGCTTCACTCCAGCCTGCCAACCAGACATCGGGCGATTTCTATGCCGTGATCCCCCTGCCCACCGGGGACCTGGGGCTCCTCATTGCGGATGTGGTCGACAAAGGGATCTCAGCCGCGCTGATGATGGCGATGAGTTGGGGTCTCTTCTGGATGTATGCCGCCGAATACCCGGACGATCCGGCCCGCGTCTTCTCCGCCATCAATCGGAGTCTACTGCAGTTGCTAGGCGGAGAGCAGTTCCTGACGGGGTTCTACGGCGTCCTGGCGCCGAAGAGCGGCCAGCTGTCCTATGTCAACGCCGGGCACTCGCCCCCGATCTGGCTTCAGAGCGGCCGCGGCCAACAGGAGAAGCTCGGCTTGACGGGGATGCCCCTGGGGCTCTTCGAGGACTCTCAGTGGGATGTGGTCAGCGTCCGTCTCGAGCCGAGCGACGGCCTGGTGCTGTATACCGACGGCGTGACCGAGGCTCAGAGGCCCGGAAGCCCCCTTTTCGGGGCTGACGGGCTGGATCGGGCGCTGGCCGAGGCTCGCGGGAAGAACGCTCACCAGATCGTCGAGACGATCCTCGAGGCTGTCGATCGCCACGCCGGCGGCGCGACGCAGTCGGACGACATCGCCTTGCTGGTCGTCACGCACGCATAGCGCCGCGGCTTCCAAGATCCGGATCAAGCCAAGGGCCACCCGACCGCGAGTCTATCCGCCGGCAGGTTCCGGCGTTTCGGGCTCGGCCGCCCGGCGTCGCTTGACGCCCTTGCGGGGGTTCTCCAGGCGCACCGCGCTGATCTTGTACTCAGGGATCTTGGCCACCGGATCGAGGGCGAAGTCCTGGGTCAGCAGGTTGGCCGGAGCCTCGCGCCAGTGGAACGACAGGAACACCGTTCCGGGTGGCACCCGGTCGGTGAGCCTGGCCCGCGTCCGTACCTCGCCGCGTCGGCTCTTGATCACCACCGCCTGGCCGTCCTCGAGTTCGATCGCGGCGGCGTCATCGGGGTGGATGTCGGCCTGGCCGCGCGGCTCGCGCCAGCTGAGCGGCTGACTGCGCCGGGTCATCGTCCCGGAATGGTAGTGGTGCAGGATCCGGCCGGTCGTCAGGGTCAGGGGGTAGTCGTCATCGGTCTGTTCGGCGGGTGCGATCGGCGGGGTCGCGTGGAACTTTCCCAGCCCCCGGCTGAACTTCTCGGTGTGCAGGATGGGCGTTCCAGGATGGTCAGGGGTCGGGCAGGGCCACTGCAGGCCGGTCCCGTCGAGTCGATCGTAGCGGATCCCGGCGTAGATCGGCGTCACCGCAGCCGCTTCGTCCATGATCGCTTCCGTTGAGGGGTAGCTCCAGCG
This sequence comes from Anaerolineales bacterium, assembly GCA_035471625.1. Taxonomy (GTDB): domain Bacteria; phylum Chloroflexota; class Anaerolineae; order Anaerolineales; family E44-bin32; genus DATEVL01. Next base: position 11,552 of record DATIPT010000137.1, read on the forward strand.
GATCGCGCCCTCCGGGCGACCAAGGGCGCGGTCGAAGCGGGCAGCGATCTCGCCAATGATCTGCCAATCGGGCCGCGCTTCGCCGGGCGCCCGCACGACTGGATGGATTCGCTGGACCCTTCGCTCGGTGTTGGTCATCGTCCCGTCCTTCTCCAGCGCCGCTGCGGCTGGGAGGAGGACGTGCGCCAGGAACGCCGTATCGCTGGGGAAGATGTCTTGCACGACGAGGAAGTCCAGGCTGCGCAGGGCCCTCTCGACTTCGGTCGTGTTCGGATCGGAGATCATCGGGTTCTCGCCCATGATGTACATCGCCCGCACGTCGCCGCGCAAGGCGGCATGACTTGCCTCGACGATCGTCAGGCCGACCTTTCCGGGCAGACTTGAGGCGCCCCAGGCCTCGGCCACCTTGGCGCGGCGCTCGTCGTCGGTGACCGGGATGTACCCGGGCAGGACGTTAACCAGGCAACCGAGATCGCATGCTCCCTGGACGTTCGATTGTCCCCGGAGGGGATTGACGCCGGTGGACGGCTTGCCAATCTGGCCGGTCAGCATTGCCAGGTTGGCCAGCGCCTTGACATTGTCGGTTCCGTGGCTTCGCTGCGTGATCCCCATCGCATACAGGATGGTGCTGTGGCCGCGCCCTTCCCCGTGCCTCGACACGCCGCTTCGTCGCTGACCGAGCGCGTAGAGCCGCGCCGCTTCGACGATCCTCTCAGCAGGAACGCCGGAGACCTCGGCCGCCCGTTCTGGCGTGTGTTCGCCGAGGAGGGCCTCCAGATCGGCAAGCCCCTCCGTCCGAGTCTCGACGAAGGCCCGATCAAGCCAGCCCTCCCGGACGATGGCGTGCATCATCGCCAGGAAGACGTGCATGTCGGTGCCGGGGGCCGGCTGGAGAACCAGGGTGGCGTGGTCCGTCAGGGGGATCCGGCGGGGATCGATGACGACCAGATGCGCTCCGGACTTGACCGCCCGGATGACCTCGTAGGAGATGACTGGATGGGCTTCGGTGGTGTTCGACCCGGTGACGAGGACGCAGTCCGCCTCGCGGATTTCCCGGATCGAGTTCGTCATGGCGCCGCTGCCGAAGGCCTGCACGAGGCCTGCTACGGTGCTGCTGTGTCAAAGCCGGGCGCAGTGATCGACGTTGTTCGTCGCGACCCCGGCGCGCATGAACTTCTGGAAGAGGTAGTTCTCCTCGTTGGTGCACCGGGCCGAGGCCAGACCCATGACGGCATCCGGGCCGTGCGCCTGAACCGTCTCGGCGAGGCGGCCGGCGACCAGATCGAGAGCGGTATCCCAGTCGACGGGGACGAAGTAGTCTTCAATGTTGGGCTTGTGCAGATCGAGCGGGGACGCCTCCGGTAGTTCCCAGGGCTCGTCGCTCAGTCCGAGGCGGTGGGCCAGGTCGCGGCGAACCATGGGTCGGGCGAGGCGGTCCGGGCTGGAGGCGAAGTCCCACCCATAGCGACCCTTGGCGCATAGGAATTCCCCGTTGACCGAGCCGTCTTCCGGGGACCGGGCGTAGACGATCCGCCCATCGCGCAGGGCGTACTCGACGGTGCATCCGACCCCGCAGTAGGAGCAGACGGAACGGACCCGATCGAGCTCCCACTCGCGGCCCTGACGCAGCCGCGACATCGGCAGCAGCGCCGCCGTCGGGCAAACTTGGACGCAGTTTCCGCAGAAGACGCAGGTCGAGTCGCGCATATCGCTGTCGAACGGCGTCCCGATATGGCTTTCGAAGCCGCGCCCGACGACGTCGATGGCGCTCGCCCCGACGATCTCGTCGCAGACTCGCACGCAGCGGCCGCACAGGATGCAGTACTGATGATCGCGAAGGAAGAAAGGATTGTCGTCCTGGTACAGGGTCCGGCTGACCTTGAGCTCGTGCGAGGTCTCCTTGATGCCGAACTCATAGGCATATCGCTGCAGGCCGCAGGCCCCCGCCTTGTCGCACGTGACGCAGTCGAGCGGGTGTTCCGACAGAAAGATGTCGATGATCTCTCTTCTTAGGGAGCGCAGCGCCTCGCTCTGAGTTCGGATGACCATCCCATCTTCACAAGCCAGGCCGCAGCTCGGGGCCGGCGCGCTGCGACCCTCGATCTCGACCTGGCACAAGCGGCACCCGCCAGAGACGCTCAGGTCGGGGTGATAGCACAGCCGCGGGATGTCGATCCCGTGGGCCAGGGCTGCCTCGAGGACGGTCGTCCTCGGAGCCGCCTCCACGACCCGGCCGTCGATCGTCAGTCGGGGCATATCGCCTCCGTCGGGGTCGACCGAATCATGCCGCCTCCGCCTTTCCGTTGGATAGGTGAGCCTCGTACTCGTCCCGGAAGTAGCGCAGGGTGCTCAACACCGGATTCGGCGCCGACATGCCCAATCCGCACAGACTTGCGCGCTTCACGAACAGGCACAGTCGCTCGAGCTGTTCAAGGTCCTCGGCGACGGCGCGTCCGGCCAGGACCTTGTCGAGCAGCGCGCGGATCTGGACGGTACCGGCGCGGCACGGGACGCACTTGCCGCAGCTCTCGTCGACGCAGAAGTCGATGAAGAAACGGGCGAAATCCGGCATGCCCGTCGTGTCGTCGATGATCACGAGGCCGCCCGAGCCCATGATCGAACCGAGGCGGGTCAGAGACTCGTAGTCGATCGGCGTATCGAGGTGCTCCTCGGGAATGCACCCCCCGCTTGGTCCGCCGGTCTGGGCGGCCTTGAACTGCCGCCCGTTGGGGACGCCGCCGCCGATCTCGTTCACGATTTGGCGCAGGGTGGTTCCCATCGGGACTTCGATCAGGCCGGTATTGGTCAGCTGGCCGGCGAGGGCGAACACCTTGGTGCCCTTGCTCGTCTCGGTGCCGATCCGGGCGTACCACGCGGCGCCGCGGGTGAGAATCGCCGGAATGTTGGCCATGGTCTCGACGTTGTTGATGACCGTCGGGCAACCCCACAGGCCCTTGGTCGAGGGGTAGGGCGGACGCATCCGCGGCGTGCCGCGCTGTCCCTCAATCGAGTGGATCAGAGCGGTTTCTTCGCCGCACACAAAGGCCCCGGCGCCGATCCGCACCTCGGCATTGAACTCGAATTCGGTATCGAGGATGCCCCGGCCGAGAAGCCCCTGGCGCCGCGCCGCGCGGATGGCGTTGCGCAGACGCTGCACGGCCGTCGGATACTCACCGCGCACGTAGAAGAATCCGGACCTCGCCCCGACCGCGTAGGCGGCGATCATCATCCCCTCGAGCACCTTGTGGGGATTGTCCTCCATGACCGTTCGGTCCATGTAGGCGCCGGGATCGCCTTCGTCGCCGTTGACGACGACGTACTTCTGGTCGGCCTTCTCCCGGCGGACGTAGTGCCATTTCGTTCCGGTCGGGAATCCGGCGCCGCCGCGGCCGCGCAATCCGCTGGCCAGGATCTCCTCGCAGACCTGTTCGGGGGTCATTTCGTGCAGGGCGCGGGCCAGGGCGGCGTAGCCGCCGTGGGCGATGTAGTCCTCCAGACGGTTGGGATCGATCCGGCCAACCTCCGCCAGCACGATCGGCATCTGCTGGGCAAAGAAGGGCAGGTCGAGGGGAAGGCCGTGATCGGCGACGGAGGCCGGCTGGCCGTCGACGGCGTGGCCCACGATCTGGCGCGCAACCTCGGGGGTTACGGTGTGGAAGAGCTCCGAGGGCGCGTCCTTCCGGTCGATCCGGGCAAGGGGGCCGCGACTGCACAATCCCATGCATCCGGTTCCTACGACCTCAACGGCGCGGCCGGTGCCGTTCCGTGCGGCAAGTTCGGCGCGCATCGCTTCGGCCGTTGCGCCGGCGCCGTTGGACAGGCAGGCAGTGCTCGTACAGCAGAAGAGACGGGTGTCGAATCCGGCCTGCCGTTCAGTCTCGCGTCGGCCGATCTCGCGCAGGGTCTCGAGGTTCATCCGGTTGCCTGTGCCTCAACGAGCCCGAGGGCGGCTTCGACTTCCTCGGCCGCCGTCTCGGGGGTCTGCTTGGCGTGGACTTCGCCGTCGAGGACGATTACCGGGGCAAGGCCGCAGCATCCCAGGCAGCGGGCTGTAACGAGGCTGAACTTGCCGTCGGGGGTCGTCTCTCCGGGCTGGATCGCGTACGCCGCTGCCAGGCTCTCGACGATCGCGGCCGACCCTTTGACGTGGCACGCCGTCCCGGTGCAGACCGTGCAGTTGTGTTCGCCTCGGGGAGTGAATGTGAACAAGTGGTAGAAGGTCGCCACGCCATAAACCCGGCTGAGGGGAACGTTCAGGTGGGAGGCGACGTAGACCAGCAGGTCCTCCGAGAGGAAGCCGAAAGTCTCCTGGGCGGTGTTGAGGACTTCGAGGAGCGCATCCTTTTCGAACCGGAAGCGCTTCATCGTGCGATCGACGATCAAATACCGGTCGTCGCCGCTGGGGTGACCGCCTTCGCGGGTCATCGCTGTCGGTCCGCCTCCAGCGACAGGATCAACGCGTGTCCGGGTCGAACGGCCTCACCGCCCGAGGCCGTCCATCCGGGCGCGCTGGCCTGGACCACGGCCCGGCACAAGGACTCGAACAGTTCGTGTGCCGCCTCCGAGACGCGCACGGTGCCACCGGCGTCGGCGGCCGCGCACAGGGGGCACTCATCCAACCGGTACGTTGGCGGCTCACCCGTGGGGGTGGGGGAGGCCGTCTCGAACGAGTCCATCAATGTTTCGACGGCCGCTCGGCCGAGATTCGCGGGGGCGGTGCCGCGGGCGGTCACGGCCTGGGCCACCGCCTCGGCCAACCGCTCGACGAAAGCTTGCACCGCGCCCTGCCACGCGCCTCGGGCTAGCCCTTCGTGGCTGAGCGCGTACTCGAGGAGTAGGGCAGCGAGGTCAGCCCGGCAGGCCTCTCCGCATCCGGGGATCTCGCCCCACAGGCGCAGGCGGCCGTCGGGACCCGCCGCCAGGAAGACCCGCCGCTCGGCGCGCTCGATGTGGCGCATCTCCGTGCTCGAGACGACGTACCGGAAGACAAGGCTGCGTTCGCCTGCAATCGCTTGCGGTGATGGCATCGGACCTCGGCGCGCCCCCGGCCGCCCGGACCGGGCGGTGGATGGTCCATTATGGAAAGCAGGGGCTGGGCGTCACAAGTGAGGGAAGTCACCCTGGGGGCGGCCTGCCATCGCAAATGCTGACTTTTCCGACCATGGTCGGATCCTTATGTCCATTGGGGCGGGTAGCGCTTGTCATGGCCAGCCGCGTCGGGTCTAATAGGGCTCTGTCCCTGTCGATTCTCGCCCGGGAGGCTGCACTCATGGATTCGCCCGTTGTCTCTGGACTGCTCGTTGGCTTCCTGACCCTGACGGCGCTGGAGATCGTGCTCGGGATCGACAACATCGTCTTCATTTCGATCCTGTCGGGGAAGCTCCCGGAGGGCCAGCAGAAGCGGGCGCGCCGTCTGGGCCTGGGCCTGGCGGTCATCACCCGCTTGGTCCTGCTCTTCTCCTTGAGCTGGATCATGGGGCTGACCACGCCGCTGTTCATGATCGCCGGCTTCGAGATCAGCGGACGAGACATGATCTTGGTTGGTGGCGGCCTGTTCCTACTGGCCAAGAGCACCCGCGAGATCCACGACCGCCTCGAAGGCGTTGAAGGACATGCCAGCGCCCGGGTGCCTCCTTCGTTCGCCGGGGTGATTCTCCAAATCGTGATCCTGGACATGGTCTTCAGCCTGGACTCGGTCATCACGGCGGTCGGGATGGTCCAGGAGCTGGCGGTGATGGCGGCGGCCGTAGTCACGGCCGTGGCGATCATGATGTTCGCTGCTGAAGGGATCAGCAGCTTCGTCAATCGTCATCCGACGGTCAAGATGCTGGCGCTGAGCTTTCTCCTGCTGATCGGCGTCACCTTGATCATCGAGGGCCTGCACCAGCACATCCCGCGCGGCTACATCTACTTCGCAATGGGGTTCTCGGTCTTTGTGGAAATGCTGAACCTGCGGATGCGGCGGAGGGTGGACGTCAAACCGGTCCACCTTCGGACCCCGTATGTGGAGGACGTCGCCACCGGCACGAAGCCGGGGTGAGCCTCACCCTTCCGGCCGGAAAGCGATTCGGGACGGGGGCCAGCGTCGGGGCAGAGTCCTGGAGAACGGACCCGCCTTCAGCGCGAGCTCTGGCACCGCCTATCCCTTGACCGAGCCGGCCGTGATCCCGCGCACGAAGAATCTCTGGAAGGCGAAGAAGACGATCATCGGGACGAGGAAGGAGAGGAAGGCGGCACCGGTCAGGATGTGCCAGTTGCCGCCGCGCGGGTCGATCAGGTTCGTGATCTGAACGGTCAGGACCGGCTTGCCGGTCAGGAAGATCTTGGCGACCAGGAAGTCGTTCCAAACCCACAGGAACTGGAAGATCGCCAGCGAGGCGATCGCCGGCCCGGCCAACGGGAGCGCCAGGTGGCGGAACGTCGTGAAGTGGTTGGCGCCGTCGAGGTGGGCCGACTCGAACATCTCCCGGGGAAGGGTCCCAAAGAAGTTGCGCATCAGGTAGATCGCATAGGGCAAGGCGAAGGCGGTGTGGAAGAGCCAGATCCCGAGGTAGGAGTTTTGCATCCCCAGGTCGGCGTACATCCGGGCGATGGGGATCAGGGCGATCTGGAGCGGAATGATCTGCAGGCCGACGAGCAAGGCGAAGATCGTGTACCGGCCGGGGAACTGCATCCAGGCGAAAGCGTAGGCGGCGAAGGCGGCCAGCAAGATGGGCAGCAACGTCGCCGGGAGGGCGACCGCTAGCGTGTTGAGGAACGCTTGGCCGATGCCCTCGGGATTGAGCAGGTCGCTCGCGTCGCACTTGAACTTCGCCAGCGTGCTGGCGACTTCCTCCCGGCAATCGGTCAGGTAGTCCTGGGTACCCTTGTAGCCGACCAGTGCATCGGCGTAGTTGCGCAGGCTGAGCTGGTAGACCTCCGCCGCGCCGCCGCTTCCCGAAAGGCTCTGCAGATACTCGAGGACGGGCGCCAGGACGGCCAGGGCCTCGTTGGGATTCGACGGCAAGGGAGGATCGATCAGATGCGGAGCGCCGTCGACCTCGCGGCGGAGCATCCCGAGCAGGCGGTTCGATCTCGGATAGGCGGCGACAAGTTCGGGGTCGCTCAGGTTGGCCTGCGGTAGGGCCGCTCCGTCTTCGCCATGGCACGAGGCGCAGTAGGTCAGGTATTCCGGGCCGCCCTGTACGGGCGGTGGCGAGACGGCCTTCCACCAACCGGAGGTGCGCACCGCCTCGCGCGAGCGGAAGGACGTGACGAAGATGCCGATGGTCGGGAGGATCCACAGGACGGCCAGCAGGATCAGGGCCGTGTGCGTTGGCAGCCGGCGCAAGAGCCCCGCCCATCGTTCCCGCAGGTTCATCGGGCGGCCTCCTCCTGGCGGAAGCGGTGGATGTTGAAGATCATCACCGGGATCGTCAAGACCAGCAGGATGACGGCGATCGCCATCGAACGTCCGGTATCGGTCACGATCAGCTTGAACATCCGGTTGGCGATGACTTCCGTTCCGAAATTCCCGCCGGTCATCACGAAGACGATGTCAAAGATCTTCAGGATGATGATGACCATCGTAGTGGTGACGACGGTGACCGTCGGCAGGATCATCGGGAAGGTGATCATCCAAAAGACCTGCCACTCGGTGGCGCCGTCGACTCGGGCGGCCTCGATCACCTCTCCGGGCAGCGCCTTGATCGCCGCCGAGAGGATCGTCATGCAGAAGCCGGCCCACAACCAGATGCCGACGATCATCAGCGCCAGGTTGTTGATCCCCGGCGTACTCAGGAAGGGGACCGGCTCGAGCCCGATGGCGTCGAGTCCGGCATTGACCAGCGCCCACTGCTCCCCGGCGCCGACCTCGATGGCGTACATGAACCTCCAGATCACGCCGGCGCCGATGAAGGAGATGGCCATCGGCATGAAGATCACGGATTTCACCAGGCTCTCGTAGCGGACACGGTCGGCCAGGAGGGCGATCACCAGCCCCAATCCGACCGTCGCCGGGACCATGAGCAACAGCCACAGCGCGTTGTTGCGCAGGGCGATCAGCATCTCGGAGTTGGTCAGGACGTCGCGATAGTTCTCGAGGGGTCCCCAGCAGGGCTCGCCGGGGGTGCATTCGACGCTCGCCGGGCGTTCGCTGGTGCGGTCGCGCAGGCTGAGAGCAGCGGTGTTGACGAGGGGATAAAGGATGAAGACGGCGATGAACAGCAGAGCCGGGAGGGAATACAGCAGCGGGACGAGTCGTCCCTGGCGCATGATCCGCGGCGTGGTCATCGCCATCCTCCCGGCGGGCAGTGGGCCGGGGCGGCCTCAGGCCGCCCCGGCCGTCGTCGTGCTCGGTTCGAAGTCCTAGCGCAAAGCCTCGGCCTGGACGGCGGCGGCTGCGCCCAGCGCCGTCGCCAGGTCGGCGCCCTGCACCGCATCGATGATGGCCTTCCACTCGGCCTCACCGAACGGCGCCGGGATGGTATCGCCGATATCCGGCGTGAAGCCGGCGGCGTTGGCGAGCGCGTCGCCCTTCTTGGCCAGCGCCGCGTCGGCGTACTGCCCCGCCGCCCACTTGTTGGGAGACAGGTCGAAGCCCGCAGCGGCCCAGGCAGCGGCGCCTTCGGCGCTCGTCAAGTACGCGACCATCGCCTGGGTCACGGGCGAGTCCCCGAAGACCATCAAGAAGTCGGCGCCTCCCTGCATCCCCTGCGCTCCGGGGAAGGCGAAGAAGTCGTAGTCCACGCCGTACTCGAGGTCGGGGAATTGCTTGGCGACCTCGCCCCCGGCGAAGCCGGACTGCTTGACCATCATCGCTTCGGCCGGATCGGAGAAGACTTTGTAGATGGCGTCGAGGAAACCGGTCTCCACGGTTCCGACGGCTCCGCCGACGGTGTACCCATCGTCGGCTGCCCAGCCGACATACGTCTCGTAGGCTTCCACCACTCCGGCATCATCGTAGGGGATCGAGCCGTCGATCAGGTCCATGACGTACTCGGGCCCCTGCTGGACGAGCAGCAGGTCCTGGATGAAGTCGGAGCCGGTCCATCCGGTCGCCGGGCCGCTCTCAAAGCCCATCGACCACGGGATATTGCCATCGGCGACGATCTGCTCGACGAGGTTGTCGAGCTCTTCGAAGCTCGTCGGGACGGCGTAGTTGAAGGCCTCGAACTGGGCCGGACTGTACCAGATGATCGTCTTGATGTCGGCCTTGGCGGGCAATACCAGCCAGCGGCCGTCGATCGTCCCTTGATCGATCCAGAACCCGGCGTAGTTGGCTGCGTGGGCACCGACGGAGTCGAGGTTCTGGAGCTGATCGCCGTAGAGCTGCGCCGGCGATTGGGAGGGCCAGAAGAGCAGATCGGGCGGGTCGCTCTTGACGCGCGTGTCGAGCACGGCGGCATCGCGGGTCGCTTCGGCCGCGATCGTCACGCCGCAGGCTTCGACGAACGGGGCGAAGATTGCGTTGAGCTTCTCGGCCTCGGCGCCGGTCCACTGCGACATCACCGTCAGCGTGTCGCCGGCGGAGGCTCCGCCGCAGTCGATCGCCGGAGCCATCGCCAGGCCGGCCCGCTGCGAAGCGGCGGCACCGGCCAGGGCCGAGGCGATATCGCCGCCCTGAACGGCCTCGATGATCGCTTTCCACTCGGCGACGCCGAACGGGGACGGGATGGTGTCCCCCAGATCGGGGGTGAAGCCGGAAGCGTTCGCCAGCGCATCGCCCTTCTTGGCCAACGCCGGGTCGGTGTAGCGGCCGGTCGCGCCGGTGTTGGGCGAGAGATCGAAGCCGGCCTCGGCCCAGGCCTGACCGCCGGCGTCGCTGGTGAGGTAGGCGATCAATGCCGCCGTCGCCGGCGAGTCGCCGAAGGCCATCAGGAAGTCGGCGCCTCCCTGCATCCCCTCCGCGCCGGGGAAGGCGAAGAAGTCGTAGTCCACGCTGTACTCGAGGGCGGGGAACTGCTTGGCGACCTCGCCTCCGGCGAAGCCGGACTGCTTGACCATCATCGCTTCAGCCGGATCGGAGAAGACCTTGTAGATGGCGTCGAGGAAACCGGTCTCCACGGTCCCCGTGGCGCCACCGACCGTGTATTTCGGATCGGAGGCCCACTTGACGTAGGTCTCGTACGCCTCCATGACACCGGCGTCATCGTACGGGATTGAGCCGTCGATCAGGTCCATGACGTACTCGGGCCCCTGCTGGACGAGCAGCAGGTCCTGGATGAAGTCGGAGCCGGTCCATCCGGTGGCCGCGCCGCTGCCGAAGCCCATCGACCAAGGGGTATTGCCATCGGCGACCATCTGCTCGACGAGGCTGTCGAGCTCTTCGAAGGTCGTCGGGACGGCGTAGCCGAAGGCCTCGAACTGGGCCGGGCTGTACCAGATGATCGTCTTGATGTCGGCCTTGGCGGGCAAGTAGACGAGGCCGCCGCCCATGGTCCCCTGTTCGATCCAGAAATCGGCGTAGTTGTCCGTGTTCGCGCCCAGCGCAAAGAGGTCCCGGATCTGATCGGGATACAGGATTGCCGGGGCCGTGGACGGCCAGAACAGCACGTCCGGCGGATCCGACTTCACCCGGGTATCGAGCACGGCCTCATCGCGGGTCGCTTCGGCCGAGATCGCTACGCCGCAGGCGTCAGTGAACGGGGCCAGGATAGCGTTGATCTTCTCCTCCTCGGCGCCGGTCCACTGGTACATCATCGTGATGGTGTCGCCGGGCGAGGCTCCGCCGCAGTCGATGTCGCCGGTCGGTTCGCCGGGCGGTTCTGGCGGTGGGGCAGTGGTGGCGGGTGGCTGCGCGCAGCTGGCCGCCAGGAAAGTGAGGGCGAGCAACAAGCTCAACCCTCGGGCGTACGGGGCTTTCATCTTGGTTCCTCCTCAGCAGGTTGGTGGTGGGCTCCCCGAGCCACGAACGTCGGGGATGCTGGACGATTGGGTTTCACCTCCTTCCGCCGGTGAACGTTGACCCGGCGTAGGCGTCTGGTCTCCGTCCGCGCGTGGATCGGCGCGGCGTGGGCTAGTCGGGCGGTGGTCGGGTGAGGGCCCCGCAGGATTCGCGAACGATGAGTTCGGTGTCGAGGACCAGCTGCGACTTCCTGGGCTGATCGTCCTGGACAAGGCGGATCGTGAGCTCGGCCGCCCCCCAGCCGATCCCGTAGGCTGGCAGGCGAACCGTCGTCAGCGCAGGGTCGAGATGGACGGCGATCGGGATGTCGTCAAACCCGACGACGGCAAGGTCCTGGGGGATCCGACGACCGGCGTCGCGAGCGGCGCGCATGGCGCCGATCGCGACGGTATCGCTGCTGACGAAGACCGCTTCCAGCTCGTCCTGCCTGAGCAGCGCTTCCATCGCCTGCGCTCCGCTGTCGGGAGAGAAACCGGCGACGGCTACCGGGACGGTCGAGGGATCGGCATCGGAGTCTGCCAGGCCGCGGAGAAAGCCGTCGTGCCGGGCCTGGGCGGCCGAGTAGGCCATGGAGGCATGGGCGATGATTCCGATGCGGCGGTACCCGATCGAGACGAGATGCTCGGCGGCGATCTTGGCCGAAGTGAAGTTGTCGATGTCGACCGAGGTGACAGTCAGCCCCGGCCAGGTGCCTTGAAGGACGATCGGGGCCCCGGCTTCGATCATTCGACGTATCTCGTCATCGTCGGTGCGCGGACCCGAGACGATGATCCCGTCGACGTGCCGGCCGGCGATCAGCCGCTCGACCCGGCCGTTGCCGTCCTCGATCGGGATCGGGGCGAAGAGGACCTCGTATCCAGCAGCCACCGCGGCATCATGCAGCCCGCGCAGCACCTGGGGGGTCGTGGCATCGGCGAACGCCTGCTGGGTGGGTTGGCGCTCGACGTAGGCCAGAAGACCGGTCTTCCCGGTCACCAGGCGTCGGGCGGTGATGTCCGGGTGGTAGTCGAGCTGGCGGGCAGCCTCGAGCACCTTGATCCGCGTCTCCTCGCTGATCCGCATGCCTTGGACCTGGTTCAAGACGAAGGAAACAGTGGTTCGGGATACTCCGGCCTTCTCGGCGACCTCTCGAGCTGTGACCCGCTTCCGCAATGTGGACCTTGCTAACACGTGTCAGCAAAGGTATCATTGGCGGCGGCAACTGTCAAGAGTGGGGGGTGTGGCCCTCCGGAAGGGTAGGGTTGGGCCCCGCGGGCCGGATCCACCGGCTACAATCCCCTTCGGCCCGTCCCTCGACGAAGCCAGGGTGGAGGGACGGTCCACGGGACCCGATTGCAGAGGAGGCTGTCTTGCTGGACGTCGTCCCTGTTCGTTCACTCCAACTCATGTCCTACCTTCCCATCATCGGCGAAGCCGAAGTCGAGGCGCTCCGAGCCGCCGCCGCGCCGCTGCGCGACGCTCGCGTGCTCCACGTCAACGCGACGGCTTTCGGCGGAGGGGTCGCCGAGATCCTCGAGACGCTCGTGCCGCTGATGGCCGATGTCGGGCTGGCGGCCGAGTGGCAGGTGATCCGCGGCTCGGATGAGTTCTTCGCCGTCAGCAAGGCCAGCCACAACGGCCTCCAGGGAATGGCGCTATCGCTGGACGGGCCGATGCGCCGCACGTGGCGCCACTACAACGAACAGAACGCCCATGAGCTTGAAGGCGAATACGATTTCATCATCGTCCACGACCCCCAGCCGGCGGGACTCCTGCACTACCATGATCGAAGCCAGGCGAAGGGGCGCTTCTGGATCTGGCGCTGCCACATCGACACTTCGCAGCCCAACCCCGAGTACTGGGATTTCTACGCGCCGTACATCGGTGAGTACGACCGCATGATCTTCACAATGCCGCACTACGCCGGACCGGGCATCGATGCCGGCCGGATCGCCGTGATCGCGCCGACGATCGATCCGCTGTCTCCCAAGAACCGCGTGATCCCGCCCGACGACGGTCGCCTGGTCGCCGAACGCTTCGGAATCGACTCGACCCGGCCGCTCCTGACCCAGGTCAGCCGGTTCGACCCTTGGAAGGACCCGATCGGGGTGATCGACGCGTACCGCCAGGTCAAGGCCGAGATCCCGGATGTGCAGCTCGCCCTGGTCGGTTCGATGGCGTCCGACGATCCCGAGGGTTGGACCTACCTGGATAGGACCCTGCGCTATGCCGGGCTGGACGGTGACATCGTCGTCCTGCACAATTTCCACGGGGTCGGGGCCTATGAAGTCGGGTGCTTCCAGACGGTCGCCGATGTCGTCATTCAAAAATCGACCCGCGAGGGTTTCGGTCTCGTCGTCAGCGAAGCCCTCTGGAAGGGCAAGCCGGTCGTCGCCGGAAACGTCGGGGGCATCACCCTGCAAGTGATCGAAGGGGAGACCGGATACCTGGTGAGCAGCGTCGAAGAATGCGCCAGCCGAACGATCGAACTTCTCCAGAACCGTGACCTCGCCGTGGCGATGGGCGAGGCCGGGAAGGAACACGTTCGCCGCAACTTCCTGACCCCGCGCTTGCTGTCCGACTACCTCAACCTGTTCAACGGGCTGGAGCGCGTCCGGGAGGCGACCGGGGTGCCGCCACGTCAGCAGCCTCCGCCATCGGCATGAAGACGGGCGTCTTGGCTCCCTTGCGGCGCGCCGCTCGTGAGTTCGCCATTCGCAACCCGGCGCGCCACGGGGCGGCGTTGGCCTATTTCGGGTCGTTTGCGCTCATCCCGGTCCTCGTCATCGGGTATGAGCTGCTCACCCGACTCTTGGCCGAACAGGCGACGGCCTTCTTGGATGCCCTCCGCTTGGCTGTAACGAATGCGCTCGGCAGTGAAATCGTCGGGATCGTCCAGGACCAGGTGGCCGAGGCCTCCCAGCGGACGCAGACCGGTTCGACCCTGGCGACTGGGATCGCCGTGGTGGCTCTCCTTTACACGGCCTCCGGCGCCTTCGCACAGCTCAAGTACTCTCTCAACTCGATCTGGGGCGTGCCCCACGTCACCCAGCTCACGACCAGCCGGCAGATCGTGATCCGGCTGATGGGGATGGCCCTGGTCCTCGGGATCGGACTCCTGTTGGTCGTCGTCGTTGTCGCCAGCCTGGCGCTATCGAGCCTGAGCGACTGGTTGGGTCTGGGGAGCCTGATCCCCTGGTTGAACGCTCTGCTGACTTTCATCCTCATTGCCGTGCTCTTCGCCGCGCTCTACAAGCTGCTCCCGGATGCCCCGGTGACATGGCGCGGTGCTCTGATCGGAGCCGCGTTCTCGGCCCTCTTGGTCGTCGCGGCGCTGGCCCTCGTCGCCCTGTTCTTCCGCTACGTCACTTTGAATACCGCGGCGATGATCGGGGGTGGGGTCGCTGTGATCTTGATCGGGATCAACTACCTGGCCCAGATATTCCTCTTTGGGGCCGAGCTGGGCCGTGTCCTCCAAGGGGGGATGGAAGACGCGCGGGCTGGCATTGGCGAGCCTTCCTAGGGACGGCCGGTTGACGACTGCGAACAGGCTGTTGCCCTTCGCCGCAGCCAACTCCGGGGAACTCGGAGGCCCTCGGTGACGTCATGGGTATCAGGATCCCGTCTGGGGCAAGGTGTTCGCGCCAGACAGGTCCAAAACCCATTGGGCCGGTTGGAGAACCGGCCGTCGGAGGGAAGAAGAATGACCAAGTACGTCGCCGCATTTCTGATCGCTGCAAGCCTGGGGGGCCTGCTGGCCGCCTGCGCTCCCGGGGGAGGTGGGTCTCCCATGATCGGCACCGTCTGGAACCTGGTTTCGCTCAACGGCGAGTCGCTTGTGCCCGGCACGACGATCACCGCCGAGTTCCGTGACGACGGCAAGATTGGGGGGACCTCGGGCTGCAACGCCTACAACGCCTCGTACGAGCTCAGCGGCTCGTCGATCACGATCGGCCCCGCCATGGGCACACTGATGGCTTGCCCCGAACCAATCATGGACCAGGAGACCGCCTACCTGGGTTACCTCCAGGACGCCGCGCGGTTCGCGATCAAGGGCGAGACGCTGACCCTGACGACCGGCTCCGGCGAGGATCTTGTCTTCGAGGCCCAGAACCAGGAGCTGGCGGGCACATCGTGGACGGTCGTCTCCTACAATAATGGCAAGGAAGCCGTGGTGAGCGTCATCCTCGGCACCGAGATCACAGCCGCTTTCGGCGACGACGCCCGCGTCACGGGAAGCGCCGGCTGCAACAGCTACTTCGCCGGCTACGAAATGGATGGGACCTCGATCTCGATCGGCCCGGCGGGGGCCACCGAGATGTTCTGTGGGGAGCCCGAAGGCGTCATGGATCAGGAGAGTCAGTACCTGGCCGCCCTTCAGAGCGCCGCAACGTACTCGATCCAAGGCTCCATCCTGGAGTTCCGGACCGCTTCCGGCGCCCTGGCCGTGAGCTTCGAACGGGCGGGGAGCTAGCTTCTTCTCGGACGGCCGGAAGAGCCCGGACGGGCGCTTCCGGCCGTCGCAACGGTGTACCGCCAGCGGTGAAGAAGGCGCCATCCTGTACGGTCTTCAGCACGCGCCTTGCGGCCAACTGGCTTCGCCCTGGCCTCCCGTATCCGTCGGATCACGGCAGTGGCGCCGATGGACCGGATTGACCTTCAGTAGCGTGGTGGCGGCGGTCGGTCTTCCCGGAGCGTATCTGGTCTCCCCGGGAGCCGAGCAGTACAATCGAGTGTGATGACCCCGGGAGCGTTCTTGGCGCTGGCCGCCACCGTCGTCCTTCTCGATGTCGATAACGCCTTCTACCTGACGGTCCAGCTGAAGGATCGGGAGACCGGGCGGCGCTGGGCGCTGGTCCTGGCCCTGACCCTCGAGATCGTCGGCCGTCTGTTCCTGATCGTGCTCTTTTCCCTCGCCGTCCGATCGGATCGGCCGCTCGTCACGATCGCCGGACTTCCGATCACGTTTGAGACCGTAGCGTTGCTGACGGCCGGGGCCTACCTGATCTGGACCGGAGCGCGCGGGCTCCGCGACGTGTTCCGAGCGGGGGCGGCAAACGGTGAAGGCCAAGAAACGCCAAGGGGGCCCGCCACCCGTGCCGGTCGCACCGGCCTCTTGATCGAGATGGGCCTGGCCCTGACGCTGATGTCGGTCGACGTCGTTCTGACCGTCCTCGGCAGGACCACCTTTCTCTGGGCCATCGGCGTGGTCTTCCTGCTTTCCGCGCTCGTACGGCTGCTCTTCTCCGACCAGCTTCTGAAGCTCACCACTCGGGTACCGACGCTGACCGCCGTCCTGCTTGGGCTCCTGGTCCTGATCGGAGGTCGCTTCCTGGCGCAGGCGCTGGGCATAGAGCTCGAGCTTCCCTTCAACGGAGTCTTGCTCCTGATCCTCCTGGCATGGGTCTCCTGGCGGCAATTGCGCAGGAAATCTCGCGAAGACCCAGGGCGCATGGACGAACGCTCACCCTGAGCTCAACTGCTTCACATCGATCGCAGGTGGAGGGAAGCCCGAAGGGGGAACACGGGCACATGGTAGAATGTTCCTCTCAGCCGGTCGCTGCGGCCCTTGCGCTGCAAACGACTCCCAGTAGGCGATTCGAGACTTGTTCTTCTACTTCGACCCCCTGTATCTCCTTCTCTTTGTCGTCACTTTGGCCATCTCGATGGGGGCCCAATCCTACGTCACGAGTACCTATCGCAAGTACTCCAAGGTCCG
>DATIPT010000138.1:0-11064 GCA_035471625.1 Anaerolineales bacterium
GGCGCCAAGTGCAGCCGGACGGCTGACTCTTGCCCGGGCGATATAGTGAAAGGAAAGAACGGCTATCGGAAAGATGAGGAAGTTGAGGGTGTGGCGAACTCGCGTATCGGACCACCCGGTACCGCCCTTCTCGGAGGAATCGACGGCGAGTGCCTGGAGCATGAAATGCGCAGGCCCATAGAACTTGCGCTTGTTGTAGGCTTGCCAGTCGGGGCCGACACCCCTGTAGCTGGACAGGGCATCGGCACCATAGGCCGAGTCCCCTTCTTCGTCCCACGACTGTCCGAAGTCGCTTGCAACGGAGACTCCGATGGCCAGCGCGAGGAAGCAGGCCAGAACCATGGCGATCCAATACCCGTCTGGCTTCCAATTCGTCTTGACTTTTCTGGTTCTTCGGTCCATTGCATCTCTCGAGAGGCGGCCGGGGGCCGAAAGCTTCCCCTCGGCCTTCATTTCGCGGCGAATCCCTACCTCACTCTCACCCGCACGTCCAGCGCCATCGCCCCTTCCCCCACCGCCATCACACGCAACGGATTCGCCTCCACGTCCGTGATCGACGGATGATCCAGGATCAACTGCCCCAGGCGGAGGATCGCCTCGATCGCGGCGTCCCGGTCGGCAGGTGGAACGCCGCGCGATCCGGCGAGCCGGCGCCCAGCCGCCGTCGCCGTCACCAGCGCATCGGCCTCAGAGCGGGACAGCGGCGCGAGGGCGAACGATACGTCGCGAAGCGTCTCGACTTCCACACCGCCACGGCCGAACATCACCAGCGGGCCGAACTGGGGATCCCGCACCGCACCCACAATGACATCGTGCCCCGGCCCGATCATGGGTTGGACCATGACTCCGTCGATCCGGGCGTTGGGAGCCGCCTTTCGTGCCGAGGCCACGATCTCGCGATACGCTCGAGCAACCTCCTCCTTCGTCGCGAGATTCAGCCTCACGCCGCCGACGTCGGACTTGTGGGGGATGTCGGGCGAAGCGATCTTGAGCGCCACCGGGAAACCGGCCTGCCCGGCAGCGGTTGCGGCCTCATTTTCGTCGCCCGCAATCGTCTCACTCGGCAGCTGAAGCCCGTACGCCGATACCAGGCCGGAGGCGGCGCGGCCCTCGAGGAATCCCTCGTTGCCTGCGACCGCAGAAGACAACACCTTCCGAGCCATTGCCACATTGACACCGGTGGGGGTCTCCGGGGCTTCTGGCGTGGAAGCAAGCTTCTCTGCCCGCTTCCACAAGACCTGCAGAGCCGTCGCCGCTCGCTCGGGGAAACGGTAGTCCGGGATTCGCGCTTGCCGCAGCAGGCGGGCGGCGTGGATGATCAAGTCCTCCCCCATCAGCGCGACGACGATCGGTTTCGCCGCACCCTTGATGATCGGGATGATCGCCCCGACGACCTCGGCCGCTGTCGACATCGGTGGAGGCGGAAGGACCACCATTACGCCGTCGACCCCGTCGTCGTGGAGGAGCGCCGAAAGGCACTGGGCGTACTCCGTCGGTCCGGCGGAAGCCAACATGTCGACCGGGTTGAGGACGCTCGCGGCCGACGGGAGCAGGGAGCGAAGGCTGCTCTGAGTCTCCGCAGACAACTCCGCGAGTTCAAGATCGTTGAGCTCCAAAGCGTCCACGCCGATGGCCCCCGGCCCGCCGGCATTCGTTAGCACGGCCATCCGGGGCCCACGCGGCAGGGGACACCATGCCAGGGCGCGGGCCCAATTGAACATGTCCTCACTGTTCAAGGCGCGCAGCACGCCGGCCTTGCGGAAAGCGGCGTCAAAGGCCGCATCCCGACCGGCGAGAGCCCCGGTGTGCGACGCGACCGCACGCCGGCCTCCCTCCGAGCGCCCGACCTTGAGCGCGACGACCGGCTTCCGGGCCGAGACGCGCCGAGCTTCCTCGACGAACTTGCGACCTTCCCCCACACCTTCCAGGTACATCGCCACGACGCGCGTATGGGGATCATCCTCCATCGCCGCCAGGACATCCCCTTCGGTCAGATCGAGCTGGTTGCCCAGGCTCACCAGTCGGGACAGCCCGAATCCCTGGCCTCGGGCCCAGTCGATGACGGCCTCGCAGATGGCGCCGGAGTGAGACAGGAAGGCGATATCGCCGGGGATCGGCCCTGGAAGCGGGAGAAACGTCGTATCGATCGGGAAGTGCGTATCGAGGAGGCCGATACAGTTCGGACCTAGCATCCGAATCCCGTAGCGACGGGCCACGTCCAGGCAGGCGCGTTCCAGCGACTCGCCCTCCGGCCCGACCTCCCGAAAGCCTCCCGAGCCGATGATCGCGGCCCTGATCCCGCGCTCGCCGCATGCCGCCAGTGCCTCGGCGACCGCAGGCGCCGGAATCAGGATCAGCGCCAAGTCGACCGGATCCGGAACCTGACGGACATCCGGGTGGATCGGTCTTCCGAAGAGTTCACCCCCGCGCGGGTTGACGAAGTGGATCGCGCCGGGGTAGCCCGAGACGACCAGGTTGCGGGCCGCCCCGTATCCGAGCTTGGTCGCCGTGTGGGATACCCCGATGACCACCACGCCGCGCGGCGCGAAGAACGCCTCCCACATGCTCCCACCTGTCGGTCCGGTGCACCCGGGAGGTCGCCGGACACGCAGTCAGAATCATAGCAGGAACCGGCCGGCAGCCGAGAAGAGCACGGAGGACCCCCCGCGGCGGTCCGTGTTAGAATGCTGCCGTGGGACAGAAGGACCGGGAGACGGGACATGGTTGAGGTCGTGATCGACAGCATCCGGGTCAGCCTGATGTCCCAACACCGCATCGTCATCCTCAAGGATGTCGACTCGGAACGGTTCCTCCCGATCTGGATCGGCCAGAGCGAAGCGGAAGCGATCACTGTCGCCCTGCAGGAGATCCCGATCGTCCGACCCCTGACCCACGACCTGCTGCGAAATGTTCTAACCGATCTGGGCGCTGAGGTCCTGCGGGTCAACATCATCGAGCTTCGCAACGAGATCTTCTATGCGCGCATCGCCCTGCGGGTCAACGGTCGGGAGCTGGAGATCGACTCGCGCCCGTCCGATGCCCTGGCCCTCGCGGTGAGGGTCCATGTGCCGATCTTCGTTGCCGAAGAAGTGATGCGCGAGGCGGCCTCCGAGCCGTCCCAAGAGGTCCGAAGCGAGGAGCCTGCGGCCGAGAGCGACCAGCGGCTCGACGTCTTCAAGGACTTCGTCGAATCGCTCGATCTGGATGATATCGACTCCGGTGAGGGCGACGACAACTAGACTGTCCGCCAGCACGGCCCGCGAACCCCGCTCGGAGACCAGGTGACAGAGCGCTCGTTCCCATCGAGAGAATCATCCTCCCCCGGCGACGGCCGCCCGGGCCCGATCGTGCCGCACCACCGCGAGGCGGAGGAGGCCGTGCTCGGCTCGGTCCTCGTCAGCCCGGATACCTACTTCGACCTCGTCCACACGCTGAGCCCGGATGACTTCTATCTCCATCGCAACCGCTGGATCTGGGAAGCCTTCACTGATCTTCAGGAACAGCGGCTCCCGATCGATGTCCTAACGGTTTCGGAGGAACTCGAGCGCCAGGGGCGGCTGGAGGAGGTCGGTGGGGCCGCGTATCTGGCTACGCTGATCCACAACGTCCCGTCGACCCTGCACGCTGCGGCGTATTCGCAGCTCGTCCAAGAAACGGCCACGCGGAGGCGCTTGCTCGAGGCCGCCAACGCCATCGCCCGCCTCGCCCATGCCGCCGATACGCCAATCGACGACGTTGTCGGTGACGCCGAGAAGGCTGTCTTCGGCGTCAGCGAGCGCCGCCTGACCCGGCAGCTCTCGCCGATCCGCCAGGTCCTGAGCGAGTACTACGACCGGATCGACTACCTCGCCCGTCATCGCGATGAGACCGTCGGCGTCCCAACCGGGTTCATCGATCTCGATCGCCTTCTGGGCGGGATGCAACCGAGCGATCTGCTGATCATCGCCGGACGACCGGGCCAGGGCAAGTCGGGGTTCTGTCTTTCGGTGGCCCGCAACGCGGGTCAGCTGCACAACAAGCACGTCGCCGTGTTCTCTCTCGAGATGTCGAATGAGCAGCTCGTGCAGCGGCTCCTGGCGCAGGAGACCTCGATCGACTCACAGCGATTGCGCCTCGGCATGGTCCGAGATGAGGAGTGGCCGCTCTTCACCCAGGCCGTTAGCGTCCTGAGCGAGACCCAGATCTACCTCGACGACACTCCGGCCCTGACTCCGCTCCAGCTGCACACCAAGTGCCGCCGCCTGCACATGGAGGTCGGCCTGGACCTGGTCATCGTGGACTACCTGCAATTGATGACCGGCGAAGATCGATCGGAGAATCGCGTCCAGGAAGTCTCGTATATCTCCCGGAGCCTGAAGACGCTGGCGCGCGAGCTGCGAGTTCCCGTACTGGCCGCCGCGCAGCTCTCCCGCGCCGTCGAACAGCGCGCCGACAAACGGCCGGTACTCTCCGACCTGCGCGAGTCCGGAAGCCTCGAGCAGGATGCTGACGTCGTTCTCTTCATCTATCGTCCCGACACGTACGACACCGATACCCTCAAGCAGAACATCGCCGAGATCGTCGTCGCCAAGCACCGCAACGGACCTGTCGGGAGCGTCGAACTCGTCTTCCGCAAGTCGCTGGCGAAGTTCGAGAACGCCGAGACACGCCACATCCGGCTGACCGAAGTCGAGTCGACGGAGGGTGTCTAGGGTGGCCGCCCCAGCGATACGCCGATCCGACCGTCAGTTCCAGGATCGAGCGCGACCCGGGCCGGCGGTGTGATGGGCCGGTCTGGTCGGACGTTCACCGGGTTCCCGGAAGGCAAGGCGGACCCGACCCCGATCCCCTCGGCGTTCTTCACCGATCTGCTCCCCGAGATCGATCACCTCGGCGAACTCAAGCTGACGTTGTACGCGTTCTGGGCCCTGGCGCGCAAGGCGCCAGGCTTTCGCTACTTGACGCTCTCCGCCCTGGAGAGGGATCAGTTGCTCGTCGACTCATTGGCGCTCAACAGCCCGGCCCCGGAGACCGCCCTGCAGGATGCCCTCGAGCGGTGCGTCGGGCGCGGCTCGCTGCTTCGGGTGCACAGCACCGGAGACCCCCAAGCCGAGCCCCTCTTCTTCCTCAACAGCCCAAAGGGGCGCGCCGCGGCCGAGGGCTACGCCCGCGGGGACTGGACACCGTCCGGGGAGGAGGCGGCGCCGGTCGAACTCGGCCTGGACCGGCCCAACGTGTTCACCCTCTACGAACAGAACCTCGGGCCCTTGACGCCGATGATCGCCGAGCGGTTGCGAGAGGCCGAGCAATCCTTCCCCGCGGGCTGGATCGAGGACGCCATCCGGATCGCCGTCGAGAACAACGTGAGAAAATGGAGCTACGTCCAGGCGATCCTGGACGACTGGCAACGAAGAGGCAAGGATGCCCGAGAAGATCGAGGAGACACTGAGAAGGCTCGCCGGCGGTACCTCGAAGGCGAGCTCGCCGATTCCTCCAACTCCGGGTAGCGGGCTCGGCGACCCCGACTGCCCCCATTGCCGCGGCAGCGGCTATGTCCGCGTCGAACGGGCCACCAGCGACCCCGATTTCGGCCGACTGGAGATCTGCACCTGCCGCCAAGCGCAGGTGCGCGCTCACATCCGAGACCGGCTCTTCGATCTGAGCCGCCTGGAGCAGCTCCGCCACCTGACCTTCAAGACCTTTCGACCCCGCGGCCGCCCGGGAATCGGCGAGAAGCAGCAGGAGTCGATCGAAGCTGCGTTCGAAGCGTGTCTGACGTATGCCCACGATCTGGACGGCTGGCTCCTGGTGACCGGCACCTACGGAACGGGCAAGACCCACCTGGCGGCGGCGATCGCCAACGAAGCAGTCGAAATCGGGGTCCCGACGGTCTTCCTGACAGTCCCGGACCTGCTCGACACGCTGAGAGCTACCTTTGACGCAGACGACACCACCTTCGACGAAGCCTTCGAGCGTATCCGCTCGGCCTCGCTCCTCATCCTCGATGATTTCGGCACCCACAACGCCACCGAGTGGGCCCGCGAGAAGCTCTTCCAGATCTTGAACCACCGCTACATCAACCGGCTCCCCCTGGTCGTGACAATGAATCTCCCGCTCGCGGAGGTCGATGGACGGCTGCGTTCGCGGCTGTCGGATCAAGCTCTTGTCCGGGAAGTTCGTCTCGCCGCTCCGGATTACCGCCGCGCCGAAGGCGACCGTGGTCAGCCGGAACTGTCGTCTCTTCACCTCCACGCCCATCAAACCTTTGGCACGTGGAGCCAGAGGCCGGACGAGAAGCTGCCGGCTCGCGACCAGCGGACGCTCGAGGAAGCGTTCCAGACCTCCCGGGCCTACAGCGAGAAGCCCGAGGGCTGGCTCCTGCTCCAAGGCCCGTACGGATCCGGCAAGACTCACCTGGCCGCCGCGATCGCCAACTACCGGGAGAGCCAGGGGTTCCCTGTGCTTTTCATCGTCGTCCCCGATCTCCTCGATCATCTCCGGGCGACCTTCAGCCCCGACAGCACGGTGACGTACGATCAACGTTTCGAGGAGGTGCGCACCGCCCCGCTCCTCGTCCTGGACGACCTGGGAACGCAGGCGGCAACCCCATGGGTGCGCGAGAAGCTCTATCAGCTCTTCAACCACCGCTACAACGCGGCGCTGCCGACCGTGATCACGACGGCCGATGACGAGAGCAAGATCGATCCGCGGTTGCTGTCGCGTCTGATGGATCGAAGACTGGTGACGGTGCGGCCGATCACGGCCCCGGCCTACCGCGGCGGACGCGGACGCCGGAAGTCGGCCCGATGATCTCGACAACACCCGAGATCCCGATGGTAGAATTCCGGCGCGTGCTCGCCCCCATCGTCTAGAGGACCAGGACGCGGCCCTTTCAAGGCCTAAACCGGGGTTCGAATCCCCGTGGGGGCACCACACTCGGTCCTGTATGCCGCCGGCTCGCTGGAGCCTGCGGTAGGGTTGTAGGCTTGGAACCCGTGTCTAGGAGCGTTTGCCGCGCGTCCGTACGATCTTCTTGCCGCGGCGCTTCCAGGCCCGCCCCACTACCGTTCCGGACGACCGTACGATATCCTCTGTCCGGGGGCGGCCGACCTTGTGCTCGATCTGGTTTCGTAACTGGATCGCCTTCTTCAGATCCTTCGGGTGACTCCCCCGAAGGTATCGGGTATGGACCCTACCTCGCCATCCGACCGTCACCTTGTACACCCCCTGGTCCGGCAAGTAGGAGACTCCCTTGTGACCCGTGTTGCTCATCAGCACCTCGGTGCGGCGGCAATCGCCCTCACAAGTCAGTATACTGGACACCCCTAGCCTCCGCGCCACGTCGCCCTAGCCCACCTCCAGCCGCTCCGCGCCGCCGCAGGGAAGGACCACCTTGGGCTACACCAACCTGGACGAACCCTCTACAAACCCTTGAACACACGCTCGGCCGGACGTAGGATCGTGCCTGTGTGGAGGTTGAGATGCGAGTGATATTGGCTGGAGGATCCGGCCTGGTCGGCCGGTCGCTTGCCCGGCGCCTTGCCGAGCGGGGCCGAGAGGTCGTGATCTTGACCCGAAACCCCACGATTCGCTCGGACGACCCAAAGGTTCGCTACGTCGCGTGGGATGGACAGACAAGCAACGGTTGGGGGCAACTCGCCGACGGGGCCGAAGCCATCATCAATCTGGCGGGCGAAACCATCGGCGGAAGGAATCTGGCTGAGATCTTCCTCCAACGCTGGACGCGATCCAAGAAGGCCCGCATCCTGGAGAGCCGCACGGGTGCCGGTCGGGCCATTGTGGAGGCCGTCCGGAAGGCGGGCACGAAGCCTGGGACGATGATCCAGATGTCAGCCGTCGGCTACTACGGGCCGAGCCCAGTTCGAGATCTGGACGAGGGCGCCCCGTCCGGCCCGGACTTCCTGGCTTCGGTCTGCCGCGACTGGGAATCCTCCACGGCGGAGGTCGAGGCCCAGGGTGTCCGGCGCCTCGTCGTGCGTACCGGCCTCGTCCTGAGCACCAAGGGAGGGCTGTTCCCGGTCATCATGCTTCCGTTTCGGCTCTTCGTCGGAGGCCGACTGGGCACCGGGGATCAGGGCTTCTCGTGGATCCATGCTCAAGACCAGACGCGAGCCTTGGAATTCCTGCTCGATCACAAGGAGGTCCGAGGCACGTTCAATCTGACAGCCCCCAATCCCGTCTCCAACACCGACCTGGGGCGGCACTTGGCGAAGGCGATGCGCCGGCCCTTCTGGTTCCCCACCCCGGCCTTCCTCTTGAGGCTCGGCCTCGGGCAGAAGGCGACGCTGGTTCTCGATGGCCAGTTCGTCGCCCCCCGGGGTCTGCTCGACGCCGGGTTCGAATTTCGTTTCCCTCGGCTCGATGGAGCCTTGAGAGACCTCCTGAGCATACGAGGCGGCGAATGAAGAACGAGCGCGTCCGTCTCGGTCTAACCGATCTGAAAGTGCGGGCAATGGGTGTCGGCGCGTGGGCCTGGGGAGATCGTTTTGTATGGGGATTCGGCCAGGGCTACGGGAAGGAAGACGTCGCCGAAGCCTTCCACGCCAGCCGCGAAGCCAACCTGGACTTTTTTGACACGGCGGAGATCTACGGGCTCGGGACGTCAGAGCGACTCCTGGGTGAGTTCATTCGCTCCGACGGTCCAGCGCCTATGGTGGCCACCAAGTTCATGCCCTATCCCTGGCGGCTCCGCCGGAAGTCGCTGGTCAAGGCGCTGCGCGACAGCCTGGACCGTCTCGGGCTGAGTCGAGTCGACCTCTACCAGATCCACCAACCCATGCCTCCGGTCTCCATTGAGACATGGATGGACGGACTCGCCGAGGCGGTCGAACTCGGGCTGACCCGAGCTGTCGGGGTCTCCAACTACTCTCCGAAACAGATGGAGCGGGCCCACAAGGCGCTCGCCCGGCACGGGATCCCCTTGGCATCCAACCAGGTCGAGTACAGCCTTCTGACCCGCAACCCCGAAGCCAGTGGCCTGCTGCAGCTTTGCCGCGATCTGAACGTGACCCTGATCGCCTACAGCCCGATCGGGATGGGGCTCCTCACGGGCAAGTACGGTCCGTGGAATCCGCCGCCTGCGGCTCGGCGACGGCGCGTTCGCCTCAGTCTCACCTGGCTCACCTCGCTGCTCGACACCCTTGCGGAGATCGGGCGGGCGCACGGCGGGAAGACCCCGGCCCAGGTTGCGATCAATTGGACGATTGCAAAGGGCACCCTGCCGATCCCCGGGGCGAAGAACCGGCGTCAGGCCGCCGAAAACTTTGGCGCGTTGGGCTGGGCTCTGACGGACGCCGAAGTCGCCCGCCTCGACGAGCTCTCCGACCCGGACGGCCGCATCGGGCGATGAAGCCCGCTCTTCGGTGGACCCTCGCGGCGATCGGATTCTCTCTGCTGGCGTGCCTGTGTGGGACCCTGGTCATCCCGATCCCTCCGCCCGCTGAGACGGTGCCCCCCGCCCAACTGGCTGGCCCCAACGGGTCCTATCTGGAGATCGAAGGCCTCGAGCTGTACACCGAGTCTGCCGGCAGCGGCGAGCCCTTGATTCTCCTTCTCCACGGCTTCGGGGCGAGTGCGTTTTCATGGAGGGACGTCCTCGAGCCGCTGGGCCGAATCGGCACCAGCGTTGCCTACGATCGGACCGGATTCGGTCTGAGCACCCGGCCACTCCCAGGTGAATGGGAAGGCGAGAGCCCCTACTCAGCTGCCTCCCAGGCGGAGCTTGTCCCCTCGATGATCGAGGCGCTCGGCGCAGAGGATGCGGTGTTGATCGGCAACTCGGCCGGGGGCACGGTGGCGGTACTGGCCGCCCTTGAACACCCGGAGCGCGTTCGCGCCCTCGTCCTCGTCTCACCGGCTGTCTACACGACAGGGGGGCTTCCAAGCTGGATCAAGCCGCTTCTTGCCTTGCCACCCTTCGACCGGATCGGCCCTCTGCTCGTCCGCCGGATCGCCACCGAGGGGATGCAGATCCTTGACGCCGCCTGGCATGACCCCGGGAGGATCACACCGGAACGGATCGGTGGGTATCGCCTGCCCCTCCAAGCCGAGAACTGGGATCAGGCCCTGTGGCAAGTTTCCCTGGCGCCATCTCCACCGCCGATTGGCGACCGTCTCGAGGAACTCAGCCTCCCCGTTCTCATCATCACAGGGGATGATGACCGGGTCGTCCCGACTGCCGACAGCATCCAATTGGCCGGCGAGATCCCTCAGGCGAATCTCGTGGTGCTGCCCGAATGCGGTCACCTGCCTCAGGAAGAGTGCCCCGTCGCCTTCCTCGAAGCGGTCACGTCGTTTCTCGTCAACCTTCCCTAGTCCAAACGGTATGGAACGCCAGCGACCGGCCTCACGGCCGGTCACTCGCTTGCCGGTGCTTGCAGGCCTATGCGGGTGGTTGAAAGGCCAGGATCGTCGCCGTCCCGTACGCGAAGGCGGCCAAACCAATCACGACGGCGGCCCCGGCGAGGGCGCGGCGGGCCCGGCTGACGAATTCGAGATCCGTCAGGACAGCGTACGCCCCGGCGAGGGCGTGGAGCAGAACGAAGAACAGGAAGGCGATGTCGATGGCCTTCCACAGCGGGTCGGCCATGCGCACGATGATCCGCGAGAAGTCGATGTGGAAGGGAGGGTAGTGCACGACGATCATGTGGATGGCCATGAAGGCGAGCAGGGCCACGGCGCTGTAGCGCTGAAACTGGAAGAGTCGCATCGTGGCCTCCTAGCCTTCCAACATGAACAGCAAGATCGGGATGCCGCCGGCAATCGTCAGGATCGCGGCGATCCCGAACGCGGCGTAGAACAGGCTCTTGCGGTAGTCGGTGATCTTGAACCAGTTGACCAGGAGTAGTCGCAGGCCGTCGAACGCATGGTAGACGACCGCCGCCAGCAAGGCAATCTCGGCCAGCTTGAACATCGGGGTCTGGAACGTCGCCAAGCGGGCGTCGAACGCTGCCGGGCCGTTGATCGCCGAGCCGATCACCCACATATGGGTGAACAGATACAGGACCAACGCCACGCCAGTGAGGCGGCGGAGGAAGAAACTGATGAAACCGGTGCTTTGGTACA
>DATIPT010000139.1:0-6561 GCA_035471625.1 Anaerolineales bacterium
CCTCTAGCGTAGCGAAGACCAGCGCTGCGCCGATAGCTGCGCTGGCTACCCCCCGAGGGGTCAGCCCAACAATCCGGGCTCCCTGCTGCGCAGCGTATCCCGCCGCCAGGACGAAGGCGCTGACGGCGATCCCCGGCAGCACCTGGACGGTCCATGCCCCGGCCGCCTCGGCCAAGTTCACGAGGAAGGTGAAGGTATATCGCCCGGACCACGACGTGTACCAGAAGACCTGGCTCCCCCCGAAGCCGAGCCCGCGCAGCGACCCGACGGTGCAGTAGTCGTCGGCCATGTAGCGTGAGAACCAGCCGAGGACGGCATGGGAGAAGAGCAAGAGGATGATCAGCGCGAAGGCGATCGCGTAGACGATCTGGTTGGGAGGAACGCGGGGGCGATCGTTCGCGCCGGGGACGGACAAGAGGTTCTATCCTCCGTGGACCGCGGATGGGCTGGGGAAGTCTACCATCTGGAAGGGGTAGGAGGAGGCGGCACCACCGCTGGCCTGGTGTTGAGAAAGAGAAGGCCCGCCGGATGGCGGGCCTTCGGCGATCAAAGTGTTCGGTCGGGTGCCGGGGCTGGCACCTACTTCAGGTACTTGCCGAACGAATCGTAGAGCCAGTTTAGATCGTCGGCGCGGTCGACCCGGTAGACGCCGCCGGTACCACCACAGGTCCCATTGAGGCCAAACGATGTGACGCCCGCAATGGTTGTCGAGTCGCCAAGGAAGTTCGGCCCCCCCGAGTCGCCGAAGCAAGTGCCGCCGGTATTGGCGTTGTTGGAGAGCAACAACGAGAAGTCTCCGGTGAACCCGGGCGTGTTGATCTGAACGAGATGCGGATAGGCAACCATGCGGACTCGATTCGCAACATCCTTCCACGAGGCTGCGTCTGGGAAGCTCTTCTGCAACCCATAGCCCACAGCAGTGAAGACTGTATCGCGGCTTGGGGAGAGCGCGTCGAGCTGATCCAGGCTCGGGAGCTTGCCATACTCACTCATCCGCATTCCCTTGCCGTCAAGGACGACCACGCCCAGGTCGTAGAGGAAGAAGGCGTTCGGGTCATACTGCGGGTGCGTGTAGGGAGTGCCGCCGACATCGCCATCAAACGGATAGCCGTTTCCGGGGCGTCCCGCATCGACATCCGAGGCGAACCAGATCTCGACGTGCGCCGCCGGCGCCTCGGTGCAGTGGCCGGCGGTCAGGAACAGCTTCGCCGAGAGCAGGGTACCGCTGCATCGCCACAATGGATTCCCGTCTTCGTCCTGGGACACCATCAACCCGACATACGGATGGCCGTCGCCATCCGGCTCTCCGTCCGTGACGGCCAGGGCTGGCACAAAGGTCACGGCCAAGAGGGCCACGACCGCCAAGAGAACCAACACGTTCCGTCGCATCGCTTTGCCTCCTCCGGCAAGGGTGTCTTGCGGCGGCCCTGTGCGAACGCGCTTGGCGCCGCCGCGGTTCGCCAAGGATACCCGGAGATTCTCAACCCGAAATCAACGGATTCCCTACGTGGGGCTTAGAACGGGAAGCGAGCGGGCCTGAGATCCTCCCAGAGGTGGCCTTCCTGCAACCTGGAGCGCAAGATGTGCTGCTGGCTGGCCCTAACGCCGCCCAGACGGCTCTCGCCTACACCATCCCCACCAGCGTGGCCACCAGATACGGCACAAGGACCAGCACGGCTAGCGCCGGGTGGCCCCGCCGGCTGGCGTTGCGCGCGTCCCAGTTGAAGAGATAGGACGCAAGGCCGAACGCCACCAGCGCCCCCACCGCCAGCGCCCCCAACGACAACCAGGGTCCGAACGCCGTCGTCCGGCCGTAGGCCAAGCCTTCGATCGCCTGCATCGCATGCGAGGTCGGCAAGAGCCCCGCCGCCGGCAAGACCGACTCCGGCAGCAGCGTCAGCGGCACCATCAATCCCCCGATGAGCATCGACGGTACGAAGATCAACTGCGTCCACAGAACCGTCGCCCGGCTGCTCGTCGAGATCACGCCGATCAAGGTTCCCAAGCCCCCGCAGGCGAATGCCGTCACGAGCAATACAAGGAACAGCGCCGGCCAACTCTCCGGCGGCACGCCACCAAACAATGGCCCCGCCGTCAGCGCGATCACGGTGGCGGCGATCATGGCGTGGAAGATCGTCGTCAACGCCGGGATGATCACGATCGAGATCGCCGGCACGCCATAGATCTTGAAGCTGCGAAAGACTCCGGCCTCGCGGTCGTCCACCAGAGGGTTCGGGAGACCCAGGATCGTGCTGGCCAGGATGGCAAAGATCGCCATCGCCGGCACCAGAACATCGATGAAGCCCGGATTGATAGACGTCATCACCACGCCCATGGCGACGAAGAACCCGAACGGGAAAAGGTAGTTGATCATCAACAGGTTCGAGTTCCGCAGGCCGGACTTGAAGACGAACGAGAAGTGCGTGCCGAAGGCGGTCATGGCAACCCTCCGTCCTGGGTCAGTTCGAGGAAGCGTTCCTCGAGGGTCGGCCGCTCCACCCGCAGATCCGCCAGTTTCTCGCCCGCCGACTCGATCGAACGGATCAGGGCCACGACCGTCGCCCCGGCGTCTTCGCTGAAGAAGACGCTGTAGGAGTCGGCCCGCAGGGACCGCACGACGTGCGGCAGCGAGGTTTGCGTCAAATCGCGCTCCGAGTCGGTCCGCACCGTGATCTTTGTCAGGTCCGGCCCGGCGGCGGTCAGTTTGCGCGGGGTATCGAGAGCGACGATGCGCCCTCGCAATAGGATCGCCACCCGGTCGGCCAACTTCTCGGCCTCGGCCATGTCGTGCGTCGCCAGGAGGATCGTCGTTCCTCGGCCGCGCAACTCGGCCATCATGGCGTGGAGCTCGGCCCGGGTCGCCACGTCGAGCCCGGCCGTCGGCTCATCCAGGACGACGACCTCGGGTTCGTGGGCCACCGCCAGGGCCAGCGTCAGGCGCCGCTGTTGGCCGGTCGAAAGCGAGCGGTACGTCGCCCCGCGTTTCTCTCCGAGCCCCATCCGATCGAGCACCTCGTAGCGCGGCGCCACGCCGTGATAGGCGCTGAAGAAGCGCATCGCTTCGTCGACGAGCATGTCGGCCGGCAACCCGGAAGTCTGGAGCTGGATCCCCATGACCTTCCCAAG
This sequence comes from Anaerolineales bacterium, assembly GCA_035471625.1. Taxonomy (GTDB): domain Bacteria; phylum Chloroflexota; class Anaerolineae; order Anaerolineales; family E44-bin32; genus DATEVL01. The sequence goes on from DATIPT010000139.1 coordinate 3,127, forward strand.
GGCGCGTGGGTCCTTGTGCGGATCGATCCCGAGGACCTCGAGGCCCCCTTCGTCCGGACGGCGGATGCCCTCCAGGCACTCGAAAGTCGTCGTCTTCCCGGCGCCGTTCGGGCCGAGTAGGCCAAAGATTTCGCCGCGCCGGGCCTCGAAGCTCACCCCGTCAACAGCGATCACATCGCCATAGCGCTTCCGCAGGCCGGCAACGCGGACTGCGCTGTCTTCGACCATGGAACACCTTCCTTTGGGGGAAACTGCCTGTCGCCATTATTCCGTTTCGCGGGCCCGAGGGCAAGACCGTTCATCCCGACTCTAGGCCTCCCAGGCGATCTCGCTTTCGGGACCAGGTTGACTCACATTCGCGCCGCGTGTAGAGTGGACCTGTATCCGGGTCCCAGGGGGATTCACAATGACCCGTCATCTCGCCCGCCTCGGCGCGTCCGCCGCGCTCACGCTCGTCCCAGTCCTGCTCGCCCTTCCGGCCCTCGCCGCACCAGCGTCTGACGATGTTCCCGCGCCAAGTCCGACCGCTCCCTCGCCGACCCTGGCCGAGGAAAGCAGCTCTCCTTCTCCCCCGGCCAGCGCACTGCCGTCGACGGCGATCGGGCCTGCAACTGCCACAGCGAGGATCACCCCTACAGAGGCGATGCCCACAGATCGGCCAACGGTCGATCCCACGGAGGGTGCGGCCACGACTGTCTCGTCGTCGCCCCCCTCCCCGACGACATCGTCTCCAGCGGAGGCCGAGCCGCCAACGGTTGTTCCTACCCAAGACTCGAAGACCCCGATGATCACGCTCGTGCCTTCGGAGGCGCCTGGGACATCTAGCACTGCGCCGCCGGCTCCCTTTGCCGCCGACGCTCCGACATCATCGTCCATACCATCTACGCCTACGATCCAACCCGAGGCGCCCGCGACAATCTCCCAGGAGGTTGTCCCCACAGGAACCGCCACTCCGGGGTTCCTATCCGAAGACGGTTCCACGCCGGTCTCCCCGACTCCCCCGCCGAACACTTCCACGCCCGCGGCGACTGCGACGCCGACGCCAACCCTGACTCCCTCGCCGGCCATCGAACTCATGTTGGCCCCCCTCGCCGCCCCTTCCTTCGGCCCTGGCGCCGTTCTCATCAACGAGGTCGCCTGGGCCGGGACCGATGCCTCCCCCAACGACGAGTGGATCGAACTCTGGAATCCCGGAACGGAGCCGATCGACTTGGCGGACTGGACGATCACCGATGGCGGAGACATCCTCGTCTCGCTCTCCGGAGAGATCGCCGCCTTCGGCTTCTACTTGCTCGAGCGAACGGACGACACCACCGTCTCCGACATCCCGGCAGACCGGATCTACACCGGGAGCCTCACCAACGGGGGCGAGACTCTCGGACTGCTCGATCCCTCTGGCAATCTCATCGACTCGGCCAACGCAGCCGGTGGAGCCTGGCCGGCGGGGAGCACCTCCCCACGCGCCAGCATGGAGCGCCACGGGTTGCTCGATCTCCCCGGCAGCTGGACCACCTTCCCCGGAGCCGGCGGGAACGGCCTCGACGCCAGCGGCAGTCCGATCCGCGGCACGCCGCGCCGGCCGAACGCCCCAGCCATGCCGGCCACGGCGACGGCCACGGCCACCCCACCCGACGAACCCGCGAGCCCTTTCCCGCCCGGCGCCATCGTCATCAATGAGGTCGCCTGGGCCGGGACCATCGCTTCCGGCAACGACGAGTGGATTGAGCTCTACAACCCCGGAGAGGTCCCCATCGACCTCGACGCCTGGCGTCTGACCGACGACGGCGATATCGACATCCCCTTGACCAGCACTCTTGAGGGCGGCGGCTACTACCTGTTGGAACGAACCGACGACACGACGATTGCGGATCTCCGCGCCGATCGCATCTACACTGGCGGGCTCTCCAACAGCGGGGAAGCCCTCACTCTCCTCGATCCCGCCGGAACGGTGATTGATGTCGCCAATCCAGGCGGCGGCCCGTGGCCAGCAGGAGACGTCTCCCGTCACGCTTCCATGGAGCGCGGCGGCACCTGGAGGACCTTCGCCGGCTACTACGGACGCGGGGTCGACGCCTCCGGCAACCCCATCCGCGGCACCCCCGGCGGACCGAACTCGATCCTGTTTCCAACCCCGATGCCGACCTGGATCCCCGGCCGGGTCGTCATCAATGAGTTGCTCATCCGGCCGCGCTACGATTGGGAGGGCGCCGGCGGGGTCACCACCGCCGACGAGTTCATCGAGCTGTACAACCGCGGCCCGGGCGCGGTCAACCTGCGCGGGTGGACGCTCGACGATGTGGCCGTCGGCGGCTCGGCTCTGTATGAGCTCCCCTCGATGACGCTCGAACCCGGGGCCTTCGCCGTCTTCTTCCGCTCGCGGACCCGCATCGCCCTCAACGACTCCGGCGACTCGGTTCGTCTCGACGCCCCGGACGGCACCCTCGTCGACAAGGTCCGCTACCTGCGCATCCGGGCCGCCAACCTGTCCTTCGGCCGGCTTCCCGACGGCGACGACGCCCTCGCCTATGGCCTGTGGCCGACTCCAGGCGAGCCGAACGAGCTCTTCGCGCCTCGCTCCTTCCCGCCGAGAACGATTCTCATCAACGAGGTCGCCTGGGCCGGGTCGCCGGCCTCGGCCAATCACGAATGGATCGAGCTCTGGAATCCAGGATCCTCCCCGGTCAACCTCTTCGGCTGGACCCTCACCGACGACGGCGACATCGAGGTTCACCTCCACGGCGTCATCGACTCCGACGGCTTCTTGCTGCTCGAGCGCAGCAGCGATGAAGCTGTGCCTGGTATCTCGGCCGACCTCATTTACACAGGAGCCCTGGCCAACGAAGGGGAACTACTCCGACTGCTCGATCCCCGCGGCCGAGAGGTCGACGTCGCGAACGCCGCTGCGGGTTCGTGGCCGGCCGGGGACGCGTCGACGCACGCATCCATGGAACGCGCCGGCCAGGAGTGGGCGACCTATGCCGGGCCTTCCGACGCGGGCATCCTGGGGTCACCGCGATCCCTCAACGCGGCCACAGTGGACGACACCGCTGCAAGGGATGGGTCCTGCCCCGGAGCCGGCCCGTGTCCATAGCATTGGGCCGCGACGCTCCGGCCCCTCATTCGTAGAGATGGGTGAAGGACAACCGCGTAGAAAGGACCCGATCATGAACGCTCCCTACCGAAAACTCTACCGTTCCCGGCAGGACCGCTGGCTCTTCGGCGTGTGCGGCGGGCTTGGCAGCTACTTCAGCGTGGATCCGACCGTGATCCGGCTGCTGTTCGTCCTGGCGGCCGTGATCTTCGGCCACGGGCTGCTCGCCTACCTGCTGCTGGCCATCCTGGTCCCGATCGAGCCCGAGACGGTGCCGGTCACGTCCGAGTAGCCCGGCGCCGCTCCCGAGCCCCCCAGAGTCCTTGATCTAGCCGTTCGGGGGG
>DATIPT010000140.1:0-7409 GCA_035471625.1 Anaerolineales bacterium
CTCTTCCGCCAGTACTTCGGCACCGTGGTCCCGCACACCGACAACAAGTTCGCCGCAATGAATGCCGCCGTCTGGTCTGGCGGATCGTTCATCTATGTGCCGCCGGGGGTCAAGGTCGATCTCCCCTTGCAAGCCTACTTCCGGCTCAACGCCGCCAATATCGGCCAGTTCGAGCGGACCCTAATCATCGCCGACGAGGGCGCCCAGATCCACTACGTCGAAGGATGCACGGCGCCGGTCTACACGACCGATTCCTTCCACAGCGGGGTGATTGAGATCATCGTCAAACGCGGCGCCCGGGTGCGCTATACGACGATCCAGAACTGGTCGGTCAACGTGTACAACCTCGTCACCCAGCGGGCGGTGGTTGAAGAAGGGGCGACGATGGAATGGGTCGACGCCAACCTGGGGAGCAAGCTCACCATGAAGTACCCGTCGTGCTACCTGGTGGGACCTGGCGCCCACGGAGAAATCCTCTCCCTGGCTTTCGCCGCCCCGGGGCAGCACCAGGATGCCGGCGGCAAGATCATTCATGCCGCGCCGCGCACTTCGAGCAAGGTTACGTCGAAGTCGATCAGCAAAGGCGGCGGTCGCACTTCGTATCGTGGGCTGCTGAAGGTCCACAAGGGAGCCGAAGGCTCGAAGTCGAATGTCGTCTGCGACGCGCTCCTGCTCGATCCGCAGTCTCGATCGGATACCTACCCCTACATCGAGATCGACGAAGACAACGTCTCGATCGGCCATGAAGCCTCGGTCAGCAAAGTCGGGGAGGAGCAACTCTTTTACTTGATGAGCCGGGGCCTTTCGGAAGAAGAGGCGACGACGATGGTCGTCTCGGGTTTCATCGAGCCGCTCGTCAAGGAGTTGCCGATGGAGTACGCCGTCGAAATGAACCGCCTGATCCAGCTCCAGATGGAAGGCTCGATCGGGTAGGCGGGCGGATGAGTACACGCACGGTCACCCGCCGCAGCGCCGGCCCCTCTTCCGCCACGGCCCAAGCCCAGGAATTCGCGTTCACGGCCGAAGACGTCGAGCGCATTAGCGCCGGCCTCAACGAGAGCCCGGCTCTGCGCGGCGCCCGCGTCGCGGCCTGGGAACGTTTCGCGGCCACTCCGATGCCGACGACCAAGGACGAAGCCTGGCGGAGGACGGCGCTGACCGGCCTCGATGTGGGCGCGCTCCGGCGCGGACCGGTCGAAGGGACGCCGGCCGATTCGGATCTCCTCCAGCCCCTGACCGGGGACTCGCGCCCTGCGCTCATGGTCCTGCGCCCGGGAATGCCCACGGAGTCCGAAGGCGAGGAAGCCTTGGCTGCGCAGGGTGTTGTGTTTGCCGACTGGCGGACCGCCGTCGAGCGGCACGGGGCCGTGTTGGAGGCCCATCTCGGGAAGGGCGTGAGTCCGGATGAGGGCAAGTTCGCTGCCTTGGCGGCGGCGATGGCTGAGGATGGAGTCCTAGTGTACGTCCCGGCGGGCCTCCGAGTCCACACGCCCTTGCATTCGGTCCTGTGGGCGCCGTCGCGCGGCCGGGCCCATTTCACGCGGGTGCTCGTTGTCGTCGAGGACGGCGCCGAGGTCACCTACGTCCACGAGACGGCGTCGCCGACCGTGGCCGACGGACAGGCCCTGCACGCTGGGACGGTCGAACTCCTCGTCGGCGCACGCGCCAAGTTGACCTTCGTCGAACTCCAGAACTGGGGCGAGCATGTCTGGAACTTCACCCATGAGCGCTCGCGCGTCGGACGGGACGGACGGTTGGATTGGATCTTCGGCGCGGTCGGCAGTCGTCTCACCAAGAACTTCACCTCCCTCGATCTGGAGGGCGAAGGCGCCGAAGGCCGCATGTCCGGCTTCTACTTCGCTGATGGCGTGCAGCATCTCGACCACGACACACAGCAGAACCATGGAGCGCCGCATACGACCAGCGATCTGCTCTTCAAGGGTGCCCTGGTCGATCGGAGCCGCTCGGTCTGGCAGGGGATGATCTACGTCGCCCCGGGCGCGCAGAAGACGGATGGTTATCAGGCCAACCGGAACCTGCTTCTCAGCCCGCAGGCGCGGGCCGACTCGATCCCCGGCCTGGAGATCCTGGCGGACGACGTTCGCTGCACGCATGGAGCGACCGTCGGCCAGCTCGAGCAGGAGCCGATCTTCTATCTGATGACGCGCGGCCTGCCGCGATCCGAAGCCGAGCGCATGGTGGTCGATGGCTTCTTCGCGCCGGTCCTGGAGCGGATCCCGTTTGAGCAGGCGCGTGAGCGCTTCCGCAGCATGATCGACGCCAAGATGGCGAAGCCCAGCCCGACCGGTTGAACGTCGATCCAGGGGCTTGCCTGAGGGCGCGTACGACGCGAAAATGAAAGGTCGGCCGGCGTCGGTCGCCGGCGATGGAGTACGAGAGTGATGACCAAGGATGCAGTCGCAGGGACGTCCTCGACCGTCGCGGACCATCGATACCAGGTCGGCGATATCGTCGACGTCCTGTGTGATCACAACCACAAGGGCGACCGGGTCCGCGATTGGCTGCAAGGGGTCGTCGTCCAAGCGGACTACAAGATGGTCGCCGTGCAATTCCTGGACGACGTCTTCCTGACTGACGGCTGGATGGTCCCGGATCGGATTCTGTTCTGCCAGCAGGGGGCCGCCAACATCCGGCCTTCCGCCCGACGGCGAATCAGACGGGCCCGATCGACCAAGGGGCGCCGGCGCTCGTCATGACCGTCTCCGCCCCGGTGGACGCCTTCACGGCGGAGCGCTGGCGGGCAGACTTCCCGGTCCTCCAGCGAGAGGTCGCCCCGGGGGTGCCCCTCGTCTACCTCGATTCGGCTGCCACATCCCAGAAGCCGGCGGCGGTCCTGGCAGCGATGCAGTCGTTCTACGAGCGGAGCAACGCCAATATCCATCGCGGGGTCCACAAGCTGGCGGAGGAGGCGACGGCGGCGTTCGAAGACGCGCGCGCGACCGTCGCTCGGTTCGTCGGTGCGCCGAGCCCGCGGCAGATCGTCTTTACCCGCAACACGACCGAGTCGATCAACCTGGTAGCGCAGACCTGGGGTCGCGCCAACCTGGCGGCCGGCGACGTCATCGTGCTCAGCGAGATGGAGCATCACTCCAATCTGGTGCCGTGGCAGATGCTGGCGGCAGAGAAAGATCTGCGCTTGGAGTTCGTCCCGGTGGACGCCAGCGGCGAACTCGACGTGTCGGTCCTGCCGGCTTTGCTCCGAGAGCGGACGCGCCTGGTGGCGCTCACGCACATGTCGAATGTTCTCGGCACGATCAATCCGGTCGCCGAGATCATCCGCCAGGCCCATCAGGCGGGGGCTGTCGTGCTGATCGACGGAGCGCAGGCGGTGCCGCACCTGCCGGTGGATCTCAAGGGCCTGGAGGCCGATTTCTACGCCTTCTCGGCTCACAAGATGTGCGGCCCGACGGGGGTCGGCGCTCTGTACGGGCGGCTGGACTTGCTCGACGAGATGCCGCCGTTTCTCGGCGGCGGCGACATGATCCGGCGGGTCGAACTGCGTTCTTTCGAGGCGAACACCGTTCCGTACAAGTTCGAAGCCGGGACCCCGGCGATCGCCGAAGCCATCGGGTTCGGCGCGGCAGCCGAGTACCTGACCGCGGTCGGCGTGCACGCCGTCCACGAGCATGAAGTCGCGTTGGCCGGGTTGGCCATCGAGCGACTGCAGGAGATCCCTGGAGTGCAGGTGCTCGGCCCCCGTGCCGAGCGACGGGGAGGCGTCGTTTCCTTCACGTTGGACGGGGTGCACCCGCACGACATCGCCCAAGTCCTGGATCGCCGAGGGGTCGCGATCCGGGCCGGTCACCATTGTGCGATGCCGCTGCACACGAAGCTCGGCCTGCCGGCCAGCGCCAGGGCTTCCTTCTATCTCTACAATACGGCAAAGGACATCGACAGCTTGGTGCAGGCGTTGTACGAAGTCAAATCGATGTTCGCCTGAGCGAGGCCGATGGACGACCTATACCGCGAGCAGATCATCGACCGATACAAGAACCCCCGGCATCAGGGGGTCTTGGACCCGCACGACTACACGTACGAGGACGACAATCCATTGTGCGGCGACCGGATCCGCATCGACGTACGCGTCAATGGGGATGGGCGGGTGACGGAAGCCGCCTTCTCCGGCGTGGGCTGCGCCATTTCCCAGGCATCGGCGGACATGTTGATGGAATCGATCGTGGGCAAGACACTGGATGAAGTCCGGAGCCTCGGCAAGGAAGATATCCTCGAGCTCTTGGGAATCGAGCTTGGCCCGGTGCGGATGAAGTGCGCGCTGCTCTCCCTGAAGGTCCTCAAGGCTGGCGTCTACGGCCTGGAGGCCATCGAGGAGGATCTGGCCTAGGACGACCGGATCTCGACGCAATGTTCAACTATCGAAAGGTCGATGAGAGCACGCTGGAATTCGTGACCGTCGCGCGCAAGGATGAGTTGGCGGACGGCGGCAGGTTGCTGCTCAACATCGGGGACCTGGCGATCGCCGTCTTTCAGGTGGCCGGAAACTACTACGCCATCGCTGACGTGTGCACCCACGATGATGGACCGCTGGCTGAAGGGGACCTGAACGGTGCGACGATCGAGTGCCCGCGGCACGGCGCCCGATTCGATCTGGCGACCGGGAAGGCCACGCGGCTGCCGGCCGTGGTCGACATCGCCGCCTACCCGGTTCGGCTTGCGGCCGATGAAATCCAGGTCGGTCTTCCGGCCGACTGAACTCCGCCGGTTCCGCGTACGTCGCATCCCTGAGTAGGCTGCAACAGACTTCCGAGCCGCCAGAATCGCGCTCAATCCGTTCCGGGGCACTTGTACGGAGCGAACGCGGCGGTCGGCGCGCGAGGCGCGCGGCCGAGTGCGGTATCATTTCGCGAGCGGCGGACGAGGGTGGTTCTGCCAGACGCCGCCGGCTCGACATCATCCGATGGGAGTGAAGCATGGCGACGAAGTGGGTCTATCGATTCGAGGAAGTCCGAGCGGCTGAGCGGGCCGCCGGCTCCTGGGAGGGCGTCCGGGCGCTGCTGGGCGGCAAGGGGGCCAACCTGGCGGAGATGACACGCATCGGGATGCCCGTTCCTCCGGGATTCACAGTGACCACGAAAGCCTGCAACGCGTATCTCAAGAAGGGGGAGAAGCTCCCCCAAGGTATGTGGACGCAGGTCCAGGCGGCGATGAAGGCTGTCGAGCGCAAGACGGGGAAGCAGTTTGGCGATCCGGCCAATCCATTGTTGGTCTCGTGTCGATCCGGCGCCAAGTTCTCGATGCCGGGAATGATGGACACGGTCTTGAACATCGGTCTGAACCCTGAAACGGTGCAGGGAATGATCGCCCTGACGGAGGATCCGCGGTTCGTCTACGACATCTACCGCCGGCTGGTCCAGATGTATGGCACGGTCGTGCTCGGCGTGGCGGATGAGCCCTTCGAGGATGTCCTGGCCGAGTTCCGCAAGAGCCGCGGGGTCGAGTCCGACTCCGATCTGACGGCCGACGATTTCCGGGAGATTGTCGATCGGTTCAAGGGGATCGTCCGCCGTCACGCCGGCATGGAGTTCCCCGATGACCCCGATCAGCAGCTGAGGCTGGCGATCGAGGCGGTCTTCAAGTCGTGGAACGGGAAACGGGCCGTCGATTACCGCAAGGCGGCCAAGATCCCGCACGATCTGGGCACCGGTGTCAACATCCAGACGATGGTCTTCGGCAACATGGGCGGAAGTTCGGGGACCGGTGTGGCCACCACACGCAATGTCACGAGCGGGGAAGACGAGATCGAGGGGGATTACCTGACGAACGCCCAGGGCGAGGATGTCGTCGCCGGCACCCGAATCACCAAGCCGATCAGCGCTCTGAAGCGGGAAATGCCCAAGGTGTATGACCAGTTCGCCCGCGTCTCCCGGAAGCTCGAGCGGCACTATCGCAATGTCCAAGACGTCGAATTCACGATCGAGCGCGGCAAGTTGTGGATGCTTCAAACCCGCGATGCCAAGCGGACCGCGCAGGCCGAGGTCCGGATCGCCGTAGAGATGGCTGAGAAGCGCCTGATCACAAAGGGCGAGGCCGTGCGCCGGGTCAAGCCGGATCAGGTGGACTTCTATCTCCACCCGCAATTCGACTCCGAGGCCCGCAAGTCGGCCGATCGGATCGCCGGAGGGCTGAACGTATCGCCTGGCGCGGCCGTCGGTCAGGTAGCCTTCGATGCCGACACGGCCGAGCGATGGGCCAAGGAAGACAAGCGCCAGGTCATCATGGTCCGGCCGGAGACCAAGCCGGACGACGTTCACGGGATGCTGGCCGCCAACGGGATCCTTACCAGCCGCGGCGGGCGAACGTCCCACGCCGCTCTTGTCGCCCGGCAGTTCGGCAAGCCGGCCGTGGTCGGCGTGGCGGCCCTGGAGATCGACCTCGAGGCGCGGCGCATGACGGTCAACGGCCGCACCTTCGCCGAAGGCGACTGGGTTTCCATCGACGGCGGCTCGGGGGACGTCTACGCCGGGAAGCTCGAAACCATCCTCCCGGATGTGACGGATCCCTACCTGATCAAGCTGCTCTCCTGGGCCGACGGCTTCCGCCGTCTTCAGGTGTGGGCGAACGCCGATTACCCGCGTGACGCGGAACGCGCCCGGCGGTTTGGGGCGCAGGGGATCGGCCTATGCCGCACCGAGCACATGTTCTTCGAGACCGCCCGCCTGCCGCACGTCCAGAAGATGATCCTGGCCAAGGGCGAAGCCGAACGGAAGCAGGCGCTCGATGCCTTGCTCCCGTTTCAGCGAGCCGATTTCGAGGGGTTGTTCCGGGCGATGGACGGCCTGCCGGTCATCATCCGCCTGATCGACCCGCCGATGCACGAGTTCCTCCCGGCCCACGATACGCTGATCCAGGAAGTCACCGAGCTGCGCCTGACGAAGAAGGATCCGTCGGCGCTGGCCGAGAAGGAACGGATGCTGGCGGCGGTCGAGTCGATGCGCGAGGCGAACCCAATGCTCGGGCTGCGCGGGGTCCGGCTGGGGATCCACATCCCCGAGCTGACAATGATGCAGGTGCGGGCGATCTTCGAGGCGGCCTGTGCCTGCGCTCGCGACGGGGTCGACGTCCATCCGGAGGTCATGATCCCGCTGACTTCGCATGTCAACGAACTCAAGGTCCAGCGCGAGGTTCTGGAGGCGGAAGGCCGCCGGGTGATGGAAGAGCAGGGGATCACGGTGGACTACAAGTTCGGGACAATGATCGAGATCCCGCGGGCGGCGCTCACGGCGGGCGAAATCGCCCGGTACGCCGAGTTCTTCTCCTTCGGCACCAACGACCTGACGCAGACGACCTTCGGGATCTCTCGAGACGATGCCGAATCGGGCTTCCTGATGGAATACCTCGAGAAGGAGATCCTCCCGGAGAATCCTTTCGCC
>DATIPT010000141.1:0-3561 GCA_035471625.1 Anaerolineales bacterium
CGACCGGACGTCGAGGGCTCCGCGGAAGATGAACGGGAAGCCGAGAACGTTGTTGACCTGATTGGGGTAGTCGGAACGTCCGGTGGCCACGATGGCATCCGGACGCGCCTCTTTGGCGTCGTCGTAGGTGATCTCCGGGTCGGGGTTGGCCAGGGCGAAGATGATCGGGGTGTCCGCCATCGACCGGACCATGTCCTTGGTGACCGTTCCGCCCACCGACACGCCGACGAAGGCATCGGCGCCGACGAGGGCGTCGGCGAGCGTGCGGGCGTCGGTGTCCCGGGCGAATTCGCGCTTGAGGTCGGTCAGGTCGTCACGTCCTGTGTGGATCACGCCCTTGGAGTCGAGCATCAGCACGTTCTCCGGGCGCAGGCCGAACTCCTGGAAGAAGCGGGCGGTGGCGATTCCGGCGGCACCGGCGCCGCTGAACACCACCTTGACGTCGCCGATGTTCTTCCCGGCGATCTCGAGGGCGTTCAGGAAGGCGGCGCCGCCGATGATGGCCGTCCCGTGCTGGTCGTCGTGGAACACGGGGATGTCGAGGCGCTCCTTCAGTGTATCTTCGATCTCGAAGCACTCGGGCGCCTTGATGTCCTCCAAATTGATCCCCCCTACCGTGGGGGCCAGCATCTCGCAGAACCGGATCACGTCCTTCGGGTCGGGAGCGTTGATCTCGAGGTCGAAGACATCCACGTCCGCGAACCTCTTGAACAGCACACCTTTACCCTCCATGACGGGCTTCGACGCCTCGGGCCCGATGTTGCCGAGCCCGAGCACGGCCGTGCCATTCGACACCACGGCCACGAGGTTCCCGCGCGCCGTATACTGGTAGACGGCCTCCGTCTCCTGGTGGATTTCCCTGCACGGCTCGGCCACGCCGGGCGTGTAGGCGAGGGACAGGTCACGCTGTGTGGCGCAGGGCTTGGTGGGGACGACCTGCATCTTCCCCTTCCGGCCCTCCGAGTGGTATCGGAGCGCCACTTCCTTTCGAATCTTGGCCACGGCTTCCCGCTCCGTTCGTTGGTCCGCATCCTTCGCCGGCGGCCCGCTGATTTGGTCTTTCCGGGCGCTCACCGGACCCGCGGGGGGATGGGATAATATACCGCAATTAGCCTGCCTCCGTGCGGAGCCGGCCTCGTTGCCGAATCGGGCTCTCCCGGCGGCCCGGGAAGCCCGTTGACATGACCTTCTGAGAGTCGGAAGATTGCCATTCATCACCCGTTCCCGGAGGCCCGCGTGGAAATCGTCCCCGAACGCATGATCTACCTTGGATACGGGAAATACTGGCGCTCCGACGAAATCGTGGGACTGCTGCCTATCGAAGAGGGGCGCGGCCCGGGTCGACGGACGGAAGTCTACGTGGCGACCCTGGCAGACCCGATCGTAGCTTCGCGGTCCGAACAGACGATCCTCGCGGCGATGGCCGGGATGGACGAAATGTCCCGTTCGGCGGCTGCCTTGGCCTCCCTGGCGGCGCTCGAGGAGGAACTGTCAGACCTTCCGCCGGTGCTCAGGCGCATGCTCAAGCGCGAGGGCGGGTTCGACGTGGATGGATGGCTGCAGCGACTCGCGGCCGTCTCCGGCTCAGCCGACTCCGAGACCGGGGCACAGGAGGATCTCTTCACCGGCGGATGATCCGAGGCTTCGGCCGATGCCGGTCACGAGGAAACCCGTGGCCGGCTCGCCTGTATTCTCTCCCGTGTCAGACGACTATCTAACGTCCCGTTGCCCGTCGGCCGATCCGGTCGGTGCGGCTACTTCGCGCCGTCCAGGCCATCCCCGGCGGGCTCTCGTCTTGCCGGCTCTCGTTGCGCTCACCGTGCCGATCCTTCAGGCACCCCCCGTGTGGGCGCAGGAGTCCGCCGTCAGTTGCCTCGCCTATTCGGACAGCGGCGACGGATGGAACGGGGCAAGGGTCCTCAGGATCATCGACGAGGCCGTTCGCGAGAGGCGTCACGCTTTCTCCGACACCACGCTCCGCGCGTTCGATGCCTACGCCGAGGGTCGAGTGGATTTTCTCGCTGACTTCGGAGCTGTCGGCGGGGAGCATGTGGTGCGCGCGGACCGAATAGCCATCGATCTGCAGTGGGCGCGCGGCCGAGGCTCCCTGCAGACCCTCGTAGGACGCCGCCGGGTGCAGTGGGCACCGACCCGCGTCCATTACCACGTGGACCACCTGAGCCTCGTGATGGAGAACTTCGGCGACACCATCCAGGTCGGCGAGGGTGACGAGGTGGAGGCAGTCCTCCACCCGATCGCTCCGGGAGCGGTGGACTTCTACCAATACCGACTCGTCGATTCCACGACCGTGATGATCGGGCCACACACATCCATGGTGTACCGCATACAGGTGCGGCCGGGTTGTGCGGACGCGCCAGGCGTCGTGGGCACCCTCGACATGGATTTCGAGAGTCTCGCCATCGCCCGGCTGACCGCTTCGTTCACCCCTGCATCGTATGTCGATGCCACGGTCAGCCAGGTCAGCATCTCCCTGGTGAACGGATGGGTCGACCGGCGATGGTGGCTGCCGGTGGAGCAGCGGGTGGAGGTGCGCCGCCAGATGGAATGGATGGATCTCCCGTTCGCCACGACCATCCGGTCGAGCTTCCGCATCCTGGACTACGACCTCGATCCGCCCGCGCATTACGGGCAACTCCGCGGGCACCGTGTGGCGGCTCTCCCGCAGGCACAGCTGGAGACCTACGCCGGATGGCGATCCCAGGACCTCGGTCTCACAACCGAGCAGGTCGCCCTCGACTCCACGCGGTTCGCGTCCGTCCGCCGGGAGGCGGTCCAGATCGCCGCCGGACGATACCTGAGTGCGGGCTCACGAGTGCGTCTCTTCCTTCCCGATGTTTCGTCTGGAATCAGGTACCGCAGGGCAGAGGGCCTTCTCCTGGGAGTCGGGGCGAGCTACAGGCCTGCCGGGCAGACGGAGGTCTTCGGCTGGACCGGATATCCCTTCGACCGCCAGCGTCTGGAGGGCACCCTGGAGCTCCGGCAGGGGCTCGGCGCGAGCACGGTGTCTCTGAAAGGCTACGCGAACCGGCTGACCGACGTGGGGCCGTTCGGAGCGGCCAGCGGCATCATTTCCAGCTTCGGCGCCGCTTTTTGGGGGGACGATTACACGGACCCGTTCTTCCGCGAAGGCGTGGCCCTGTCTCTGGCAAGGCCCCTCGGCGACTGGACTACGTCCATCGGGCTCGCCTGGGAAGAGCACTCATCTGCCCCTTTGGTGGCCGGAGCCGTCGGGGACGTGGAGCCGCGCCCGGTCCGCGCGATCGACGACGGAACGGACCTTCATCTCGACTTCAGTGCGCGCAGCCGACTCGGATCGGGACTGGGCGCCGCCTGGAGCATGGCCCTGAACGGTCAGTTGGGCCTCGGGGGCGACTTCGGTTACACGAGGTGGACCGCCTCCTTCGAAGGCCGGCCTCCAGACCCGGACGCTGTTTGGCAGTGGGAGGCGGACGGCGCAATCGCTCTGGCGACCGGTACGATTCCGCGGCAGCGTCTGTTCCTGCTTGGCGGACGCGGCACGACTCCAGGCTACGGATTCCG
>DATIPT010000142.1:0-45520 GCA_035471625.1 Anaerolineales bacterium
GCTTCTCCTCGAGCATCAGGTGAGGAACCATGTTGACTCCGACCATGACGACGACCACGATCAGGGCCAGGCTCACCTGCGCGCCGGGTCCTGCGTCTTCCGACGTGGGATAGGCGCGCACTTCTGACAGATCGATCCGGACAGGACGACCCAGCAACCGGGCGGTCTCCCTTTCGGCGAGCGAGATCAGTTCATCCGCCTTCGCCGGGCTGACCCAGTAGGCCAGGTAGGCCTCGATCACCGGCTCTCCACCGGCTTCGACGACAGCGTCGAAGTCGGTCGGGATGGCCAGGCCGAGTTCGGCCGTGCTCGCCCTTCCCACGCGTCGCAGCAACTGGTCCCGACTCTCGTAGCCCGACCGAGCCTCCAGATTGAGGCTGTTCTCCAAGAAGGCCGGCAGGGTCGAGTCCCCGGTGTCCCAGATACGGACTTGCGGGAGCTCGGCGGCATCGGTGATCAGCGGGAGATAGCGGTAGAACGCGACCAGGAACAAGACGCTGATGATCGCGGGCAGGGTATTCTTGTTCTTGATCCCTTCGACGATGTCCTTGGCGGTCATCACGCCGACCAGTCGCATGCGGTTGCGCCATCCGGAAGTGTTGGAAGTCATCGGGTTGTCCTTTCAAGCTTCGAACCGTCGGGCGCGCAGGGGCGGGTCCCCGTCGATCATTCCGTGACGTAGGCTCGACCCGTCAGCTCGACGAACACATCCTCCAGGGTTGCCGTCGAACCATGGTCCGCCTTCAGTCGAGCGGGGATATCCAGCGCCACGATCCGGCCGTGATCCAGGATCGCCACCCGGTCGCTCAACTGGTCGGCCTCCTCCATATAGTGCGTGGTCAGGAAGATCGTCGTCCCCTGAGCGGCCAGGTCGGCGACAAACCGCCGGAGCTCGCGGGCGATCCCTGGGTCGAGACCGCGGGTCGGCTCGTCGAGGAACAGCACCTTCGGCTGGTGGAGCAGGGAACGGGCAATCAGCAGCCGCTGCTTCATCCCGTTCGAGAACTCCTTCGGTCGGCTCTTGGCGCGATCCTCGAGGCCCACAAGCGCCAGGACTTCATCGACGCGCTTCGTCGATACCCCGTACAACCGCGCACTGAAGACCAGGTTGTCGCGGGCCGACATCCGCTCGTACAGATTCTGGAATTCCCACACGACACCGATCTGGGGCTTGAGGTCATCCCGGTCTTCGACGATATCGCAGCCCATCACGGCGGCCCGGCCCTGTGTCGGCCGGAGCTGCCCGGTGAGCATCCGGATGGTCGTCGTCTTCCCGGCCCCGTTCGGCCCCAGGAAGCCGAAGACTTCTCCCGGCCGAACCTCAAAGCTGATGTCGTCCACGGCGCGCAGGCCGTTGAAATCCCTGGTCAATCCGATCGCCTCGATGGCATTCATTGTCCGCTCCGTTCTCGTGACAGGCGCCGATCCTCGTCTCGCTTGTCCACCCTAGCCTCCATACGTTCAGGGGTCATCCCCAATCTGGGGGACGTCAGGGGTGATTGGCCGACCACAGGCTAGCGGATGGGGCATGCGAGTGCAACAAGTCTGCGCCGAATGGAGGATTCGGGGGGACGAACGGAGGTTGATACCGGCATTCTGCCCGCACGGACCGAATCCGGTCGGATTTGTCGTCGAAGCCGGAAGTGCAGAACAAGGCCACGATCGCATCCCCGACACCCATCCCGGGGAAGTCCGACCGCCGCCAAGACCGCCGGCGTCAATATCCCAGCAGATCGCGGAGCTGCGCCGCAGCCGTCCGGCTCAGGGGGATCAGCGTTCCGGACGGATCGTTCAGTCGCAGGCTGTAGCTGTTGCGCGTGAAAGGAATGACCTCACGGACATGCTGGAGATTGACGAGGTAGCTGCGGTGGGCGCGGAAGAAGCCGCGACCCGCCAGACGCGCCTCGAGCTCGGCCATCGTGAAGTGAGTCGGCATCGGGCCTTCCGTAGTCACCAGGCTCGCCCGGCCTTCGTCGGCTTCCACGCAGAAGATGTCCGCCGGGTTGACTAAGATGACGCTGCCCTCGGTGCGGACCGGGATCTTGAACGCCTGCGACGCTTCGGCACCCACCCGCTGGTCCTCGATGATCCGCCCCTCCTGAAGACTCGCCACGGAATCGCACAGCGAGTCCAGGTTGGCGCCTTCAGACGCCAGGGTCAGGAGGGCCACTCCTCTTTCCGCCTCCTCCCGAACCAGCCGGCCGAGCAGGGCGATGGTGGAGCCGTCACATCGGGCAAACGGCTCGATCAACAGAAGCGTCGACGGAGCGTGCAACAGGGCGCGACCGAAGGCAAGTCTTCGCCGCAAACCGCCGGTCAAGTCTCCGGGTTTGGACCGGGGTTGATCCGCTAGCCCAATCCTCCCGAGGACCTCGTCGGCACGGCCCGCCGGCAGGCCATGCAACCGGCAGAAGAAGCGCAAGTTCTCGAACGCCGTGGCGTGGCTGTAGAGTCCGTCGTCGGCGAAGAGGATTCCTACCCGCTCGGCGAACGCGGCGCGGTCGGCGCGAGGATCGACTCCGCCCACGCGGACTGTGCCCTTCGACGGCTGGCTGCGCCCGACGAGGAGATCAAGCAGCTGACCCTTGCCACTTCCGGCCGGACCGACCAGTGCCCGGATCTCCCCCGGCGAGACGTCGTAACGCGGGATGTCGATCACCGTGCGCTGCTCGACGACCTTCTGGAGGTCCCTCAACTCAATCACGATGGGTCTCCGACTGGGATGACTCTAGCACACCGGCCAAGGCGCAAACCCTTTCGGGTCGATGGCGATGGGGGATGGATCGGGTCGGTGCGACGGAGCCGTTGCTGGTTGGGTGGTCGGATCGGGGGAGCCGTGTTCAGCCGGCGCGCAAGCGTTCTTCGAGGGCGTCGAAGTCGGTGCGCGACGTCATGTCGAGGCTGAGGGGCGTCACCGAAACCGCACGCCGCACCCGCAGGGTGTGGGCGTCGGAGCCCGGCTCGAGGTCGAGGTCGTCGGCCACCCGATAGGAAAGGACACCGGGCTCGGCCAGTGCCCTTCGCTCCGGCGCCACCGGAACGTAGTAGCGGGCGCGCGATAGCCGGGTCAGGCGCCATGGGGTATCGGAGGTCGCCCCCATCGGCACGTCGATCTTAAGGACATCGACATCTTCGGGACAACCGCAGGTGAGCATGCGCCCGGCGAACATGGCTGTGAAATGCGCCGCGGCGCCAAAGTCGATTTCCTCCGCATGGGTCAGGTGATATCGGCTTTCGGTCTCCTGTGAGACCGCCATCGCCGGGACGCCCGACGCCGCGGCTTCGAGCGCCGCTCCCACGGTTCCGGAGATCGTAACGCTCGTCGTCACGTTCTCGCCATAGTTGATCCCGGCGACGACCAGATCGGGCGGTTGCGGCATGATCTCGAAGATCGCGTGCTGGACGGCCTGGGCCGGCGAACCGCCGACCGAGTACACCGTCCAGGTCTTGCCGCCGACCGTGACCTGCTCTTCCAGGATCGCGCCGTCGGAGATCAGCGGCATACTCCGTCCGCTGCCGGATTGCTGCTCGCGCGGCGCCACGACCGTGACGAATCCGTGGGCTGAGAGCGCCTCGGCCGCAGCCCAAAGGCCGGGCGAACGGATCCCGTCATCGTTCGTCAGAAGGATCTGGGGCTTGGGTGACGTCATGGCGCAAGCATCATCTTACCTACGCCGCAAGAGATGAGCAAGGATCGTGCCAGCTAGCCGGGTTCCGACGAATCCGAGCCGACAGCCTCGGCGGCCAACGCCTCGAAGAACTCTTCAAGCAACTCGGCTCGCTTCGCCCCGATGGCGCGGGCTGGTTCCGTGTAGAGCCGTCCGGCAACCTTGCGGAGTTTGAAGAGGTACTCGTGGTAGGCGCTGTGCGGCTCACCCGGACGTCCGCGCCCCTGCTCACGGAACTGCTGCGACGGTTCGGCGAAGACCGGCTGACCGGCCTGCAACGCGTAGCCGATCGTTCGAGCCACGCCGAAGGCGCCCAGCACATCCAGCTTGTCGGCATCGAACACGATCTGGGCCTCAAGCGTCGACGGCGTTTCCGCGCCGCGAAACCGATGCGCTCGAATGCAGTGCGTGACCGCTGCGATCCGATCCGGCGGCCAGCCTTCGCCCGCCAGAATCGCCTCGGCAAACCGGGCCGATTCGGCCTCGTGAGTCGCGCGGGCCGCCTCCGGTCCGGGCACGGCACCGGCGGCATCGTGGAGCAGGCACGCGGCGCGCACGATTTCGAGATCGGCCCCAAGACGCTCGGCGAGCCTCTCAGCCATCCGCAGGACCCGAAGCACGTGGTCGAACCCGTGGACGGGATCCTCCTGCGGATACCAGGTACGCGCCTCATCCAGCGACGGCATCGCCTCTGTCCGTCATGGGGCCGCATGCTCCCGTTCCTGCACAGCCGTCCCCGTGCGCGCCAATTCCAGGGCGTAGGTGAAGTCGGGGTCGCACCCAAGGACCTCCGCCGGATCGCCCTCGGCCACGATGCGGCCGTGATCCAGCATGACCGCTCGCGTCGCTGCCTCCACGACGAAGGCGGCATCGTGGGTGGCAACCACGACGGCGGCCCCCGCCTCGCGCAAGGCTTGCAGCGTCTGGCCGAGCCACGCCATCCGTCCGCCATCCATCCCGAGCGTCGGCTCATCCAGCAAGACAACCGAAGGCCGTCCTACCAGGACCGCCGCCAGGGCGACCCGCTGCCGCTCACCAGCCGAAAGGTCCCGGGGATGCCGATCCCAGAGGGAAACCAGGTCCAGAGCCTCCGCCCATCGCTGGACCTCCTCACCGGGCGTAGCGTTGCCGTTCCGGCTGCGAGCGGTCAGCTCGACTTCTTCCCGGACCGTTTCGGAGAACAGCATGCTCGATGGGGGTTGCGGCACATAGCCGATCTTGCGCGCCGTCTCGAAGACCGGCGTCTCAAGAATCGAGATTTCATCGAGAAGGATCGCCCCGTGCGCCGGGCGCTGAAGCCCGGTGAGGCACCGCAACAAGGTGGTCTTGCCCGAACCGTTGCGGCCGATCAGGGCCAGGATCTCCCCCGGCTCGATGGACAGGTTCACACCATCGAGGACAGGGCGATGGTTGAAGGCGAGGCGTAGGTCCTCCGCCTTCAGCAAACTCGGGGCGACGGCGTAGGGAATCTCCACTGGCGGATACGCGCGAACGGG
Source organism: Anaerolineales bacterium (assembly GCA_035471625.1). GTDB lineage: Bacteria > Chloroflexota > Anaerolineae > Anaerolineales > E44-bin32 > DATEVL01. The sequence continues at coordinate 5,165 of DATIPT010000142.1, forward strand.
CTGCTCCGTGCTTCCTCCTTGCCGGATTCGGCCGGCGTCGAGCTGGATGACGTGACTGACCTGACCGCGCCACCACTCCTGTCGATGTTCGGCGATGATCGCCGTCAGTCCATCCTCGTGAGACAACTCTCGCACCCAGCGGACGACCGCCCGCGCGCCCGCAGGATCGAGATGGGTCAGCGGCTCATCGAGCACGAGGACGGCCGGATCGCGTCCCAGCGCTGCGGCGATCCCCAACCGGGCGCGCTCCCCGGCCGACAGTCGTTCCAGCCGGCGCGATCGCAATTCCGTGAGCCCCATGCGTGTCGCGATCTCGATCGCCTGTCGGCGGACCTGTGCCGGGGAGATCCTCGCCAGTTCCAGGGAAAACCCGATCTCCTCCTCGATGGAGTTGGTCAGGAACCGCGCCTGCGAATCCTGGAAGACGGTGCCGACCTTCGCCGCCAAGAGCCGGGGAGACGACACTCGCGTGTCCAGGCCATCGACAACCACCCGGCCGCCGAACCGGCCTCCGTAAAAATGGGGCACGAGGCCATTGACCGAGCGCAGCAGCGTGGATTTCCCGGACCCCGACACGCCTCCTACGAGCATGCGGTCTCCCGCAGCCACGTCGAGGTCTAGCTCCGCCAAGGCCGCCTCGGTCGACCCGGGATAGGTGTAGTGGAGTCGATCGATGGAGATCACGCCCGCCCGACCCCGGCAGGGACCGCCAGGCACAGGATGGCCGCAAGCGGCGGCCATGCGACCGGCGGGATGTAGGCCGTCGGATACGGGTAGTAGCCGAGCATCCCGGGGACGCGGGTCGACAGCCACAACAACCCCAAGGCGGCTGCAGCTGCAAAGGCAGCTACCAGCGTATCGATCGGCCGCCACGGTTCGAGCTGGTGGCGGATCGGGGAGGCGTCTTCCCGCAGTGTCATCCAACGCACGATCAGCGCCACGACCAGCAGGCCGCCGGCCAGGATGGCCTGATGCGGCTGTGCCGCACACAGCAAGACAGCCGCGGCGATCGCGGCGTACGCCAGCGCCGCCTGCCAGCGATGGTTGCCAACCGGCAGGGTACTGGCCCAACCTCGCGCCGCCAGCGACTCGGCTTGATCCATCGCCCGCTCGAGGGCCTCGAAGACCATTGGGGTCAGCAAACGGGGGGCTTCGCGCCAGCTCCCACGCAGGGCGCCCCGCAGCTGGCGCGCTTCTCGCAGGTCGAGGAATGCCTGCCGGGCATGCGGGGCGAAGGTCAGGCCAATCGTCGCTGCAACCCCGATCGGATACAGGCCGCGCGGCGTCCTACGCAGGAGGTCTGCGGCGGTGACCGCGCGCGAGAATACTCCCATCACCAGGAGCAGGGTCACCACCTGCAGACCGGCGGACAATCCGAACAGGAAGGCCTCCAACGTGTAGGGACCACCGAGCACGGGGATATCGAACTCCAGCAGCACCGTATCGCCGGCCCGGCTGAAGAGCAAGTTGATTGCGGTCGACGCCAGGATGATGCTCCCGGCCAGAGCGAGCGTCCCCCGGCCGGGCGGCTCACCCGTGAGCCGCCAACCGACCAGGAGCACTACTCCGGCCAGTCCGAGCAGGTACCACGGATTGCGCACCAGAAGCGCGGCCGTCGCCGCACATGCGGTCCAGAGGAGCCAGGCGCTCGGGTTCAAGCGCGGTCGCGCCGACGAGTCCAAGCGAGGCCTCTATCGGTCGCTTCGACCCAGGATCGCGGCGACGCCAAGCACGAGCACGACGATCACTGCGGCGGCGATCAAGACGGGTCCGGGGTCGGAAGCGGCCGCCGTCACAGAGCCCGCAGCCCGCGACAGTCCGGCGACCGCTGTCAAATCGACGCCGGCCAACGCCGGAAGAACCTGGACGGTCGCCAGCAGGTTGTCGCCCGGCATGTCAGCGTTGAAGGCGAAGGCACCGCTCGGCTGCTGAAGGCCGATCAAGACCCCGAGCGGCTGGTTCCAAGCCTCAAGGTCCTCCCCCGCGGCGGTCAACGCCTGAGTCACAAGGGCCGTCGAGTTTGCGTCGGTGGTCTCGCCAAACGCGCTTGGCTTCTGGTAGGTCCACCCCCCGTCCGGATTCTGCGTCGCACGGAAGTAGGCGAGAGAATCCGCAGCCTCATCGGCGTCCCCGACGGCCAGCAGCGCCTGGACGATCAGGGCCGTTGTATTGCTATCCCCGCTCCCGGGCACCTGGCTCGCGTCGAAGGCATAGCTGCCATCCGGCAGGCGGGTCGCGGTCAAACCGGCAATCGCTTCCTTGGGCACGGCCTCCCCGGCGGCGTGCAGGGCCAGGATCGCCAGGCCGCTGTCGTAAGCTCCGCTCCCGAACAAGCCGGTGTTGGGATCAAGCCCGGAGAGGATCACCTCGACCAGGTCGACTCCGCCGAAGGTGCGGGCATCCCGACCTGCGGCCGTGGCGGCGAGGGTGATCTTCGCCGCCAGCCCCGGCGATCCAGCTTCCTTTGCTCGCGCCTCGAGGAAATCGAGGGGGGACTGGCCTTGCGGGCTCCAGTCGTCCGCCGACTCTCCGGTTGCCAGGATGGCAATCACGGCGTCAGCGGTCGCACCGATGTCGCTCTCCGGTGAGAAGCCGTTCGAGAACCCGCCGTCCGCCTGCTGCTGCGTGCGGAGCCAATCGAGCGCGGCCTCGATTCCTCCCGCGGCGCGGGCCGCCGTTGGGCCAAACAGGATGACCGCGCCGAGAGCGATCACCAGCGAAAGCGAACGAAGTCGAGTCATGATCCTCCTCCAAGGGGGATGGGGGAACCTGCCGTGAAATGGAACCTCCCCGAAGCGGGGAGGGGGTTGCGCTCGCATCAGGCGCCACCTCCTTTCCGCGAAGGTGTCTTCAGCGCCGGGGTCGTGGCGGGTATCCTGGCTTGGACAGCTGTCCGCTTCGACCTTGGGCAATCAGCAATCAGCCGACGCGCGGCTGGCTGCTGATCCCTGACCGCTGACAGTTGTCCCCACAGTTGCGGGACAGCGCCGGACTTCCGCGGGTCTCCGCAGGCACCGGCTTCCCCTCGATCGGCCTTCGCATCCGGGCGAAAGGCCGCGACGACCCAGGGTCTTTGGTTGTGGCGAGAGTATAGGGCCGGCAGGCGGTGCCCGTCAAGGCGATGCGGCGCCTCCAACCACCACGTTGACGGTTCCGGGTTCCCGTGTTACAAGTCTGGCCAGAACATTCCGGAGTATGCCTGAGAACGAACGCCCGCGACAGCGGCGTCTCTGAACGATCGAACGCAATTGGTGTCGGATGTCGGCTCGAAGGCATCCGGGAAGGTCCCACGCAAGGCCGCACCCCAAACCTGTCGTGCCCGTCGCATCCTGGCTTCACCGAGGAGCGCGGCCGGCGATCCGAGCCTCCACCAACGTTGATCCCCAGTCTGCCTGCGCCGCTCGTGCTCACTATCTGTGCCTCACCCACGGCCGCCGCGTCGGACCGGATCCGGCCTTCGGAAACGCAAAGCAAAGGAAGTTGACAATGAGCGACAAGACTCTCCGCCTCGTCCCCCTGGGGGGACTGGGCGAAGTCGGCAAGAACATGATGGCGATCGAATACGGGGAAAACATCCTCGTCATCGATACCGGCATCATGTTCCCCGAGAACGACATGCTGGGGATCGACTACATCATCCCCGACTTCGGCTATCTGAAGGACAAGGCCGAGCGGGTGCGCGGGATTGTCGTCACCCACGGCCACGAAGACCACACCGGGGCCATCCGGCACGTCCTCGACGCGATCCCGGCTCCGGTGTACGCCACCTCACTGACGCGTGGCCTGCTCGAAGCCAAACTCAGCCGGGGCGGCGCCTTGCAGAAGGCGACCCTGCACACGATCCAAGCGGGGGAGGAGAAGCGCCTGGGGCCGTTCCTGGTGGAATTCTTCCACGTGTGCCACTCGATCCCGGATGGGGTCGGCCTGGGGATCACGACCCCGGCGGGCCTTCTGGTTCACTCCGGCGACTTCAAGTTCGACCACACCCCGGTGGACGGCTGGCCGACCGACTTCGGCAAGCTCGCCGAGTTCGGTAGGCGCGGCGTCCTGGCCCTGTTGGCCGACTCGACGAACGCCGAGAGACCGGGTTGGACTCCCTCGGAAGCGGTGATCAACGCCGCCTTCGACGACGTCTTCCGTTCGGCCCGCGGCCGGATCTTGATCGGCACCTTCGCGTCGCTGATCTCGCGCATCCAGCAGGCCGCCCGCGCCGCTGCCGACCACAACCGAGTCCTGGCCCTGGTCGGGACGAGCATGGTCGACAACGTACGCATCGCACGGCAACTCGGCTACCTGTCGACGCCCGACGACCTGATCGTCCCCCTCGACCAGGCCTTGAAGATGAAGCCGGAGCGCGTCGTCTTGATGTGCACCGGAACCCAGGGAGAGCCGTCGTCGATCCTCGGCCGGCTGTCGACAGGCACCAATCGCCAATTCGACTTGATTTCGGGGGACACGGTCGTGTTGTCGTCCCATCCGATCCCGGGGAACGAGGAGATGGTCCACCGGACGATCAACCGTCTTCTGCAACGCGGGGCGCGCGTCGTCTATGACGCCATCGCCCCGGTTCACGTGTCGGGTCATGCCAGCCAGGAGGAGCAGAAGCTGATGCTCCAGTTGGTACGACCCCAACACTTCGTGCCGATCCACGGCGAGCTCCGGCACCTCCACCGCCATGCGGCCCTGGCGCGCGAGATCGGCTATGCCGCCGAGTCGATGGCCGTCGTCGAAAACGGGACGATCATCGAGTTCCACAATGGGAAGATGAAGATCGGCGAGCGGATCCCCGGGGGCTACGTCTTCGTTGACGGCTCGGGGGTCGGCGACGTCGGTCCGGCGGTGCTCCGTGAACGCGAATCGCTGGCGCGCGACGGTTTCGTCATCGTCCAGCTTCGCCTCGACCGCAAGACAGGGGCGCTCAAGGAGGACGCTCGCATTCTCTCGCGCGGTTTCATCTACAAGCCCGAGGCCGACTCCCTGATCGAGGCCGCCCAAGATCGAATTCGCCGAACGATCGCCGAGGCCAAGGGACAGGACCTCGAGGCCCAGGTCGAACGCGACCTGGCCAAGATGTTCTACGCCGAGACCAAGCGGCGCCCCTTTGTCATTGTCCTGGCCACGCCGGTCGGCTAGGCCGACCGTACGCCGCCCGCACGAAGCCCCGGGGTGGGTATAATCCGCGGCCGCATGAAGCGAACGATCGCGACCGTCTCGGCCGCACTCCTTCTCACCGCCTGCAACGCCGGTCTGGCCCCGGCGACGCTCACCCCAACCGCAGCTCCTTCGGTCACCCCGACCCCCGTTCCCCTGGCCGCCCGAGTCAACGGGGAAGGGATCCTGCTGGCTGACTTCCTGGAGGAAACGACCCGCTTCGAGGCGGCCCAGGGCACGCTTGGCACCGACCTTGCAACTCTTGGCGACTATCAGGGCGATGTGCTTCAGGCGCTGATCGACCGCAAGCTCCTGGCACAGGGCGCCACCAGCCGCGGCCACCTTGTCGATGAGGCCGCAGTGGAAGCCCAGCTCGAGGCGCTAGCCGAGCTCCGCGGCAGCAGCGAAGCCATGGGAGCCTGGCTCGCCGAAAACGCCTACACGCTTGACTCCTTCAAGCGGGCGTTGCAGGAGGACATGTTGGCCGAGTGGATGGCCGAAGAGATCAGCAGGCCGGTGGGCGAAGCCGCCGAGCAATCCCGGGCGGCCCACATCCTGGTCGCCACGAAGCAAGAGGCAGACGCCCTGCTGGCGGAGCTTGCGACGGGCGCCAATTTCGCCGACTTGGCCTGGGTCCGGTCGCTCGATGCCAGCACCCGCCCGTCCGGCGGGGATCTCGGCTGGTCACCGCAAGGCTACTTGCTCGTCCCGGAGGTCGACGCCGCCGTGTGGGCCATCGCCCCCGGGGAGACGAGCGATGTCATCGAGAGCGCTCTCGGCTATCATATCGTCCGCGTCCTGGAACGCGGCGTGCAGCCTTTGAGCCCCGATGCGGCTCGATTCGTACGGGCACAGGCCATCCGGGGATGGCTGGAAGCCGAGCGGGCGTCCGCCCAGATCGAGATCCTGGCGCCCTGAGGCAGTGGAGGCGTACCGATGCAGGACATCTATGATCCAAAGCCAAGGCGAGGGATTGCGGGGTTGTTCCTCAATTGCCTGTCGTTCGTCTTCGTCATGGCATCTCTGGTCGGCGCCAGCGGCTTCGCGGCCGTCTTTGCCAACCCGGCGCTGATCGAAGTTGTCGACCCCTACATCCCTGTCGAACTCGAACCCGGGCCAACCCTCGAACCGACCCTGGGGTTCCCGACCATCACCAACACGCCAGAGATCTACCTCCCGCCGACCTGGACACCGACCGTAACCGATACGCCGACGTCGACACCGACCGAGACCCCCACGCCGGAGCCGACCGCGACCGAGACGCCGACGCCGACCACCCCCACCCCGGGGCCCACGCCCACCGGCGCACCGTTTTCCATTCAACCCGGCAGCAACGTCCTGGTCGCCAACTTTGCCAACGATCTGGCGTGCTCCTGGATGGGAGTCGCCGGCCAGGTGTTCGACAAGAATCGGGGACCGCTCGTCGGGATTACCGTCCATATCGAGGGCCAGCTGGCCGGACAGCTTGTGAACATCGACTCGGTTACCGGGAGCAACCCGCGCGTCGGGCCGGCCGGGTACACGATCGACCTGTCCGACCGCCCGATCGCCACCAGCGGCACAATGTGGGTCCAACTCCGAGATACCGCCGGTCTTCCACTCTCGGATCAGGTCTACATCACGACCTCGGATCAGTGCGACGAGAATCTGGTGTTCATCAACTGGGTCCAGATCCGGTAGCCTGATCGATCTTCCCCCACAGCGTCACCTCGTGGGGACGAAGCAAAACACCCTGGCGGAAGGAGCCAGGGGGCTTCGTCCCCACATTGCTTTGGGGGTTTCGGAAGGGGACCGGCGCCGCTGCGCCCGCCTACATGACCTGGCGGAGCACGCGGCAGACTTCGTCGACCTGTTCCTCGGTCATCACTCCGGAGAAGGGCAGAGCCAGGCACCGCCGACCGAGATCCTCGGTCACGGGGAAATCTCCGGCGCGGTAGCCGAACCCCTCGACGAAATACGGTTGAAGGTGAATCGGCGAGAAATAGGGCCGGCTGGGGATCCCGCGGGCGTCGAGGTCACGCGCCAGGCGATCCCGCTCAACCGCCGCGTCGAAGCGCACCACGTACACGAACCAGCTCATCCGGGTCGTTGAGGGTCGGATGGACCAACTCTCCACACCTGCGATCTCGGCGATCCGCTCCTCGTACCATCCAGCGACGCGCCCCCGTCGCTCGAGGAGTTCGTCAAAGCGTTCCAGTTGGGCCGCCCCAAGGGCGGCGCTGAGTTCGTCGAGGCGGTAGTTGTATCCGAGGTGGGTGTGCTGTAGCCAGGTGTCGCCGGGGGCGCGCCCTTGATTGCGCAAAGCGCGCATCAAGTCTGCCCAGTCGTCTCGATCGGTGACGATGACCCCGCCCTCTCCGGTGGTCATCTGCTTGTTCGGGTAGAACGCGAAGACCCCGACGTCCCCCAGCATCCCGGCCGGTTTCCCTTGGTAGGTCGAACCGAAGGCCTCGCACGAGTCTTCGATGTGGGCCAGCGAGTGATCCCGGACGGTCCCCGTCAGGGCCTCATGGTCGGCCGGTTGGCCGAACGCATCGACCGAGAGAAGGGCCTTCAGGGCGCCCGCCCCGGCGCCGCGGCGCGGCAGCCAACGTGCCGCCGCCGATCCACCGGCGGTCAGATCCGACGCGGCGGCAGCGACCAGGGCGGGATCGAGATTCCCGGTTTGAGGATCGACGTCGATGAAGACGGGGATCGCTCGCTCATAGAGCAGGACGTTGGCCGAAGCGACGAAGGAAAACGGCGACGTGATCGCCAAGTCGCCATCGCCGATCCCGGCTGCCCGCACGGCAAGATGGAGCCCGCTGGTTCCGGACGAGACCGCGATCGCATGACGTGCCCCGACCCGCCGGGCGATCGCCGCCTCGAAGGCTTCCAGGTGGGGCCCCATGCTCAAGCGCGGCGTCCGCAGAACCTCCAACACGGCCTCCACCTCGCGTTCGGTCAGATCGGGCGAAGACATTGGGATCGTCATTGCCGCCTCGCGTGCGCCGCAACCAGCGCCGGTAGTTGTACCAGATCGGGGAACTCGAAATCCGGCCGGGCTTCGACGCCCCTCGGCTCGGCGGCGGCGTGCAAACCTTCAGGCCGGCGAACCCGGATGCTCGACCAGCCTGCCCGTCGGGCGCCCAGGAAGTCCTTCGCCGGGTTGTCTCCGACGTAGACGATCTCGTCCGGTTGGAACTCCTTGTCGGCCATCCAACGCTCAAACGGTCGGGGGCTGGGCTTCCACGCCTCCCGCTCCTCCTCACCGAGAACCACGACGTCCTTCAGAAGGTCCTGCAATCCCAGAGCCGCCAGTTTCGCTTGCTGCACGTGGCGCACCCCTTCGGTGATCACCCCGAGTGCGCAGCTCGTGTGCACGTCTTCCAGGGCAGGCCTCACATCGAGATACGGCTTCAAGTGCGGGCGGTGGTCCCGGTAGGCCAAGATCATCGCCTCGCGGTTGCCCGGGATCGGGTAGCCATGAGACCGTAACCACCGATCGAAGGTGTCGCCGCGCACGCCGGCCTCGAACATGGCCCAAAGCTCGGCGAACGCCCTCGCTGCATCTGCCTCCAGCGCATGCTCCGCCCACACCGCGGCCGCCTGCAGGCCTCCGCGGACGAACTCCCGCTCCGGGTAGAGCGTGTCATCCAGATCAAAGACCACGGCTCGCCAGCGAGCCACGAGGGTCTCCGTCGATGAAGAACGACTCGTCGTAGCGGGTCAGGTAGACCCCCGCCCGGTAGCTGCCGAGGGGCGGCGGCTCGACCGCCAGACCGGCGGCCTGCTGCAGATACCATTTCGGCGACGGCACGCCCGCCGCGACCCCGAGCGGAAGACCCCCGGCGAAGCGTGCGTTGATCTCCGTGAACAGCGGCTTCCCGGCCTGCATCAGGCATTGGATCGTGATTGGACCGACAACCTCCAACCCGGCCGCGATCGCCCGGCAGGCGTCGCGAATCTCCGGCGCGTCGACGGTCACCCCCTTGTGGACCTCGCCCCAGCGGACCTCGATCCTCCGTCGAGAGACGACCGCCCACAACTCGCCGTTCATCCCGCAGATCACATCGTTGGTGATTTCCGGACCATCCAGGTACGGCTGCACGATCGGATCGTCGACATAGTCCAGGAAGAAGGCCAGTTGGGGGTGGTCATCGACGCGAAAGGCCTGACGCCCGGCGCTCCCGCGTCGCGGCTTGACGAACAAGGGGAAGGCTGGCTCCATCGGAACGTCGTCCCGGCGCCAGGTTTCCGGCGTCGGGAACCCGTGGCCGCGTAGCCACTCGAACGTCTTCCACTTGTCCCTCGCGATCTCGGCGGTTTCGGAGGACACGACGGCCAATCGCGCTCCGGTGGCCTCGAGCTCCGATCGGTGGTCTGCCAGCACCGGGATGGCCGGGTCGATCAGGGGAAAGGCCAAATGGACCTGCTCCCGTCGGCACACCTCGGCCAGGACCGGAAGGAAGGCGGGGTCATCCACGCGTGGCACCAGATGCGACGAATCGGCTTCCTGGAGCGCCGGGGCCAGGGGGTCCACGTCAACCGCCACGATGCGACCCTCGAGGCCGAGCTCCTGGTAGGCCTGACGAAAGAGCCTCACAAGCTCGACCCGGCGACCGACACTGATCAAGAGCACGTTAACGGTGGTCATCGGACTTGGCGGCGACAGCCAGGTATCCCCCGGGGATCCGATCCCGCGCCGTGCCCCCGGCGATCCAGCCGTCGAACCACTTCAGAGGGTAGCACACCACGGACGCAACGCCTTTCGCCGGCAGGTACAGCCCCGGCGCCATTCGGGCCGTCAAGCCGGCCAGAAACTCGACCACGATCCGGTACGTCCCGGTCCCGGCACCGACGCTGATTTCGATCGCCGCCTCGCGAAGCCCGGCGCGCTCCAAGAGCGTGCGGACCCCGGCGCGCGTGAAACGCCAGTAGTCCTCCGGGCCCGGGTGGTAGCCGATCACGAACGGCACCTGGAGGTAGATCCGTCCGCCCGGTCGAGTCACGCGAGCCATCTCTTCAACCGCGGCAAACGGATCGGGGACGTGCTCAACGGTCTCCTGACTCACGACCAGGTCAAAGGATCCGTCGGCGAACGGAAGTTTCTCCGCCCGAGCGACGCAGTCCACCGGAGCCTCGAGGAACAAGTCCACGTGGACCAAGCGGGGGTCCAGCCGTATCGGCCCGCCCCCCACATTGAGACCTCGGCCGTCGCCCAGATCCCGGAGCAGCGGGTCGAGCGCCTGGCGCACGCTGGTTGAGTTGCTCTGGTCCGCGTAGACGCCGCGCACAAATCGCTGTCGCAAGGTCGGACGGGTCATCGTGCCGCCTCCGCCGCCACCTGCCGGAAGGTCGCCTCCAGGGCTCTCGCCTGGTCGCGGCGGTCGAACCGGCGTTCGACCGCGTCTCTCCCGCGGCGGCCCATCGCCCGCGCCGTCTCCCGGTCCCGGGCCAGACGGCGGACGGCCTGGGCCATCGCCTGCGGGTTGCCGGGCCCTACCGCCACCCCGGCGCCCTCACCCTCGACAACCTCCCGGATGACCCCGTCGATGGCGAGGACCACCGGCCTACCGGCGGCCATGTAGTCGAATACCTTGTTGGGATACGTTGTCGCGTACAGAGGGAGCGGCTTGAGGATGGCGATCCCGCAGTCACACCCTGCCAGGACACTGGGGATTTCGTCCTTCGGGACCGGCGGAAGAAAGACCACGTTCGGCAGACCCCGGTTCTGCGCCTGTTGCTCCAGCCGGGCCTTCTCGCCTCCATCCCCCACGAACACGAAAACGATATCGTCTTCGGCCTTCAGCAGATCGGCGGCTTCGAGGACTACTGCCAGATCGTTGGAGAGGCCGTGGGCCCCGGCATACAGGGCGACGAACTTCTCGCCAAGGCCCGAGCGGGAACGGAAGTCGCGACCCTCATCCCGCGGGTTGAACATCTGTGGATCGACGCCGTTGGCGACGAGGACGATCCGATCGTCGTCGACGCCGGCGGCCGTCAGATGGTCACGAAAGCCGGGCGAGTTGACGATCAGGCGATCAGCCCGTCGATAGAGGAAGCGCTCAAGCCACTCGGACAGTCGGATCAGGAGTCGGTGTCGCAGGACCCCGACCGCCACGGCGAAAGCCGGCCAGAGATCCCGCACCTCGAATACCCACGGGGCGCGCCGGATGCCGGCCAAAACCCAAGCCGAGGCGACCTGGAGGAGCGGCGGCGAGGTCGCCCAGACGAGGTCGATCCGGCCAAGACGCACACCGGCGAGAAGCGACGTCGCGGTGAAGTAGATGAAGCCAATCGCCCGGCGGACGAAGTTGCGCTGTCCCCCCGGCAGCGTGCCGCACCGGACGATTTCGATCCCCGGCGCGAGCACCTCCCGACGCTCCGCCGAGACGATCTCCCCCGTCAGATAGCTTCGCGTTCCCGCGAGGATCGTGACCTGGTGGCCGGCTTCAGCCAGGTGACGACAGAATTCAACGTGACGAGTGCCCCCGGCGTCGTCGGTGCGGATGAACAGCTGGTGGAGGAGCAGGATGTGCATTCGTAGGGGGCACGGAAGATCCGCGAACTTGCCCGCCGGACCCGGCGGACGGGCATTCTACCACCCGCCGCCGCCCTGCGAACAAAGAAACGGGCGCAGCCGACCCTGCGGCGCGGCTGCGCCCATCCCTAACGTCGGTCGACGGCGGTAGCCGTCACATCATGTTCGACTTGGCGAAGTCTTCCTTCACGATCAGCCAAGCCTCGTGGCTGGCCCCCGGCACCTTGGCGACGGCGAAATAGCGCATCTTGCCCTTGGATTCCTTCGCCTCGATCCGCCACTCGCTGGAGGTGAACTTGGACTTGCTCTTCACATCGTAGAAACTGAGCTCCGGCTTCACTCCCATCCTCCTTTAGCACGCGCGTTCTGAATTCGCTCGTCCAAGGGGAGGATACTACATGGTAATCCTCGCTCAAGCAAGGCCGACCTACGGGACGGTCCCCGCACAAGTTGGGGGAACCTGCCGTTGAGCCACCACATCTTGGGTCGCGGCGCCGAATTCCACGCCTGCAGGCCAGATGTAGGCCCTGGAAGATTCGGGTGAATTCCCCTGGCGAATCGCCCCCTAGATCTGCCTAGGCGCCTTTCTTCCCATTCTCTCCTGACCCCATGAATTCGTCAGCGGTCGCCCTTCCGGGCTGGCTGATCCCTTCCCGGGCAAGCGCCTTGTAGGCCGTCAAGGCCAGGATTCTGACATCGAGACCCAGCGACCAGTGGTCCACATACCAGACGTCGTACGCAAATTTCTGTTCCCAGGTGATGGCATTGCGGCCGTTGACCTGGGCCCATCCGGTCATGCCAGGGAGGACTTCATGCCGCCGGGCCTGCTCAGGCGTATAGCGCTCGAGATAGGCCGTCAGGAGAGGGCGAGGGCCGACCAGGCTCATCTCGCCACGCAGCACATTGACAAGTTCGGGCAGCTCGTCGAGGCTGGTCGCCCGCATGAATCGACCCAGGCCGGTCAGTCGCTCGTCGTCCGGCAGGGGCCTGCCATCCGGACCGACTGCGTCCGTCATCGTTCTGAATTTGTAGAGCGTGAAGACCTCGCCTCTCAGCCCCGGCCGGCGATGGCGGAAGATCGCCGGGGAGCCGAGGCGAAGCCGTACGAGAAGCCCCAGGATCCCCAGGATCGGTGAAATCACGACGAACCCGGGTATTGTCAACACGAGATCGAAGACGCGCTTTGTCTTCGGGATACCGACGGGGAACAACAGAGCGCCCACGACCTAGTCGCCCTCTCCCCGAGCCTCGGGCAGCGGGCCCAAGAAGTCTACACCGCTCCACTCGACCGGTCCCTCTTCCTGGTCTCCCAGGAGGAAACGGGTTGTCATCCGCAAGGGCAGTCGGCCCTCGACCGCGAAAACGAGACGGAGGCAGGGCGCCAGGGCTCCATAGTGGGGCGACCGCCATCCCCAGAGCTCGACCGGTCCCTCCAGTTCGTCCCCGGACAACCACACACCCGCCCGTACCAGGCCGGACTGGAGGCCCTGTCCATCCCACTCGATCCTCATCGGCCCGCCCTCGGTTGCAAGGCTGAGGGCCTCCCCAAACCATTCCCACACCCCATCGGGCAGGGTCCACCCCACGGTCATCCGGCGCTGCCCTTCACCGCTGATGCGATCCTGGACGACCCAAACCGACTCGCCGGCCGTCGCAACCGCCCGCTCCACTCGCACTCCCAATCGACGATACCCATCCTGAACCGATCGCAATACCCGATACGAGCCCTGGTGCTCGGCTTCGGCGCTACCGCGTGAAAGGCCCGCCCACAGGAACCTTCCCGCCCGATGCATCGGCTCCTGGCCGTCGACGACAGGGCCATTGTGCACCGCCGCCGCCGAGAGCGCGTTCGACCATGGAGCAGGGCCGTTGTAGAGGTAGCTCCCAGGATCGATGACCACGTTCTCGGATCCTCGCCAGAGGTCGACGTGTAGTTGATCCGAGTGCCCGGGACGCCCCCGGAACCGGACACAGCGGAGCACAGCGCGGGTCTTCGAGTTGCGCAGGAAGTGGAGCCCTGCGATGGGCAGGCTGCTCGGTGGGTGAACCTCGGACGTTGGCGCCGAGCCCAGGCCCAACCAGCGCGCCACCGTTCCTTGGTCCTCGCCGGGAAACCACGAGACACCGGCGAAGGCCCTGGCCGCGGCTTCCAGCACCGGTCGGCGGTCGCTAGGCGCCTGCGGGTCAACGAGCAACAGTCGGCTCCCATCATCCGGACCGAAGGAGGGGGCCCTACCGGAGGTGGGCTCGACCTGGGCCGAGAGGCCATCCGCCAACGCCGCCAGCCTGGATCGGGACCCTTCCGTGAGGGGTTGATGGTTGAGCTCGGCCAGGCGAGCCGACCACAGGCCGAGTTCCAATGCCAAGGCATGGTAGTTGACCGAGTGCTGGACGTACCCCCCGTCGTCGAAGGTCTGACGCCGGAATCCGTTCTCCAGCAGATCCCGTCCCATTCGCGCCCAGGCACGGGACCGACGGAACTCCGGGAACATCAGGCCGGCGGTCAGCAGGCCGGCCCCTTCGCTCAGCAAGTGATTGTTTCCCTGCGCCTGCGCGTACGCCACAGTCGGCGGGATGCGCGAAGCGTGCGAGGCCACCATGGCAGCGGCCAAGGCTAGCCGAGGCGGGTCGTGCGCCCAGGCGGATCCAAAGGTCTCGATGGCGGCCGTCAGGGCCAGGATCCTCAACCCGACTTCCTGACCCGAGGCCCAATGGACGCCCTGGTTCGGAGGATTCCGGCGCCGCCAATCGTCGATCAACGTCCAGCATCCTTCCGCGAAACGGACGTCGCCCGTCCGTCGGAAGGCGGACGTCAGGGGGAAGACCCAGCCGAAGCGAGAGAGTTCCCAGAGCAGGCGAACGTCCATCCCCGGGGCGTCCAGCGGAACGCGGCTCCAGTGGTCGCGAATCTCGAGGCGCGGGAGGTCTTGCAAAGGCGGAGGGTACGCAAACCAATCCGGCGGCATACCCATTGGGATCGGATCCTTTCCGAAGAGCCGAAACGCCCCGGACAAGATCTCATCGGCTTCCTGGGTCGTCGCCCCGGCACCGTCCGACGCCGGAGCCTCACCGCCGAAACCGATGAAGAAGCGCGGCGCTCCCTCCCGTCGGCGATAGGCGACGTAGCCTTTCGGATCCGACGGGACGTCGCGCCCGAGCCAGCGTGTCAGGGAAGATTGATCGAGACCTTCAACCGGGGTTCGGCTCCGGATCCAGCCGGTAGCCAGGCCAATCTGGAATCGGGCGTAGTGGAACAGCGTCGCCAGCCCCAGCTCGCGCGCCGCTGTCAGTCGAAGTCGGAGGGTGGTCATCCGGTGAAGGGCGGACTCTCCAGATCGATCCCCGACCGACGGCGTAGGGAATCCGCCGCCGCCAGGGTTGCGGCGCTCACCGCAAAGAGGTCCGCATAGGGGATCGGCACGTCCCCGCCCTCGACGATCGCATCGACGAAGGCCTTCCACAGGGCGGCGTGTCCCTTGTCGGCCCTCAGCCAGTGCCGGGCCGTCATCCGGCGGCCATCGGCGATCATCTCCAACCGCCGGAAATCATCCAGGACCGCGACGCGGCCGGCGGCGAACACCTCCAGGCGCTCCTTGCTGAACGACCGGTCGCCCCGCGCCGTGTAGACAATCGTCCCCTGCGAACCACCGTCGAACTCCATGGCGAGGGTGACCTCACCCGGATCTGTCCCGGTCGCCTGGATCCGCCGCGGCGTACCGGCAAGCGCCACCAGGGCATCGATGAAGTGACACACTTCCCCAATCAGCCGTCCGCCCCCCTGCTCAGGGTCCAGGAGCCAATGGTCGGGCGGAAGCGGCCCGGCGTGGACCCGATAGATCATCGTCAGCGGCCCGGCCTGGAGCCCCAGGAACCCTTGCAGTCGAAGGAAGAGCGGCGCTCGCCGGCGATTGAAGCCAACCGTGAGCCTTCCGGGCGCTCCCTTGAGCGCTTCTTCGACCTCCTCCAACCCTTGAGGATCCAGGGCAAGAGGCTTCTCGCACCAGACGTGCTTGCCGGCGCGCAACGCGGCGCTCGTCTGAGCGGCGTGCAGGTGATGGCGCGTCAGGACCGCGACCGCGTCGACATCCGGATCCTGGACCACACGCTCGACGTCCGTCGTCGCGTAGCGGAAACCGTAGCGACGAGCGGCCTCGGCGGCGCTCAGGCCGCGCTCGGAGGCCACCGCGACCAAGTCGACCCTGGGATCGTTCTTCAGGGCGGGAAGGACGACCCCCTGCGCAAACCGGCCGGCGCCAAGGACTCCCAGCCGGACGGTACCGGGCCGCGCCGACACGGCCTCCCGGAGGGTCACGACTCTCCCCCGCTCCGGCTCGACCCGGCTCTTGGTGTAGTCGATCAGGACACTGAGGGCCCTTCCGCGGATCAGGTCATAGGCCTCGGCAGCTCGATCGATCGAGACCCGGTGGTCGATCAGCGGGTGCACGTCGACGGCGCCGCGTCCCATCAGGTCGACAACAGCTTGGAGATTGCGGCCTTCGGTCCAGCGGACATACCCGGCGGGGTAGTCGTGTCCTTTCTCCTCGTAGTCCGGATCGTACCGGCCAGGACCGTACGAACGCGAGATGAGGAAGGTCAGTTCCTTCTCGTAATAGGCCTTGCGCGGCAACTCCATACCCACCGCGCCTACCGCAACGATCCTCGCCCGGTCTCGGGCGATCGCCGCCGCCAACTCTACCGGGTCGTTCGATTCGGTATCGGCGCAGATCAAGACGGCATCCATCCCGTCCGAAGTCGCGCCGAGGGCCGCTTCGGCGCCATCCCTCGCAATCCCGCGGCCTCCCATCCGGTCGGCGAGCCCGGCGCGGTCGACGTCCAGGTCGATCCCGAAGACTTGGGCGCCGGCGCTGCGAGCGATGGCGACCGCCAGCAGGCCGACCAGCCCGAGGCCGATCACGCCGACGCGTTCCCCGACCTGGATCTGAGCGAGCCGTATGCCATGAAGGGCGATCGCCCCGAGCGTGACGAACGCACCGGCCTCCAAGGCGACATCATCCGGCAGCTTGGCGACCAGGAGTCGGGGCACGGCGACGACCTCAGCGTGCACGGCGTATCCGCCGCCCGCACACGCCACCCGGTCACCCGGGCGGAGATCGTCTACTCCGGGACCCACGCCGATCACGGTCCCCGCCGAGGAATAGCCTAGGGCCATCGGCTCGGCCATCCTAGAGCGGACGGCGTCGACGGCCGCCAGAGGCCCTTCACGGCGGGCTTTGTCGATCGTTTGGCGGACCAAGTCGGGACGTGCCCTAGCCTTGCCGACCAGGCTCTTTCCAGCGAACTCGGCCACCATCCGCTCCGTTCCGGCCGAAAGGAGCGAGAACGCCGTTCGAACCAGCACCTCGCCCGGTCCGACCGCGGGGACCGGGACATCGACGATCTTTGTCCCTCCCCCCTGGAGATCCTGGACCACTTGCTTCATCGCTGCGATCCGTCCCTGGATGGCGTAGTCATTCGGCGTGAAGGCGCCTCGGCGTGATTATAGGTCATCGCCGGTCGCGCGCTCGAAGGACCTGCGCGTAGAAAGATTCGGCACGCGGCATGACCTCATCGTAGTCGGCCCGCGTCGCCACCAGTTCGCCGTTGATCTGACGCGCCCGGGCGCGCAGCGCATCGTCCTTCAAGCCGCGTTCGACGGCGTCCGCCAGCGCCTGCGGGTTCCGGGGATCGACCAACAAGCCGTTCTCTCCGTCGTGAATCCATTCCCGGATCGACTCCAGATCCCCGGCGATCGGAAGGCAGCCGCAGGCCATCGCCTCCAGCAGGGTGTTGGGCGTCCCGTCGTGAGTGCTCGGCGATACCGAAACCGACGCCCGCCGGAAGAGGGCGGCCATCGACCCGGGGTCGAGCGGCGGCAGAAGGCGCAATCGCGGACCAAGGTCAAGGCGCGCCTTCCAGCCCTCCGCTTCGGCGACACCCTCCATCGCCGGGCACAGGAAGACCGTGGCCGGCGCGGCCTCCAAGACACGAGGCAACGCTCGGAAGAAGCTTTCGCTTCGGACGTAGGCCCGCAGCCCGCGCGGTTGAACGACGATCGGCGCGTGCGACGGGACGCCGAAATCCGGATCGCCGGAAACCGGCCCGGGCCGAAAGGTCTCCCGCCGGACGCCGCCGTTTCCCGGCGCGACCAGGCCGGGGCACTTGGGATCGAGTCCCCACGACCTCGCCAGCCGCTCGTCCCGGGCGCAATCGGCATGCAGCCCGGCCGCCCGGCGCAGGACCCGACGGGTCGCCCACCGCATTATCGGTGTCGACGGCGCGTGCAACGTCAGGTCGTTCCCCCATGTCGAGATCACCAGGGGTGCGTCGGGCGAGGCCGCGGCCGCCAGCATCCCTTCGAACGGGATCCGCAGCGCGTGAACCAGGTCTGGGTTGATCTGGTGAAGCATCCCCCGAAGGACACCGGCTTGGCGCCACGCCAGGAGCGGTCCGATCCAATGGCGAAGGGTCGTGACCGCGCCAAGGTTGCGCTGGCTCCGCAGCGCACCGGACGCATCGCGGGCCGCAGGCCGCCGGCGGGGCCATAGGGGAACGATGTCCTGCGACGTCAGGCCCCGGAGATCGGCGCAGGCGCGAGTCGTCAGGAGATGAACCTCGTGTCCGGAGGCGACGAAGTAGTCGATCCAACTCCGCGCGATCGGACTCCGTCCGTCGGCGACGAAAGCCAGCCGCATCCTATCGGCTCCTCACATCGCGCAACGCTCGGACGAACACCTCGACCATCACATCCGGGTTGAACCGATGTCGGGCGAGTTGATGGGAGGCAACGCCCATGCGGTGCAGTCGAAGGGGATCGGCCAGAGCCTCTTGCAGGATTGTCGTCAGGGCATCCGGCTTCCCCGGGGGCACGAGCCACCCGTTCCTTGGGGTCACCATGTCTTCCTGGGATCCGTCCCCGCGAGCTGCGATCACCGGAAGTCCACGCGCCATGGCCTGCTGCAAGGCAAGACCACCGGTCCCGGGGAGGACAAACAGATCGGCCTGGTCGAGCCGGAAGCGCAACTCAGTTCCGTGCAGCGCACCGGTGAACACGGCTTGGGGAAAGACCTTGCCTGCGATCGAGGTCAACCGATCACGGTCCGGGCCGTCGCCCACGATCCACAGTTCGGGTGATTGGATCGCCGCGGCGCACGCGTGCAGCAGGTCGTCGACCCGCTTGCGCGCCTGGAGTCGGCCGACGAAGATGATCCGCGCCGGTCGTTTGACTGCCGGGGCATGCTTCGGCGGACGCGTGGGAGGACGCTCGACCGCATTGGGGGCCACGAAGATGCGATCCACGGGGACCCCGGCCTGGGCGTATTCGACGGCGCCGCGGGTACTGTAGGCGATGACCGCATCGAAGTGGCGGAGCATCCGACTCCGCAGGAGCGCTGCCATCCCCGGCGGTGCACCCAGCCCCCACCCCAGGACCGGCCTCGAGCGTTCTTTCATCCACGAGACGGCCTTTCGATTCGAAAGGTAGCGCCAGTTCGCTTCAAGGATCAGCGCGTCGGGGTCCGTTTCCTCCAACCAGGCGAGCAACTTCGGCTGCCGGCAGAGATAGGCAGGCCCGCCGAGGATGTGGACGTTGTCCGCCCGGCTCCATTTCGCCCGCCTCAATCGATCGGCCGCGTTGATCGCCTCGTCGGGGCGCGGTGACCCAGCGAAGATATGCAGTCCGCCCGGACATCGCGCGGCGAGGGCGTCGAAGAACGGAGTGCGGTACGCCGGGAGGACCCGCTGCTGGATCGCCACCCGGCCAAGACCCTCCCGGCGCCTGCTCATCGGCCCCTTTCCAGGGCGCGCCCGACGACATGCTTGGTTCCATACATCATCGCTGGGGTTGTGAGCACCGACGGAGACTCTCCCAGCGTCCAGGCCTGGTACCCCGCGCGCTCGAGCACGGCAAAAACCTCGGCCGCCGCCTCAGGGCCATGCAGTTCCACCAGCAGGACGGGGCGCGCCTCGTTGAGGACCCGCATCATCCCGCGCAGGGCGGCCACCTCCCCGCCCTCCACGTCCAGCTTGACCAGCGACGGCTCGGGATGTCTCTGCCCATAGACGAAGCTGTCGAGGCGGAGAACGTCGACCATGATCCTGTCGGCGGTCTCTGCGTCCGGGCGACGCGCTTCAAGCCGGCCCATCGATCCGGAGCGATGGATCCGGAACTCGGCCGGTCCGTCGGAGTCGCCGACGGCTGCCTCGACGATCTCGATGATCCCCTCGAGCCGGTTCAACGCGACGGCCTGCCGCAGCCGGTCGAGGTTCGACGGGAGCGGCTCGAAGGCGATGACTCGGCCCTCGGACCCGACCGCGTCGGCCATCAGGAGCGAGGTGTAACCGACATTGGCCCCCAGATCATAGGCGACCGCGCCGCCCGGAGCCAATCGCCCGATCTCCGCCGCCACTTCCGGCTCGTAGGTTCCGAGCCATAGATCCTTGTCCACCTGGAGATCCAACAGGAGCCACCGTCCGGCCAGATCTCCGGCAGCGATCTGGACGGCCTGGATCCCGTGCGGTGCGGCGCGATTGAGCGCCGTGCGGAGGCCGCGGGTGATCGGTCCCAGCCGGTACAAGGCCATGCGGGCGGATTCGGGGAGCCATCGCGCCGCCCGCGCCGCCAGAGACAAGAGCCCGGAAGCCATCGAATCGGATTCTACGCCGCCTTCACAGCCATCCGAGCGCGGCCAGGTACTCGTCGACCATGCGCTCAAGGCCGAAGGCGCGTTCGGCGCGCGTCCGCGCGCCCCGCCGCATCTGTTCGCCCCGGTTCAGAACCCCCTGAGCGGCGGCCGCCAGGGCTTTGGTGTCCGGCGCCTCGAGCTTCCAGGGATCAGCGCCGTACGGGACGATCGCACCGGATTCACCGTCGACGATCTCAGGAAGGGCGCCGGTGTCGAACGCGACCACCGGCAGCCCGCAAGCCAACGCTTCGAGGACGCTGTTGGGGCAAGCCGGATGAACATCCGCCGAGAACAGCAGGTCCCCCGAACGAAGCAGCTCCGGGACCGCGTCGGGAGCCACTTCCCCAAGCCAGGCGATCTGAACCCCCGGGGCCCGTTCCAACGAGGGCGTCTTCCCTCGCGGTCTTCCGGCGATCACGAGTTGCACCGGTTGGCGAGAGCTTGCGGCCAACTCCCTCGCCAGGTCGGCGGCCCAATGCAGGCCGATCTCATAGCCTCCGCCGATGGCGCCCTCCAGCACGACGATCCGCAAGCCATCCGGTTTGGGCCGGGCCGGCCCGTCGGGCGCGAAGACCTCGAGAGGGATACCGTTGTAGATCACCCGGCTCCCCCGCGCCGGCCCGAACGCCCCTTCCCACCAACTGCGGACGAACTCGCTCTGATAGACGACGATATCGGCCAGGCGGTCGCGGGTCGTCCGGAGCAGGAAGTTGTTCGCCTCGGCCCGCAGGAAGTGCCTCAGGCCGGTCCATCGCCTGCGATGGATCCAGTTCATCCCGTCCAGACGCTGCAGGATCGGGATCCCTCGGTGGCGCTGCCGGTCGAGCAGCCGTGATTGCCGGCTTGCGCCGATCAATAGGATCGCGTCGTACGGATGCGCGTCGAGATCGTAGGTGACGTCGATACCACGCCGAGCCAGGCCCGTGGCGAGGCGGCGCTGAAAGCTCGCCGGACCGGCAATTCCAGAGATCCGAGAGACGAGGCATAGGCGCTTGCGAGTGGATGACATGGACGCTTCAGCCTAGGGTCGACATTCCGTGGCGATCCCACACGCCGCCCATGGGGCCTTCGCGACTCCGGATCACCGATGGGCGATCACGGCCTCGACGATCCGTTCGGCGGCGTGCCCGTCACCGAACGGATTGACGGCGCGCGCCATGGACTGGTAGGCCGCCGGGTCATCGAGAAGCCGGCTGACCTCGGCGACGATCCGGTCGGGATCATGACCGACCAGGACGGCGGTTCCAGCCTCGATCGCCTCCGGCCGTTCCGTGACCTTGCGCATCACCAGCACCGGCTTTCCCAGGGCCGGTCCCTCCTCCTGCAAGCCGCCCGAGTCGGTCAGGATCAGCGTACACCGCTTCATCAGGTGCACCATCGGCAGGTACTCGAGCGGATCGACCAGGCTGATGGTGCCGACCCCGCCGAGGATGCGTTCGGCAGGCTGGCGCACGTTCGGGTTCAGGTGGACGGGATAGACAACGTGGACGTCGCCGCGGGCCTCGGCCAGGCGACGGATCGCGGTGAACATCGCCTCCATCGGGGCGCCAAAATTCTCACGCCGGTGGGCGGTCACCAAGATGATCTTGCGATCGAACGGGACGGCTGCCAGCGGCCCGCCGGCGACCTCATAGGGGAGGTCGGCGATCGACCGCAGCGCGTCGATGACCGGGTTCCCGGTCAGGACAATCGCCGAGGGAGCGATCCCTTCCCGCAGCAGGTTCTCGCGGGCGCGCTCGGTTGGGGCGAAATGCAGATCGGCCACGACCCCGGCGATCCGCCGGTTGATCTCCTCGGGAAACGGCTGCCATTTGTCTCCGGTGCGCAGCCCGGCTTCGACGTGCCCGACTCGGATCCTCCGGTAGTACGCCAGGATCGCCGCCGCCATCACCGTCGTGGTGTCGCCCTGGACCAGGATCCAGTGGGGCTGGAAACCGTCCAAGACCGGACCCAACCCCCGGAAGATCGCCGCCGTCAGCTCGGCCAGCGCCTGGTCGGGCTCCATCAGATCCAAATCGTAGTCGGGGTGGATGTCAAAAAGATGAAGAACTTGATCGAGCATCTCACGGTGCTGCGCCGTGACGCACACCCGGGACTCCACCCCTGCCGTGCCGGCCAAACGCTGCACGACCGGGGCCATCTTGACGGCCTCCGGTCGGGTGCCGAAGACGGAAAGAACCCTCAGACTCGGATCACTCACGCCGTCGCACCTCGCCGCCAACCGGTGGTGCCCCAACACCGAGGACCTCGACGTGGAATCCCGCCGCCTCCCACTCGGGACGCCGTAGCACCCCGCGCCCATCGAAGACGAAGCGGCCGCGCATTTTCTCGCCGGCAAGCGCCGGAGAGAACAAGGTGAATGCCCGGTGGTCGACGAGAAGGACGGCGGCATCGGCCCGGTCGAGTGCTGTCTCCAACGAGGCGGCCACGATCCCGCCGGGAACCGTCGTCGCCGGCGCGTGCGGTTCGAAGGTTCGAACCTCGGCCCCGGCGGCGGCCAGGCGCGCCGCGACCTCGACCGCCGGACTTTCGCGCAGATCATCAACATCGGCCTTGTAGGCCAGGCCCAGCACAGCGATCATCCTTCCCTTCAACCCTCCGAGGGCCCGATCGATCCGATCGACGACTCGGCCGGGTTGCGAATCGTTCACCCCGCGCGCAGCCTGGATCAGCGGTGTTGCCTCCGGGGCCGCCTCCACCAGGAACCACGGATCAACGCTGATGCAGTGACCGCCGACGCCTGGACCGGGCCGCAGGACGCTGACGCGCGGGTGGCGATTGGCCAGGGCGATCGCCTCCCACACATCGACCCCCAGGTGCTCCGCCAAACGGGCGAACTCATTGGCGACAGCGATATTGACATCGCGGAAGGTGTTCTCCATCAGCTTGACCATCTCGGCCGTCGTGGCGTCGGTCAGGACGATCTCGCCGCGCACGAAGGTCGAATACAGATCCCGGCCCGCCTCGGCGGAGGCGCGGTTCACGCCTCCGATCACTCGGGCGTTCTCGACCAGTTCACGCAGGATCTGCCCCGGCAGCACGCGTTCGGGTGAGTACGCCAGGAAGAAGTCCGAGCCCGCTTGCAGACCGGAGGTCTCCAGGATCGGCGCCAGCAGGTCGACCGTCGTCCGCGGCGGGGATGTTGATTCGAGGACGACCAAGTTTCCGGACTGAAGATGCGGGGCGATCGCCTCGGCGGCGGCCCGCACCGCCCGCAGATCCGCTCGCTTGTCGTCGAGGATGGGAGTCGGGACGGCGATGACAAAGGCATCGGCCGCCTCCGGAGCCTCGGCCACCCGCAGGTTGCCGGAAGCGAAGGCCGCCTGGACGAGCGTCCGTAGGCCAGGCTCCTGGATATGGACCTCCCCGTTGCGCAGGACGTCGACAATCCGGCGATTGACATCGACGCCGACCACGCGCAGCCCGTTCGTGGCGAACGTGCTCGCCGTCGGCAGTCCGATGTAGCCCATTCCCAGGACGCAGAGAGACTGAAACCTCATCTTGGCCTCTGGCGCGCAATTATCGCACAGGGGCCTTGCCCCAGACCGCCGATCACCCTGCGAGACTATAATTCCCGCAGCGAGCGGAGGAAGCCATGGCAGCCATCCCGACCAAGAACTGGGTCCGCATCCCCACCTTGCGCGGCCTCGCTCTACCAGCCCTGGTCACACTCATCGGTATGCAGAGCTTGCGAGTCTACTTTCCCAGCCTCGCGTGGTATCTGCGCGACACCGTCGGCGTCGGCTCGCTGACGCTCGGGGGAATCGCGATCGCGACCTTCCTTCTAGGCCTGCTGAGCCCGCTGCTGCGCCGGATCCTGCGCCCGGGCGGTCTGCTGTGGCTGACGGCCGGAGGCCTGGCCGTTCTCCGCCTCGTTGAGCAGCTCTCCACCAGCCCGTCCCTCGACCTGTACTTGAGCCTGGCCTCGGTCGCTCTGTTCGTGATCTTCCTCAGCGCCTTCACCGGGCAAACTCGCGCCGTGGACGGCCTGGCCGGGCCCTTGCGGCTCGCTTATGGCCTGTGGGTGGGGATGGCGCTGGACACGTTCCTTCGCGGGTTCACCCGAACCCTCGATCTGAGTTGGACCTCCGGCCTCGGAGTGATCCTGTTGGTGGCGGCGATCTCCGGCCTGGTCTTGTGGCTGACCTGGCGAGAGCCCAAGCCTCACCGGGCGACCCCGGCCGACACGACCTGGTCTGCCGGTTGGCCAGTCGTTGCCCTCGGAGGCTTCCTGCTCCTCCAGGGGCTCCAGCTCCAGAATCAGGGTTGGGTTGCCGAGATCTCCGGTCTGGATTCGGGAACCGCCTTCGCGGTCGTGATGCTCGGCGGACTCGCCCTGGCCTTCGGCGCCGCCTTGGCCTTCAGCCGCCCCTCCCTGCACAAACCGATCGCTTCGATCCCGATCGCCGTTGCGATCTTCCTGATCGCGCCGCTAGCGGACGGGATCGCCGGGTTCTACCCGCTCACGATCATCCTTCTCCAGGCACTCCTTGGGTGGGGCCTGGGGGTGATTGCCATTGGCACCCGCGCGCCCGTCCGCCCCGGCCTATCGAGGACGGCCGTCCCCATGACCGTCGGGCTGGTCATCTACCTCCTGCTCGCCTTCGTCTACTACGTCTCGTTTGACGTGGCACTTCCCTTGGCTCACTCGACGGTGGTGCCGGTCGCAGCGGCGCTGTTCGGCCTGGCCGTCATCGGGGCCGTGGGTCGCGGCCGGAGCGAGCCGCTCCCACGCTTCGACCTGACGGCGGTAGTGATTTCCGCCGGCCTGGCGCTCGTTGCCATCGGGTACGCCCTGGTCGCGCCGGCCGTCCAGCCTGAGTCTCCCGGAACAGCCGCAAGCGCCCGAGTACTGACGTTCAACGTGCACTCGGCCTTCAGCCGTGAGGGGCGCCTCGACCCGGAGGCGATCGCCCAAGTCATCGAAGGGAGCGGAGCGGATATCGTTGCGCTTCAGGAGATGTCACGCGGCTGGATGATCGACAGCTCGCTCGATCTCGTCGACTGGCTCTCACACCGCCTGGGGATGCCGATCGTCTTCCAGGCCACGGCCGACCCCATTTGGGGGAATGCCATCCTGAGCCGCACGGGCTTCCTCGACCACGGATCCGCCCCGCTCCCCGAGCTCGACACGCTGCTGCACCGCGGCTACTTGTGGGCTCACGTCGATGTTGGCGGGAGCGAGCCCCTGCACATCATCGCCACTCACCTGCACCATATTGCCGAGGAACCTGAGCCGCGCCTGGCCCAAATCCCGGTCATCCTTGAGTATTGGAACGGCGCGCCGCACACGGTTCTCATGGGCGATATGAACGCCGAGCCCGACTGGCCCGAGGCAGATCTCTTCCGCCAAGCGGGTCTGGTCGATGCTTGGGAGCAAGCCGGCGAGGGACCCGGCCTGACCTGGCCCTCCGACGATCCCTTCCAGCGGATCGACTGGATCTGGCTCAGCCCGGATCTTGTCGTCTCCCACGCCGAGACCATCGTGAGCACGGCCTCGGATCATCGCGGTGTCTTCGCGGATCTGGAGTTGCCCTAGACTCCGGGTCTGGGCGGGGCGCTTCGATCCGCGGGCGTTCACGATTTCGGTCTTGGGAGGAGCCCGATGCCCTTCGGCAACGAGTTCTGGATCCGGCCGCAGGAGGCCTACAACCTCATCCCCGGAGAACGCGGCGAGCGATTCGCTCGGGTGCTCCAGCATCCCGGGCTGGAGGTCGAGATCTACGCGCCGCGCGGGATCGATACCCAGAGTCCCCACGACCGAGACGAGGTGTACTTCGTGATTTCGGGCAGCGGCATGTTCCGTAACGGCGAACGCAGACACTCGTTCGCGCCGGGAGATCTGATGTTCGTCCCGGCCGGGGTCGAGCATCGCTTCGAGTCCTTTAGCGACGACCTGGCGGTCTGGGTCGTTTTCGTCGGACCTGGGCACCCGGCCTGAGGTATCCTTTGGTCATGATCGAAATCTTCCACCCACCTCGTTAACCGAAACCGACCGCACGCTCGCCGCGCGGCCCTCCCTTTCCTTTCGGCCGATCGTCCGCTCGCGCTACCCCGAAAGGAGAGGGCATGTTTCCACGCAAGCTCACAACCCATACCCGCCTGCGCCTCCCGGGCGGCTTCCTGCTGATCGAGTTCTTCGATGAGTTCGCCTTCACCATCCTGGCGCTCGCCCTCCCGCTCTTGCGGGAAGCCTTTCACCTGGACTACGCGCAGGTCGGGCTGTTGGTCGGTCTGCCCCTGGTCGTCTCCACGCTGGTCGAGCCCGTCCTTCTCGTCTTGGGGGATACGCCCCTGCGGACGCGGCTCATCCTCGGTGGCGGCGTGGCGCTCGGGGCGACGCTGCTCTTGGCGGCCGGGGCCGATTCCTTTGCAGCGCTGGTCGTCGCCCTATCCCTCGCCGGCCCGGCCAGCGCAGCCTTCGTCAGCCTGAGCCAGGTTGAATGGATCCAGCGAAACCCGGGCCGCGAGTCGCAGGCCATGGCTCGCTGGACCGCCTCGGGAACGACCGGCAACCTGCTCGGGGCGCCCGCCCTCGCACTCGGTCTCGCCCTCGGCGCGTCCTTCCGATCGATGTTGGTCGTGCTGGCTGCGGCTGCCATCGCACTGACCGTCCGTCTCTCGCATCACCTCAGGGCTCAACCGGGCATCCGCTGGGCCTTTCCGACATCCGGGCGCCTCATGGTCGGGGGTGTGTGCACGCGCTCCGGACGCGGCCGGCTGTGGCGGTGGCTGATCCTGCTCCCCATGGCCGACCTGATGCTCGACGTCTTCTTCGGCTATATCGCCGTCTACCTCACCGACGCCTCCGGCCTGGAACCTGCCTGGGCGGCCATGGCCGGGACGCTTTGGGTGATCGGATTCCTTCTCGGCCAAGTCCTGATCGTCCCGCTCCTCCGACGCATCGACGATGTGAGGTTGATCCGGATCTCGGCCGGACTGACGGTGGTTGCCTACCCGGCCTGGCTGCTGAGTCGGATGGCTTCGCAGGTGGGAGGGTTGCTCCTCCTCGGTTTGCTCGCCGCGCCGTGGTACCCGCTGCTCAAAGCCCGGGCGTATGCCGCGGCGCCCGATCGCCCGGGGCTTGTCGCCGCCTTCGCCTCGGTCGCCGGTATCGTCGCCGGCGGACTGGCCTTCCTGGTCGGGTGGATCGCGGCCGAACGCGGACTGGTGGCGGCGCTGACCATCCTTCTCGCCGGACCGCTGGCGTTGCTGCTGTTCACGCCTTCGATCCTGCCAGCGCCGAGCGATGATCATCCGGCGGAGTCACCCCCTCCGGCAGGGTACAATTCGCCGGCCCGTCCCTGATCCTGGCCCGACGACGGAGACGTCCGTCCAGCCTCCTCACCGGAGCTCCGATTGCCGCAGCGATGGCGCGTGCTTGTATGCGACGGCCTGGCCCAGGCCGGGCTCGACTGCCTCTCTCAGGAGGCCGATGTCACCCTCGATGACCTCTCGGCCCTGGGAGATGTCGACGCTTGGATCGTGCGAGGCCGGACCCGCGTCGACGACGGCGCCCTCGAGTCAGCGGCGCCGCCGCTCCGGGTCGTCGGCCGGGCCGGAGTCGGTGTCGACAATATCGACCTCGAAGCCGCTCGCCGAAGGAACGTGATGGTCGTCACGGCGCCCGAGGCGACGACGAACGCCGTCGCCGAGCACACCGTCGCCCTCCTTCTGGCTTTGGCGCGCCGCCTTCCGGGTGCCGACGCTGCAGTTCGGCGCGGCGAGTGGCCGAAGAACGAGTTCGTCGGGATCGAGATTCGCGGCAAGACGCTCGGTCTGGTCGGTTTCGGGCGAATCGCCCGCGCGGTCGCCGCGCTGGCGAGCGGCTTCGGCATGCGAGTCCTGGCTCATGATCCGCTCGTGTCCGAAGCGGCCATCCGGGATGCAGGTGTGGAGCCGGCGGCGTTGGGGTCCGTCCTGGAAGGCGCCGACTTTGTGAGCGTGCATGTTCCTCTGACGAGCGAGAACAGACACTTGATTGACCGCCGCGCCTTGGGCCGGATGAAGCCCGGGGCCTACCTGGTGTGTACCGCACGTGGCGGGCTGATCGACGAAGGCGCGCTGCTGGAGGCGCTCGACGCCGGTCGGCTGGCGGGCGCCGCCCTCGACGTCTTCGAGGCCGAGCCGCCGGGGGCCGCCGCGCTCGTCCGCCATCCCCGGCTGGTGGCGACACCCCACATCGGGGCGCAAACCGTCGAAGCCCAGGCCCGGGTGTCGGTCGAAATCGCCGGAGAAGTCCTAGGCGCCCTGCGCGGCGAGACGCCGCGCTGGCGCGTAGCCTGACCAACAACTAAGGAGAACCCATGGGAACCAAGATCGAAGCTCTCCGAGAACGGCTCAACGAGTGGTTCGACCTTCGAAGCGCATCGGCCGTCCTCGAGTGGGATCAGCAAGTCAACCTGCCTTCCGGCGGCGGCGCCGGCCGATCTTTCCAGCTCAGTACATTGGGGCGGATCACTCACGAGAAGTTCACCTCGCCCGAGATGGGCGCGGCCATCGAGGCCGCCCGAGCCGAGACCCAGAGCGCCGACCCCGACTCGGACGAGGCCAGGCTCGTCAAGAAAGTGTCCCACGACTACGACAAAGCGGTTCGTGTCCCGCCGGACTTCGTGGCCGAATTCAGTCGAGTCACATCCTTGGCCTTCGAGTCCTGGCAGAAGGCCCGCCCGGCGAACGACTTCGCAACCTTCGCGCCGCATCTGGAAGAAGTCTTCCGCCTGCGGCGCGCCTACGCCGAGTTCTTCGCACCGTATGATCACCCCTACGACCCGATGCTTGACGAGTTCGAGCAGGGCCTAACCATGCCCAAAGTTCGGGCGGTCTTCAATGAGCTCCGCCCGCGCCAGGTGGCCCTGGTGCAGGCGATCGCCGAGCGCGGCGCTCCGGCAGGCGGCCGGGTCCTCACGCGCGACTACGACCTCCAGAAGCAGTGGGATTTCGGACTGGAGGTCGCCCGAGCCTTCGGCTACGACTTCGAACGCGGCCGCCAAGACCGATCGGCCCATCCGTTCACAACGACGTTCGGCCTCGGCGACGTCCGGATCACGACCCGGCTGTATCCAAACCTGCTGGCCTCAAGCATCGCCAGCACGATGCACGAGACCGGACATGCCCTGTACGACCAGGGTTCTCGGCCGGAGCTCGATCGCACGCCGCTCCTCGGAGGTTCGTCATTGATCCTGCACGAATCCCAGTCGCGGATGTGGGAGAACCTGGTCGGGCGAAGCCTGCCATTCTGGAAGGCCTTCTACCCGCGCCTCAAGACCTACTTCCCCGATCAGTTGGCCGACACCGACCTGGTTGCCTTCCACCGGGCGATGAACCGGGTGGAACCGTCCCTGATCCGGGTCGAGGCGGATGAGGCCACCTACAACCTACACATCATGCTCCGGTTCGACCTCGAGATCCTCCTGGCGGAGGATCGCCTGGCGGTTTCCGACCTTCCGGAAGCGTGGAATGAGAAGATGCGCGAGTACCTCGGCATCACACCCCCGAACAATGCGGATGGGGTCATGCAGGATGTCCACTGGTCAGGCGGCATCATCGGCTACTTCCCGACCTACGCCCTGGGCAATCTGGCGGCGGCCCAGTTGTGGGAGAAGATCCAGAAAGACGTCCCCGATCTGGATCGCCAGATCGAAGCCGCCCAGTTCGCTCCGCTTCTCGGCTGGTTGCGAGAAAACATCCATCAGCACGGGTCGAAGTTTGAAGCCAATGAGCTCCTGGTCCGTGTCACGGGCCGTGAACTGACCGCCGCCCCCTATCTGCGGTATCTCGAGACGAAGTTCGGAGAGATCTACGGACTGAACTAGACTCCGGGAGCCGGGGCGCCGGCGGTGATAGACTCGTGCACATGGACCTGACCGGCATTCACGGGGCGCTGTCGTTCAGCTTCATGCTGTACATGATCCTGGCCGCCGGGTGGATCCTGGCGGCCGCCGTGCGCCCCGGCGGTCGGCCTTCCACCCCCGAGAGCAGCCCCACCGAAGCCATGCTGCAGCCGCCCGGGGGTCCGGCCGAGGTGGCGGATCGTGGCTCTCCGCCCGCGGCGCCGCGCGGGTCGCATGTCTCCTCGAGCACCTGGGGCATCCTCGTGATCGGCGAGCTGTTGGCGCTCGCCCAGGTCGTCATCGGGCTTGTGCTGTCCTTCGGCGGCGCATCACCGGGACGCAGTGTCCATTGGTTGTACGGAGCCACCGCCGTCCTGACCCTGCCCGGCTACTACGCCATCAGCCGGGGTCGGGACGACCGGACCGCCTCCTTCATCTACGCCGGCCTGTGCGCGTTCCTCGTCTTCATCGGCTACCGCGCCGGCGTCACCGGCATCTGACCGGGGACGGGCTCGGCTGGCAAGCGTGGTCCTCACCCGCTTGAAGGTCGTCGCCACCGCGTTGCTGGCCGGGCTGGTCTTCCCGGGTTGCGGCGCTTCGGTGCCAGTGATCGGCCCCGCCGATCCGGGCCCGGCCGCGTCGACCGCCGAACCCGGAACCGCAACGCCGCCGGGTGCAAGCATGCCCATCCCGGTCGTCGACGGAACGGCCTCCCTGATCCTCGAGCCTCCGGAATTCGTCCTGACCGCGACCCCGACGCGCGTCTCGCTGCCCATCCCGCAGGAACGGATCCTGCTCGATGCGCCGGGCCCCCGATCGCAGGTCGTCAGCCCGGTGCGCGTCAGCGGCTGGGCCGGGCCGGCCTACGGCGGGAAGGTCTTCGTCCGCCTGATCGGCGAAGAGGGCCAGGAAATCGGTCGGGCTACAACGTACCTTCTCGCCATCGAAGGTTCGGCCGGCGCCTTTGTCGTTACCGTTCCCTTCTCGATCACGGGAGTCGCCGAGGCCGGCCTGATCGAAGTCGGTTTCAACCATCTCACCTCGAACCGGATCGACCATATCCACTCCCGCCCGGTCGTCTTCCTGGGCGTCGGACCGGCGCGGATCTACACCGATCCAGACGCCCCGGAGAAGCTGACGATCTTCTCCCCACGCGAGGACCGTCGAGTCAGCGGCGGCGTGGCCGAGGTCCGCGGCGCCGCCTGGGTGGACGAGGATCTGCCCCTCCTGATCGAAGTCCTCGACCGCTCCGGGAACGTCGTCGGCTCGGCCGAGGTCGAGGTCGAGGCCCCCGTCCTCGGAGAACTCGGGACGTTCGAAGCCCGCGTCCCCTTCACCATCCCGCGCGCCCAGTACGGGCGCATCGCCGTCATCGAGCGCGGGGAGCACCCACCCGCCATCCGCCACTACACCAGCGTCCGGGTCTACCTCGAACCGTGAGCCGGCCTCGTGTTATGCTGATTCAGGCGCTTCCGGATTCACCGCCCAGATCCTGATGACAAGGGAACCAAGAGAAGAGGAGGATCGATGAGAACCTTGATGATCGCCGGGCTAGGCTTGGCCGTCCTGATCGCGGCGGCGGCCTGTGCGCCGGCACCCGCTCCGACCGCCGACCCTGACGCCGTGAACACGGCGGTCGCCCAAACCGTCCAGGCCATGCCCACCCAGACTACCCGGCCGACCTCGACCTCAACGCCCGAGCCCCCGCCAACGCCCGTGCCCGGCGATCCGGCCGTCAGCCTGGGACCGCCGGACGGACGCGACACGTTCGACAACCCCAACAGCTGGCACTGGTCCTACTTCGACAACACCTGCTTCAAGAACTCGATTGCAGGCGGTCGATTCCTGATGGAGGCCAAGGGGCTCCTCGGCACGGCGTGTTGGACCCTCAGTTGGCCGGAAGTCGAGGACTATTACGTCGAGACTTCGGCCGTGATGCCTTCGGCATGTGCCCCGGGCGACCGGTTCGGGTTCATCTTCCGCGCCCCCGACAACGACCGCGGCTACCTCTTCGGCCTGGCTTGCGACGGGACCTACTCCCTTACCGGCTGGACCGGCGACACGACCCTCACCCTCGTCCCGCCCGCTCGCAGCGACGTCGTCCAGACATCGGCCGGCGGCGTCAATCGCATGGGTGTCTTGGTCCAGGGAAGCACCTTCACCGTCTACATGAACGGGATCGAGGTGGCCCAGGCGGTAGACACGACCTTCCCCGAGGCCGGCAAGATCGGCTACTTCGTTCGAGCGGCGACCGACCAGCCCTTCACTGCGGCCTACAACGAGATCGCCCTCTGGGTGCTTGAGTAGACGCCGAAACCCCCCTTCCGCTTTCCCATCCGCCCGCCATTTCGGCGGGCGGGTTCGTTCCGGGCCTCCAATGGAGACGGTATAATCCGCCGCCGGAGCTCGCATGAATGCTTCTTCGGTTCTCCCTCGCTCTCGACCCGACGCCCTGGCCTGGGCGATTCGCCTCTTGTCGGCGGCCTTCCTGGCCCTGGTTGCCTTTCTCGGCGCCTTCTTCGCCCTGATCCTGGGGATCCGATTGCTCTACGCGGGAAGCGCCTTCCCCGGCGTGTCGATCGGCCCGGTCGATGTATCCGGGATGAGCGCAGCGGAAATCGAATCGGCGCTGGCCACCGGACTCCCCTACACCCAGACAGGTCGGATCGTCCTGCGCGACGGGGACCGCACATGGACGGCCTCGCCTTCGGCGATCGGAACGATCCTCGACACCTCCGGGATGGCGGCGCAGGCCCTCGCCGTGGGCCGCACCGGAGATCCCCTCGCGCAAGCGGGGGCCCAACTGGATGCCTGGTTCAGCGGTGTGCACCTGCCGCCGACCCTGTTCCTCGACGAAGCTGCGGCCCATGCCTACCTGTCAGCGGTCGCCGCCGAAGTCGACCGGCCGACGATCGAAGCCGGGGTGACGATCCAGGGGCGTGAGGTCGTGCTTCAGCCTGGCCAGATTGGGCGTAGCCTGGACCTGCGGGCCAACACCGACGCGGTCGCTACCGCCATCGGCGGGATGACCGACGCCGTGCTCGACCTGGCCATCGACGAGAGCCCGCCAGCGATTCTGGATGCCAGCGCACAGGCGGCCGTCGCCCGGCAGCTCCTTGGCGAGCCCTTCAGCCTAACGGCCGAAGACGCCGGCCCCTGGGTGTACCAACCCGAGGACCTCGCGGCGTTGATCCGCTTCCGCCGGGTCCAGGCAGATGGAACGACCAAACTTGTCGTGGGCCTCGACGACGCCGCTCTGATCCCGTTCCTGGTCGATCTCGCACCCGATTTGGAACGCGGTCCTGAGAACGCTCGCTTCATCTTCAACGATGACACTCGTCAGCTCGATCTCCTTCGTCCGGCGGTGATCGGCCGCAGCCTCGATCCAAATGCGTCGCTCGATGCCATTCAGGCGGCGGTCGCCGAAGGCCGGCACACCGCGCCCCTGGTGTTCAACACGACCGATCCCGAGGTCCGCAGCGACGCCACGGCCGAGCAGCTCGGAATCACGGAGAACGTACTGCTGGCCTCGTACGCAACCGAAGGCGCCTCAACCTACTTCTCCGGTTCAAGCCCTGAACGGATTCAGAACATCACCACCGCCGCAGCCCAGTTTCACGGACTGCTCGTGCCGCCGGGCGCGACTTTCTCGATGGCCGAGCACCTCGGCGACGTCAGCCTCGACAACGGCTACGCCGAAGCCCTGATCATCTTCGGCAACCGCACCATCAAGGGTGTCGGCGGCGGCGTCTGCCAGGTCAGCACGACGCTCTTCCGCGCCGCCTTCTTCGGCGGCTACCCGATCGTCGAACGGCATTCACACGCCTACCGCGTCGGCTACTACGAGCAGGGAACCGGATCCCCCGGGCCCGGCCTTGACGCGACCGTCTTTGTCCCCCAGGTCGACTTCAAGTTCACCAACGACACGCCCTACTGGCTCTTGATGGAGACCTACATCTACGGCAACCAGCTCCTCTGGAAGTTCTACTCGACCTCCGACGGGCGGACCGTGCAGTGGTCGAGCGACCGCTCCAACGAAGTCAAGGCGCCCGAGACGATCTACCGGGAGAACGAAGACCTCCCTGAGGGGAAAATCGTCCAGGTCGACTTTTCCGCCAAGGGCCTCGACGTCGTCGTCAACCGCACCGTCCGCCGAAACGGCGAGGTGCTTCATTCGGACCGGATCAAGACCCACTACCTACCGTGGCGAGCGATCTATGAGTACGGCCCGGGAACCGAACTTCCCGACGACGCCAAGGTCGAAGACTGACGTCGACATCCCCGGAAAGTGCGGAGACCGCCTCCCCTGGCGGCCGTCTCCGCGCTGACCTCCACTCGACTACTTGCGGCGGACGCGCCGCAACGCCTCCCCCAACCCGGCAATCGCCCGGGCGACGCTCTGCAAGGCCGGCGCGGACCCCTTCTTGGTCGAGGCCGCGCGCAGTACTTTGAGCTCCTGGCCCAACCCCTCGACCGTCTCGCCAACCATCTCGAGGATCAGACGGAGCCCGTCCTCATCCCCATGCAGGTAGTCCATCGCTCCGCCGAGCACCGTCGCGTGGACGTTGCCGGCGCCTATCTTCTCGGTCAGACCCGTCCGATCCATCATTGCCAGCACCGGACCATGCACCGAGCTCAAGATCAATCGCAGATCAAGCGCACCTAGATCCCGCCAGGTTTCTTCGAGCGCTTCGGCGCTGGGCGCATCGAGTTCGTTGGTCATCTCCAGATCGACGAGCACTGCCTTGAGAGGCCGGCCGGCCGATTCGATCCTGCGTCGGATCTCTTCCCGAAGCGCAGCCGCGTTCGCGAAGAAGATGCCCTCGTCGGGCCGCAGGATCAACAGCCCGGGCAGTCGTTGGTTGTCGGGGTAGGTGTCCAGGCTTCTGAAGGAGAGACGGCCACTCACCCTGCCCAGTTCACTCAGCTTGGCCTGACTGGCCCGCAACACCAGGACCGTCAGGGAGACGACGACGGCGATCGCCAGCGCCGGGAGCACCTCGAACGTCAGAACGGCCAGCAGCGCCACGCTCGCCTGAAGGAAGTCCTTCCGGCGAACGCGGAACAGCCGGCCC
This sequence comes from Anaerolineales bacterium, assembly GCA_035471625.1. GTDB lineage: Bacteria > Chloroflexota > Anaerolineae > Anaerolineales > E44-bin32 > DATEVL01. The sequence continues at coordinate 40,428 of DATIPT010000142.1, forward strand.
ATTTCCCCGGCCTTGAACATCCCGGCTACGGCCACCACGACGATCGCCGCCAGAGTCGCCTCGGGCAGATCGTGGAAGAGAGGCGTGAAGAACAGCGCAACCAGGATGACCAGCACCGCCGCGACCACGCCCGACATCTGCGTCTTGGCCCCGGCGTTGTCATTCGCCGCCGACTTGGAGAGGCTGGCGCCGATTGAGAATCCTTGGAACAGCCCAGCCCCAAGATTAGACGCCCCCAGGCCCAGGAGCTCCTGGTCGTCGTTCACCCGATCGCCGTGGCTACGAGCGAAGCTCTTTGCCGGTCCGATCGCTTCGGCAAATGCCACCATGGCGATCCCCAAGGCCCCTCCGATCAGGATCGGGGCGGCCTCGAGGCCGACCCCCGGGAGGCGAGGCCCGGCCAGGCCAGCGGGGATCTCCCCCACGATGTGGACCCCAAGCCCGTCCAGCTGAAACAAGGCTGAGACGACGATCCCGTAGATCATCGCCACCAGCGCGGCCGGCACCTTGTGGAATCGGCGCTCCAGGAAGACCATCAGCGCCAGCGCCGTCGAGCCCACCACGGCTGTCAACAAGTGAGCCTCGGGGATGTGCCGGATCAGATCGAGGGTGCGCTCCCAGAAGTTGCCTTCGACCGCCTCAAGCCCGAGCATTTTCGGGACCTGTTTGACCATGATGACCAGCGCCAGGCCGGAGACAAACCCGGTCAGGACCGACTCCGAGAAGAATCGGGCGATCCGCCCCAATCGCAAGACGCCCCCGAGCATGGCCACCACTCCGACGAGGATGGCGAGCGCCGAGGTCAGGGCCATGAACTCGGGCGTCCCCGGCCCTGCCAGCTCCGAGACGATCGAGAAGGACATCACGGCGATAGCGGAAGAAACGGCTACCACAAGTTGCCGAGACGTCCCGAAGACGGCGAACAGGATCAGGCCGATCGGGGCAGCATAGAAGGCCGCTTGAGGGGGCATTCCCGCCAATTCGGCGTAGGCCATCCCTTCCGGCACAAGCAGGGCCATCACGGTCAGACCGGCGAGGATATCGATCGGAAGCCACGCCCGCTGGTACCGGGGCAGCCACGTCAGGATGGGGAGCCAGTCGCGCAACGACCGGCCGGTCGCGCGGACGGCGCCGCCCTCGGAGACACGTCCCGCTGCAGCCATGGGTGACTCCTCTCAGACGAAAGCGTCCCGGGAAGTCTAGCGCACGTTCGCCGCGGACGCGCGGGTCTCGCTCGGGCCTGGCCTCTCGGGCGGAAGGTCCACCTGGTAGAATCCCTGCCCGGCCCTGGACTCCACGTGCCCTCACCCCTGACCGCCGTCCGCCCCCGTCCGTCCAATGCCCCGGACTACTTCCACGTGCTGACCAAGCCTGTCGGGGCGATCTGCAATCTCGACTGTACCTACTGCTTCTTCCTCTCCAAAGAAGCGCTCTACCCAGACAGTCCGTTTCGCATGCAGAACGACCTGCTGGAAACCTACCTGCAGCAGTTGATCGAGAGCCAGGCCGGACCGGTGGTGACGATCGCCTGGCAAGGCGGGGAGCCGACCCTCATGGGTCTCGACTTCTTCCGCCGATCGGTGGACCTGGTCCAGCGCTATGCTCCGTCTGGCGTCACGATCGAACACACGATTCAAACCAACGGCACGCTCCTGGACGAAGCATGGTGCCGCTTCTTTCAAGAGAGCGGTTTCCTCGTAGGCCTGTCGCTGGACGGCCCGCGCCAGATGCACGATGCCTACCGCCTCGACAAGCGCGGCGGTCCGACCTTCGACCGCGTCGTCGCCGCAGCCGACCTGCTCAAGCGCACCGGCGTGGACTTCAACATCCTTTGCACGGTCCACGCCGCCAACGCAAATCAGCCCCTGGAGCTCTACCGGTTCTTCCGCGACGAGATCGGCGCCGAGTACCTCCAGTTCATCCCGATCGTGGAGCGCTCGACCGCCGAGATGCTCCCCCTCGCCAACCTCGGCTGGGGCGATCGAAGCGCGACGATCGCCGCCGGAGGGCCCGTGGCGAAGAGCGCACAGCGCCCCTTGTACACGCTTCAGGGAAACCTGGTCACGCAGCGCTCGGTGACGGCGGACCAGTGGGGCCGCTTCCTGATCGCGATCTTCGACGAGTGGGTCCGGCGCGACGTCGGCAAGGTCTTCGTCCAAGGCTTCGACTCGGCCCTGGGTTCATGGGTCGGCCGGGGCGCATCGCTGTGCATCCATCGCGAGACGTGCGGGGACGCGCTCGCCCTGGAGCACAACGGGGATCTGTATTCCTGCGACCACTTTGTCGAGCCGGCCTACCTGCTTGGCAACATCCAAGAGACTCACATGCTCGAGCTCGTAGCCTCAGACCGTCAGCGCAAATTCGGCGCCGACAAGCGAGACACCCTGCCGCGCTACTGCCGAGACTGCGAAGTCCGCTTCGCCTGCAACGGCGAGTGTCCCCGCAACCGCTTCATCGAGACTCCCGATGGCGAGCCCGGCTTGAACTATCTGTGCGCCGGCTACCGCGCCTTCTTCAACCACATTGATCGGCCGATGAGGATCATGGCCGATCTGCTGAAGCGTGGGCGTTACGCCGATGGGATCATGGAGATTCTGGCGGACGAAGAGCGGGCCGAGTGGGCCCGCCAGGCGGCCGGCCTGGGTCGAAACGCCCCATGCCCGTGCGGAAGCGGTCGCAAGGTGAAGCACTGTCACGGAAAGGACTCCGGCACCTGAGTCGCAAGGTCCCTCCACCGGGGACCTGCAGGCCCGCCATGTTACAATCCGGTCCTCAGGAGCGCGCCATGATCAGCCCCGACCTCTTGGAAATTCTGCGCTGCCCCCACTGCGTCCGCGAAAGAGAAGGCAACCTGGTCCTGGTTCACGACACGTGGCTGGTCTGCCAGGAATCGGATTGCCGCCGGAAGTACCCGATCGTCGACGACATCCCCGTGATGCTGATCGACGAAGGCTCGAAGTGGATCGAGACGGCCGAGGCCGATCTCCCGGTCCCTCCCCCCGACATCTAGTCGCCCGATGGACCCCGTGCGCCGTGCCATCGACGATCTGCTATCGTCGGATGAGGCGCGCGCCGAGGCCGCCGTTTCGGCTTTGGCCGGACTGGGATCGGCGGCGCTTGCGGCCCTCCACTCTCTCCTCGCTTCGCCGTCAGATGAGACACGATGGTGGGCGGTCCGCGCCGCCGCCGCCTTGCATGATGAGGCCGTACCCGGCCTGCTTTGCGCCGGGCTGGAAGACCCCTCGCTCGAAGTCCGGCAGGCCGCGGCGCTCGGCCTCCGGACCCACCCTTCCCCCGTCGCCGTCCCGATCCTGACCAGACACCTGGCGGATCCGGATCCGTTGTTGTGCCGCTTGGCTTCGGATGCGCTGGCCGCGATCGGCGAGCCCGCAGTTCCTCATCTTCGCGAGGCTCTAGCCTCAGGCGCCCCGCCTGCAGGAGCCTTGGCAGCACGCGCCCTGGCCTTGATGAAGACCCCGGCCGCCATCCCGGTCTTGTTCGAGGCGCTCGATCACGAGTCCGGCCTTGCCCAACATTGGGCGGAACGCGGGCTGGACGACCTCGGTGTCGGGATGGTGTTCTTCCAGCCCTGACCGCGACGCTACAACCCCGCCTGAGTCAGGAGCCTCTCGATCGCCGCCACGGTGTGGGGATGGTGAAAGTTCCGGTGGCGCTCGAAGAGCGGCCGGGCCAGGGCTCGTGACCACTCGTTCGCCACCATCGCGCGAAACACGTACTGGTGAAACAGGTAGCGGCCGACCGAAGCGAAGTAGGCCTCATAGCGAAGTAGGATCTCGCGGTACTCGCTGCCGACGCTGAGCTCACAGAAGCGGCAGAACAGGTCCCCGTCGCGCGTCTCCCCGATCCCCAGGAGTTGGTCGAAATAGGCGCAGTCCTCCGGAGGGATGCGAGGCAACAGCGACGATACGAATACGGTCTTCTCCAGGTTCGACCACGATGCGATCCGCTCCGGGGTCGGACGTTCGCCGCGCCGATAGGCGTCGACGACCGCCAGGATGTCGCTGCGCAACCCGGACGGGATGTCGGCAGCGCCTTCCGGCAGGCCCGGATCAAAGATCCAGCGGCGCGCATCCACGCGGGTCGCCTCGGCGGGTAGGTGACGCTCGAGGTACGCCAGGAACCCGTCCGAGTCCATTGACTGGAACGGGTGGTCCTCGATGTACCGACGCAGGAACGAATCGAAGCCCTCTCGGCCCGCCTCGCGCTCGAGCGCCCGAAAGAAGAGCAGCCCCTTGTAGTATGGGATGTTGGAGTACGACTCGTCCGGATCCATGCCCGCCAAATCGAGCCGCAGGCACGTCATCGGCGAGTCGGATCCCAGGCGTTCGATATCCCGCAGGAGCGTTCGGGCCCGACCGGCGGTGCGCAACTCCGCCATCGCACGCCCTTCGATCACTTCGGAGATGCGCGACTCGGCGTACGTCGTAGGACCCTCGTTCAACCAGAAATCGTTCCAGGTCGCGTTCGTCACGAGGTTTCCCGTCCAGGCGTGGCCGAGCTCGTGCGCGATTAGCCACGTACCCGACCGGTCGCCGCGGACATAGCTGGCGTTGAGGAACGTCAGTCGAGGGTTTTCCATGCCTCCGTAGGGAAAGGCCGGGGGGATCATCAGCAGGTCGTATCGGTCCCAGCGGTAGGGCCCAAAGAGGGCCTCGCCGGCGGTCAGGACGTCCTCATTCTGGGCGAATTCCCACGCCGCCTCAGACACGATCTCCGGCTCGGCGTAGACGCCCGTGCGCGGGCCGATCGTTGCGAACGTCAGGTGGCCGACGGCGAAGGCGAACAAGTACGACGGGATCGATTGCCTCATGACGTAGCGATACCGATCGCGGCCATCTTCCCGGAGCACGTCCACCCTTTCGGCGCCCATCACTCCGACCAGCGGCGGCGCCACATCGAGTTCCGCCTCGTAGGTGAACCTAACGCCGGGCGTGTCCTGGCAGGGGAACAGCGAGCGCGCCGCGCAGGACTGGCACTGGGTGTAGAGGTAGGGATGGGCTTTCCCCTGCGTCTGTTCCGGCCGAAGCCACTGCAGGGCCGCCGCCTCGGCGCTCGTCGTCGACTCGATCTCG